>WTKE01000112.1 GCA_011524525.1 Bacillus sp. (in: firmicutes) | reverse complement strand
TCAGCGCCAATGGTAGTTGAGGGTTTCCCTCTGTGAGAGTAGGACGTCGCCAGGCACCTGACAAAAAAGAGTAGTCAAAATGACTACTCTTTTTGTTATATATAAGAAAATTCATTTAATTCCTTAGAATGATATAAATCATATATATGATATAAGCAACAGCTAGAATGACTCCTTCAATTTTTCCAATTCGAGAGTTTGACCTTGAGAAAATAAGAAGTACTACTGTTAAGATAATCATTAGTACTACATCAACCACGATTTTTGGATCAACAGCAAGCGGAGAAATAACCGATGCAGCGCCAAGAACAAATAGAATGTTAAAAATATTACTTCCAACAATGTTTCCAAGTGCAATTTCACTTTGTTTTTTTATGGCTGCTGTTATGGAAGTAATAAGTTCCGGTAATGATGTTCCAACTGCAACGATGGTTAATCCGACTAATGTCTCACTCATTCCAAAGGAGTAGGCAATTTCAGTGGCACTGTTAACCGTTAAATCACCACCTAAAATAATCGCAGCAAGACCTCCGATTGTAAAAAAGATGTTCTTTCCCCAAGGAGGTTTCTCGACTGTTGTATTTTCTTCCTTCATTCTATCTCGACTATGCCTAGCTACCTCAAAGATATAGTACAAGAAGATAGCGAAGAATAGTAAGAAGATATATCCGTCTCCTCTTGTGATAAAATTAGCGCTTAACGATTGAAGACTTATATCACTTATTAAAATTAATAAGGCAGTACTTGCTAGTAAAGTAAAGGGAATTTCTTTTCGTATGGTTTCACTTTCAACCTTTAATGGAGACAAAAGTGCCGTTAACCCTACTACAAAAGTAATGTTGAAAATATTGCTTCCTACTACGTTTCCAATGGCGACTCCAGCATTTTCCTCAAGAGCTGCAACAATACTCACCGTAGCTTCTGGAGAACTAGTCCCGAAAGCGACAATAGTTAGCCCGATTAATAAAGGAGAAACGTGCAGTGCCTGTGCGATTTTTGATGCCCCTTCGACAAAAAAATCTGCCCCTTTGATCAATAATGCAAAACCAATGAGTAATAATAGGTATGTTATCCTGCTCACCCTCCTAAAAATTGATATTAAGAATAGTCTATAACAAATATTTAGAATTACTCAATTACATTTTCAATAGTATCTAAATCCAATAAGGGTTTTACTTATCTACTGAATAGCTTTTTCAATCAGGGGAGATTTTAAGTATGAATGTTCAATTTTTTTAATTACAATTATACGTAACATGTTCAAAGAGGTAATACACTTAATTAGTGGTGTTGATCATTGCATTTTTAGTTGATGTTCTTATGGAGGGACTTTACTTAAAGAAGATAATATACGAAGAAGCTCCGAGATTTTTGCTCGGAGCTCTTCTATGGTCATTTATTACAAAGGAGGGGTTTCTTCGTAGTTCTTCTTCCTACTCAACTCATATACCAGTCGAGCAGTTTCTTCTAATATATAGATTACAGGAATTTGTGTTGTTACATTAGAGTGGTCTACAAATTCCTCAGAGACGTAATAAGAAATATTCACGTCCGCTAGTTTGGCAACGGTGGATTGTCGATTGTTGGTAATGCTTATAATTTTGCTGCCTTTTCCTTTTAACTGGTGGATATGAGAGATGGTATAGTTCCCTTCACCTGAAACAGAAAGGGCAATAGTAATACTATTATTCAAGTTTGCGTGAATTGGCATAAATGGATCTTTAATATACATGGAGAACTTACCTAAACTTGAAAAATATCTTGCTCCGTACTCGGCAAGAATTCCTGAACTACCAATCCCGATAAAAATAACGCTATCTGCTTTGGCAATTACTTCTGCAGCTTCCTCTAATTTCGAAGTGAATTTTTCATTTTGCGTTCGTTCAAAAAACTCTGCTAACACATGCTGGCTGCTTTTAATGCTTGGTTCATTTTTTTCATCAATTAATAGCTTTAGTTTTACTTTAAACTCTGAAAATCCTTCGCAATTTAATTTTCTGCAAAATCGCATAATCGTTGAGGTGGATACATGGGTTTCATCTGCTAGATCGCGGATTCGCATGTAGACCACTTTCTCTTTATTTTGTGTTATGTAATTGTAAAGTAGCATCTCTAGTTCATTGAATGTTGCAATTACCTCATTCGTAAACAAAGCCTTCTCTCCCTTACATGTTCCCGCTTTTCTTCACTTTACTTATTATACACCAAGAGAGAAACACAGTGTTATTTTTATGGAACATATGCCTTTTCGTGTGAAACAAATCAAACGCTTCCAAAACTATATTCAAAAGTTCAATTCCCCTCTAAAATAGGTATTAGTAAAACAGTACTTAATTAGGAGGATGAACAATGAGTAAAGGTATTAAAATCGTCACAATTGGCGGAGGTTCAAGTTATACTCCAGAATTAATTGAAGGATTTATTAAAAGATACGATGAGCTACCAGTAAGAGAACTTTGGTTAGTTGATATAGAAGCAGGTAAAGAAAAGTTAGAAATCGTAGGAAATCTTGCTAAGCGTATGGTTGCTAAAGCTGGTGTTCCAATGGAAATCCACTTAACTTTAGATAGAAGAGAAGCTTTAAAGGGTGCAGATTTTGTTACAACTCAATTCCGCGTAGGTCTACTTGACGCTCGTGCGAAGGATGAAAGAATTCCATTAAAATATAATGTAATCGGACAAGAAACGAACGGTCCTGGTGGACTTTTCAAAGGTCTTCGTACGATTCCTATCATCCTTGATATTTGTAAGGATATTGAAGAACTTTGCCCGAACGCATGGTTAATTAACTTCACAAATCCAGCTGGTATGGTAACAGAAGCCGTTCTTCGCCACAGCAATATCAAAAAAGTAGTGGGATTATGTAATGTTCCAATCGGTATGAAAATGGGAATTGCAAAGGCATTGAAAGTTGAGCCTGAGCGCGTACATGTTGACTTTGCTGGTCTAAATCACATGGTGTATGGACTAAATGTATACCTTGACGGTGTAAGTGTAATGGATCAAGTAATCGAAGCAATGGCTAATCCAGAAAATGAAATGACTATGAAGAACATTTCAGGTCTATCATGGGAGCCTGACTTCATCAAAGGTGTAGGGGTTATTCCATGTGGATACCACCGTTATTACTACAAAACAGGTGAAATGCTTGAAGAAGAGCATGAAAAAGCAGCTGCAGAAGGTACACGTGCGGAAGTAGTTCAAGCGCTTGAAAAAGATCTATTCGAGCTTTACAAAGATCCTAACCTAGACATCAAGCCACCTCAATTAGAAAAGCGTGGCGGAGCATACTATAGTGATGCTGCATGTAACTTAATTAACTCTATCTACAATGACAAGCGTGATATCCAACCAGTTAACACTCGTAACAACGGAGCAATTGCTAGCATTGAAGATGACTCAGCTGTTGAAGTGAACTGCATTATCACTAAAGAAGGTCCTAAGCCAATCGCTGTAGGAGATCTTCCAGTCGCAGTAAGAGGACTTGTACAACAAATCAAGTCTTTCGAAAGAGTGGCAGCAGAAGCAGCAGTGACAGGAGACTACAAGAAAGCTGTTCTTGCATTAACGATTAACCCGCTTGTGCAATCTGATAAACTTGCTAAGCAAATCGTTGATGAAATGTTAGAAGCTCACAAAGAGCATTTACCACAATTCTTCACGAAAGTTGAAGCATAAAAGCACGATATGAAATGCTCTGGGGCATATCGTTCCAGAGCTTTTCCTATGGAAAAAATTAATTTACCTCTTTCTACACCGGAGAAGTACGGATGAGAGGAGGTTGTGGAGGAACTTAGTGATGTTAAAGAAAACATCCTTCTTTTTTATTGGGTTAGTGATCGCGTGTTTAGGAGTAGGCTTAATCATTAAGTCCGGTGTAGGAGCAGGACCTTGGGATGCATTTTTTGTTGGCATTGTTAATAAATTAGGCCTTACCGTTGGAATTTGGGTTATGCTCATCCAGGCGTTTTATTTAGTGTTTAATTCCATCTTATCAAAGAAACGAATTCAGTTTGAATCAGTAATTACTGTACTTCTATGGGGAATAATCATTGATTTTCAAATGGGTGTCACCTTGAAGAATGTACAACTCACAGAGGCTGCCTGGACAATGCAATGGGGTACATTCCTAGCTGGAATCGTTCTTACGGGTATTGGTATCGGAATCTATTTAACCTCTAAATTTCCAACCATGCCGTATGATGGTACGATGCTTATTATAAGTGAGAGATTTCATATTACGTTAAATGTATCTCGAACCATTTTAGAGGGAATTGGCTTAGCTTTTGCGTGGATTGTTGGAGGACCGATTGGTTTAGGAACTGTGATCATTATGTTGATGATTGGACCACTTATTCAAATTTGTACGCGCTATTCTACTCTCATCTATGAAAAAATATAAATCGTTGCTAGGAGCACCTACTGTGTTAGGGCTCCTTTTTTATGTCGGCAGCTGTTTTAATTTGGCATAAAAATTGGTCTAGACAACTATATGTATAGAGTGATATGATAATCATGCAAAAGGTCACAAAAGAAAGAAGGTAGAGGGATGATTTCTTCTCATTCACCCCTTTTATTAAAAGGGATGAGAGTGTTTTCAGAACAGGGAATTATTGAAAGCGGTTATATTAAAACCAGTAATCAAAAAATAGTAGAAGTAGGATCACTCGAAATGCTACCTGACGAAAGGGGATTCGAAGTGATTGAACTTCCTCCTCACTTTAATCTTCTCCCTGGCTTTATCGATGTGCATATTCACGGAGCCAATGGTGCAGATGTGATGGATGCTACCGAGGACGCCTTATATACGATGGCAACTTCTCTTCCACGTGAAGGAACAACAAGCTTCTTGGCCACAACCATGACACAGTCTCAAGAAAAAATTGAAAGTGCCATAGAAGCCACTGGTGAATATATCAGAAAAAATCAAGCAACACCTCAAGCAGAGATTCTAGGTATCCATCTTGAAGGGCCATTTGTGAATCCTGATAAAGCGGGAGCGCAGCCAATGGAACATATGATGCATCCAAATACAGAGCTGTTTCAAAAATGGCAAGCTCTTTCAAAAGATACGATAAAGCTTGTTACCCTGGCGTCCGAGCTTCCTGGTGGATTGGACCTAATCAAATATTTAAGTGACAACCATATTATTGCCTCCATTGGTCATTCAGATGCAACCTTTGAAGAAGTAAAGCAAGCAGTAGAAGTAGGTTCCACTCATGTTACCCATCTTTTTAATCAAATGAGAGGGTTGCATCATCGGGAGCCAGGTGTAGTTGGAGCAGCACTTTTATTAGAAGAGTTAAAGGCCGAGTTGATTGTGGATGGTATTCATGTTCACCCAGAAATGGTCCGTTTTGCATTTCAGCAAAAGAAGAAGGAAGGACTTATTTTAATCACAGACTCCATGAGAGCCAAATGCTTAAAAAATGGAGTGTACGAACTTGGTGGTCAAGACGTGTATGTGAACAATGAAATGGCGACGCTTTCAGATGGAACACTTGCAGGCAGTATACTAGAAACGAAACGTGCCGTGAAAAATATGATCACATACACGAATTGTACAGTTGAGGATGTTGTGCATATGGCATCGATTAATCCTGCAAAGCAATTAAACGTATACGACAGAAAAGGAAGCATTACCGTTGGAAAAGATGCAGACTTCGTTATTTTAGATGGAGACCTGGAAGTGGAATTGACGGTTTGTCGTGGATCGATTGCATTTCAGAGAAAGGAATAAATGATGAAACTAATTGAAGCGAAAAACTATGAGCAAATGTGTGAGCTTGCAGCAGGTTATATCAGTGAAAAAGTAAGAGAAAATCCAAATATGACACTAGGATTAGCAACAGGTGGTACGCCTTTAGGGACATATCAAAAGCTAATCGAGGATTATCAGGCTGGAAAAACATCTTACAAACAAGTTGTGAGCTTTAACTTGGACGAATATATTGGGTTAACAGGACAGAATCCAAATAGCTACCGGTACTATATGAATGATCATTTTTTTAACCATATTGATATTGATCTGAAAAATACCTTTGTGCCAAACGGAACAGCGGAAGATTTTGAGCAAGAGTGCCAAACTTACGACGAGCATATTCTAGCTAAAGGTGGAATCGATCTTCAGTTATTGGGGATCGGATCAAATGGTCATATTGGTTTTAATGAACCGGGTGCTTCTTTCCATTCGCATACGCATGTCGTTGAGTTGGCCGAGTCAACGAGAGAAGCAAACTCCATCTATTTTGAGAAAATGGAGGATGTGCCGAAAAAGGCCGTTACCATGGGAATTGCTTCAATCATGAAGAGCAAGGAAATTCTTTTACTAGTGTCAGGTGAGCATAAGCATGATGCGCTAGCCAATCTATTAACGGGAGAGTTGACCGAGCAGTTTCCAGCATCCATCTTAAAGCAACATCCTTCGGTCACTATTATTGCGGATGAAGCTGCCATTGGAAATTTAAAGAAAAAGGAAGTTACGTATGATTAATAAAAACTCGCCTATTCCCATCTATTATCAGCTGGAGGAGCTGATAAAGGATCAAATTGAAAAAGGGGATTTGAAGCCTGGAGATGCCCTTCCACCGGAGCGGGAATATGCGGAAACCTACCAAATTAGTCGAATGACCGTTCGCCAAGCGTTCACAAAGCTAGTAAATGACGGGTACTTATATCGACTCCAAGGGAAGGGGACCTTTGTAGCAGAAAGGAAGGTCGAGCAAGGTCTTCAAGGGCTAACAAGCTTTACCGAAGATATGAGAGCCAGGGGCTTGGAACCAGGTAGTCAGCTGATAAATTTCGAAGTCATTCTAGCACCTGTTCGGATCGCTAAATATCTTGCAATTGAGGAAAGTAGTCCTGTGTACGAAATCAAACGAATCCGTTTGGCTGACCAGGTGCCAATGGCGCTTGAAACTACTTATATATCCGTTGACAAAGTGAAGGGCCTAACAAAGGAGATTGTGAATCGTTCTTTGTATGAGTATATCGAGGGTACGTTAGGATTTCGAATTGATCATGCAAGACAAATCATCGAATCATCGGTGGCGAATCAAATTGAATCAGAGTATTTAAGCATTAAAGAAGGTGCACCAATTATGCTGATTCAGAGAAACACATACCTTGAAGATGAAACGCCTATTGAAGTGGTAAAGTCCTCTTATCGTGCTGATCGCTACAAGTTTATGATCGACATGAAGAGATAGAAGGGGAGGTGGAGGAACATGATGAAAGAGTATTTTCAAAAACTGAGAGACTTACTCGACGAGGTCGAAAATGAGGAACAGGACAAAATGAGGGATGCGGCTCACCAGATTGCACAATGTATACAAAGCGATGGCATCGTTCATGTGTTTGGCTCTGGACACTCCCATATGTTAGCGGAAGAACTCTTTTACCGTGCAGGTGGACTCGCTCCGATTAGCCCGATTCTCATAGAGGATTTGATGCTTCATAAAGGAGCCGTAGAATCATCCAATCTTGAAAAAAAGAGTGGTCTAGCAAAAGATCATCTTTCTACTAGCAATATTCTAGCAGGTGATATCGTTATCGTGGCTTCTACTTCTGGTAGAAATCCCGTTCCGATTGAAGTAGCAGAAATTGCAAGAGAGAGGGGCGCGTATGTCATTGCGATTACTTCCCCTCGTTATGCAGCCACACAAGCTTCTAGGCACGAAAGTGGAAAATACTTGTTTGAGATGGCTCATTTGACCATTGATAATCACATAGAAATTGGTGATACCCTTCTGCAACATCCAAAGAGTGCAAGTGGGTTTAGCTCAGGTTCTTCCATTATCGGTATGATGATCGTGAATGCGGTCATGGCCGAAACGATTCAGTTGATGCTTGAAAAAGGAATTGATCCACCTGTGTTTCTAAGCAATAATGCCAACGATGCTGGGTCGCATAATCAACAATTAATTGATCATTACAAAGAAAGAATCCCAATGTTAGTAAGAAATTTATATAAATAACTTTTTTGAGGAGAAAGAGGAGGGAAACAAAATGGTGATGAAGTATTTACAAAAAATTGGTCGTTCACTTATGCTTCCTGTGGCCGTTTTACCAGCTGCAGCCATTCTAATGGGAATTGGTTATTGGATAGACCCATCTGGGTGGGGAGCAGGTAGCCCAGTTGCAGCATTCCTGATTAAAGCAGGAGGATCCATTATTGATAATATGGCCATCCTCTTTGCGGTTGGGGTGGCTCTAGGAATGTCCAAGGATAAAGATGGATCTGCAGCCCTAAGTGGTCTCGTGGCGTATTTGGTGGTTACCACTTTGCTTTCAACGAACGCGGTGGCAATGCTTCAAGGGATTGATCCAGCTGAGGTAAATGCTGCGTTTGGAAAAATCGGGAATCAATTTATTGGTATTTTATCAGGGTTAGTCGCAGCGTTTGCATACAATCGCTTTAGTCACGTAAAACTGCCAGACGCCCTTGCCTTCTTTAGTGGAAAACGTCTCGTACCTATAATGACTGCTGTGTCTATGTTAGTGGTATCATTAGTTCTTTTCTTTGCATGGCCAGTTATATTCACTGGGTTGGTTTCTTTCGGTACAGCGTTCAGTAAGCTTGATTTTATCGGAGCAGGATTGTATGGATTCTTTAACCGTTTATTAATTCCAACAGGGTTACACCACGCACTCAACTCTGTATTCTGGTTTGATGTGGCTGGCATTAACGATATCGGTAACTTCTGGTCTGGAAATGGAACAAAAGGAACAACAGGTATGTACCAAGCTGGTTTCTTCCCTGTGATGATGTTTGGTTTACCAGCCGCAGCACTTGCGATGTATCATACGGCGAAAACGGCTCGTAAAAAACAAGTGGCGTCCTTAATGCTTGCGGCAGGATTTGCTTCCTTCTTTACTGGGGTAACAGAACCATTAGAGTTCGCATTTATGTTCGTTGCACCAATGTTATATGTCGTTCACGCGGTGTTAACAGGAATTTCTTTAGCTGTGGCATCCCTTTTCCACTGGACAGCTGGATTTGGCTTTAGTGCTGGTTTTGTTGACTTTGTATTAAGCTCAAGATTGCCACTCGCAAACCAACCATATATGCTTCTTGTGCAAGGATTAGTATTTGCAGCTATTTATTATTTCTTATTCCGCTTCTTAATCACAAAGTTCAATTTAATGACTCCTGGTCGTGAAGAAGAAACAGAGGAAACAGGAGAAACGGTTTCGACTGGTAGTGACAAGTTCGCACAAATGGCCGCTGTTATTTATGAGGGCTTAGGTGGAGATGATAATGTTACCTCTGTAGACAATTGTGTTACTCGTCTTCGCGTAGAGGTAAAGGATATGGGAGCGGTTGACCAAGCAAAAATCAAGTCAACAGGCATTCCAGGAATCAATATCGTTGGGCAAAACAGTATCCAAGTCATTGTTGGAACCCAAGTACAGTTTGTTGCCGATGAGGTCGATAAAATTCGTAAAAACAAGTAATCTAATTGACCGTTAGAGAGGAAAATAGTTTTAAGCGGTCAATTAGACCGGCTCTATCTGCCTGTTGGCAAGGGTACAAGGATTGAACGGTCAAATAGAAGGTGTCTAACTGCCCGTTGGAGAGGAACATAGTCTTTAGCGGTCAATTAGAACATATTCCTAAAATTGAATTCCCTTAAAAACTGTAAACAGCGAATGTTTACAGTTTTTTTGGGTTAAATTTTAGTAAAGTCAATCTTAATCGTACATTTTAAAGAATGTTTGGTGGTATACTTAGGTGTATTTGAGGCGAGAGATAAAAGGTCTACCTATTTCTCGTAGGGGGATGGAGGTGCGCACGTGAGCGCGGAACAAAGGAAAAAGTTAATTGTACTTATGATTAATATGTTTATTGCAATTGGGAGCTTCGGTATTATTATCCCAATTTTACCTGCATATTTGCAATCGATTGGACAGGGAGGAACAGCAGCCGGTCTAATGATAGCGATTTTTGCTGGAGCACAGCTTATTTTCTCACCGATTGCCGGAAAATGGACGGATCAATACGGTCGAAGAAAAATGATTATATACGGACTAGTAGGATTAACTGCATCGATGTTTATTTTTTATGCCGTTGATACCATTTGGTGGTTATATTTTTCACGAGTAATTGGTGGAATTGGGGCAGCCCTTCTTGTACCTGCCATATTTGCATACGTGGCAGACATTACAACGATGGAGCAGCGCGCCAAAGGAAACAGTTTGATCTCAGCTGCTATGTCGCTTGGAATTGTGATTGGACCAGGGATCGGTGGCTTTTTAACAGATTATGGGTTAAAAGTACCGTTCCTAATTTCAGCGATTGTTTCGCTAGTTGCCGTTATTTTCTCTATTATTGTTCTAAAAGAAAGCCAACTGGAACAAGCAGAAGGAATTCATTATGATGATGAATCAATGGTGAAAAAGCTTGTTCGATCAGTAAAGATGCCTTATTTTATTCCGTTAGTGATTACCCTTGTAATGAGCTTTGGATTAATGGCGTATGAATCAGTACTAGGGTTGTTCGTTGATAATGAGTTCGGTGCGACTCCTCAAGAAATTGCCTTGATGATAACAGCGACAGGAATCATCAGTACGATTGTTCAATTGTTTGTGGTTGATCGGTTGGTGGTCAACCTTGGGGAAGAGAAAGTCCTGAATATTTTCTTAGGAGTGGCCACAGTAGGATTTTTGTTATCGATTTTTGCATCAAGCTATGTTCTGTTCTTTGGTATTACTTTAATCATCTTCTTAGCAACGTCTATTCTACGCCCAGTGTTAAACACCCTGATCTCAAAGCTTGCTGGTCAGGAACAAGGTTTTGCAATGGGGATGAACAACGCGTATATGAGTATCGGAAATATTCTAGGACCAACGCTTGCTGGATTACTTTATGATGTGAATATTATTTATCCATTTGTATTAGGGTTAATATTATTACTGTTCACATTGATGACTACCATGTTATGGGTAAAACGCTCACCGAAACAACCGAAAATAGGCACACCTGAAAAGGTTTAATAATTGATATAAGAAAACTCGCTCCCCTAATGGTGAAGCGAGTTTTCTTATGTTTTAAATAGAGAGAAGGAGTGATTAAGGTACTATCCAATGGTTATGCTCTTTAAGTTTGATGTTTGGTAACAAATGTCTATACATTTAAAAATAAATGATTATAATTATAGTATAAGTAATAAAAAGATGGTCGCTTGGCTATCTTTTTAACAGAGATCAAGTTAGACAGATATGGTGGTGAACATATTGATTAAATACCAACAAATATCGGATGAAATAAGGAAAAGGTTAATTGATGGATTTTATTCAACCGATCAACCGATTCCTGATGAAATTACATTATCTAATCAATTTGGGTGCAGTCGAATGACGATGAAGCGAGCCCTAGATATTCTAGTAATGGAAGGATATCTTTACCGAAAGCGTGGACATGGAACGTTTATAGTTAAATCTGCTATTCAAACGAACAAAGTAAATGTCGTGGGCAATGACTCTCAAGGTTTATCTCACTTATTAAAAGGAAAAGGCCAAGAGATTACGAGCAAAGTATTACAATTTGAGGTGAAGTTTCCAACCGAAGAAATTGCTTCACACCTCTCCATTAATCTTGATACCCCTATTTACGACATTATTCGGCTGCGAACAGTGGAGGGCGAACCGTATGTAATTGAGCATACGTATATGCCAACTCCCCTAATTCCAGGAATCAATGAAAAAGTATTGCATTCATCGGTATATAGCTACATTATAGAGACCCTAGAGCTTACTGTTGCGGGGACTCATAAACAGATACGAGCGTGTAAGTCAAATCAAATGGATCAATTGCATTTGCAATGTCAAAAGGATGATCCTGTATTAGAAGTAGAGCAGGTTGTTTATTTAAATAACGGGGTTCCTTTTGAATATTCGTTTTCAAGACATCGTTATGATAAGTTTGAATTTTCAACGGTTAGTATTAAAAGGTAATTATTTCACTTACTAGTATTGAGGGGGAATTATGATGTTACATAATAAGTTAAAACCATTTCCAGAAGACTTCCTTTGGGGTGCAGCATCTGCAGCTTACCAAGTAGAGGGAGCTTGGAATGAAGACGGAAAAGGTGTTTCAAACTGGGATAAGTTTGTTCGAATACCTGGAAAAACATTTAAAGGGACGACAGGGGACGTCGCTGTTGACCACTATCACCGTTACAAAGAAGATGTGCAATTAATGGCAGAAATGGGTATGAAAGCGTACCGTTTCTCTGTGGCATGGACGCGTATCTTCCCAAATGGAAAAGGTGAGCTTAATGAAAAAGGCCTTGAATTTTATGACAACCTCATTAATGAGTTAAAGGCCAATCATATTGAACCAGTCCTTACCCTGTATCACTGGGACCTTCCACAGGCTTTACAAGAGGAGTATGGTGGCTGGGAGTCTAGAAAAATCATTGAAGATTTTACGAACTATAGTGTGGAATTGTTTAAGAGATTTGGTGACCGAGTGAAATATTGGGTAAGTTTAAATGAACAAAACATCTTTACAATGTTTGGATACCGAATGGCTGCACACCCACCAGGTGTAAAGGATGACAAGTTATTTTATCAGGTAAACCATCATGCAAATTTAGCTAATGCAAGTGTGATTAAAGCATTCCGAAAGTATGTGCCAGATGGTAAAATTGGGCCAAGCTTTGCCTATTCTCCTGCCTACGCGTTAACTTCTAATCCAAGGGATATTATCGCTGCAGAAAATGCAGAGGAATTAAACAGCCACTGGTGGATGGATATTTATGCATGGGGCCGTTATCCGAAAGCTGCGTGGACGTTCTTGGAATCGAAAGGTTTAGCTCCTCAAATTGAGGAGGGTGATTTTAATTTATTAAAAGAAGGAACACCTGATTTCATGGGTCTTAACTACTACCAAACGACTACCTTTGAAGAAAACCCGTTAGTAGGCGGAGTATCTGAAGGGACTATGAATACTTCAGGTAAGAAGGGTACTTCTCAAGACACAGGTATTCCAGGTGTATTTAAAACAGTAACGAATCCAAATCTTGAGAAAACAAACTGGGACTGGAATATTGACCCGTATGGCCTAAGAATTGCTCTTCGAAGAATTACAGATCGCTACGATCTCCCAATCCTTATTAGTGAAAATGGTTTAGGAGCATTTGATAAGGTGGAAGAAGGTGATGTAGTCAATGATGATTATCGTATAGACTATATTCGTGCTCATATCAAGGCCATTCAAGAGGCGATTACAGATGGAGTAGAGATGCTCGGTTATTGCGTATGGTCTTTTACTGATTTATTAAGCTGGTTGAACGGATTCCAAAAGCGATATGGATTCGTGTATATAAATCAGCATGAAGAAGGGGAGCATGACCTTCGTCGTATCAAGAAAAAGAGCTTTTACTGGTACAAAGAAGTTATCGAATCCAATGGGGAAAGATTATAATACGGGATCCTTCACATGTATTGTGAAGGATTTTCTATTAAAATAGAGAATTCCTATTAAGACTAGGAGGCGATCACTTGAAACCAAGAGTGTTGATCACGAGAAGTATGCCTATTGAAATTATTGAGAGAATAAGTGAAGTTTGTGAGATAAAGATATGGAATGAAACAGATATTCCAATACCTAGGGTGGTTTTAGAAAAAGAAATTGAAGAAGTTGATGGACTGTTTTGTTTATTAACAGATGCCATTGACCAAGCCTTGTTAGAACGAGCTAAACACTTAAAGGTAATTAGTAATATGGCGGTCGGTTACAATAATATTGATATTCAAGCTGCAAAAGTTAAGGGGATTACTGTAACAAATACTCCAGGCGTATTAACAGAAACAACTGCGGATTTAACATTTGCCTTACTTATGGCCACCGCTAGAAGAGTAGTAGAGTCATCAAACTATTTAAGGAGCGGAGACTGGAAAACATGGTCTCCTATGCAGTTAACCGGGCAGGATATTTATGGCGCCACGATAGGTATTATCGGGATGGGGAGAATTGGGGCTTCATTAGCTAAAAGAGCAAGAGGCTTTGATATGAATATTCTCTATTATAATCGTTCTCGAAAACCTGGGCTTGAGGAAACATATCAAATGAAGTATGTAGAATTAGATCAGTTATTAAAGGAATCTGACTATGTATGTATTATGACACCCTACAGTCCGGAAACAAAAAATATGATTAGTGCAAAAGAGTTAGCATGGATGAAAAATACAGCTATCTTAATCAACACCGCACGTGGTGGAATTGTTAATGAGGTAGATTTGTACGACGCATTACTAGCAGGTAAGATTTGGGGAGCGGGGTTAGATGTATTTGAGCAGGAACCCGTTCCACTCGATCATCCGTTATTAACCCTCCCGAATGTCGTTACTCTTCCCCATATAGGTAGTGCTAGTATTCAAACAAGATTAAGAATGGCCAATCTAGCAGTAGAAAACCTTTTGTTAGCTTTAAACAAACAGACACCAAAACATGTGGTTGTCTAGAGCTGAACCTGTCTATTGGCAGGTTTTTTGTGGATGATAATATATTAATTGTATATATTATATAAATTAAAAGTATAGACAATTAAGTGAAAAGGCATATAATAAAATCTATAGAAACTACACACAGCCTGGGATTCTGAGGAGGAATAGAGGGTGGAGTATAAAAAAGAAAACATCATTGGTGAAGGTTTTTTATGGGGAGGAGCAGTGACATCATTCCAAACGGAGGGTGCTTGGAATGAAGACGGAAAGGGATCTTCTATTGTTGACACCCGCCCTGTAAAGGAAGGTCAATCGGATTGGAAGGTAGCCGTTGATTTTTATCATCGCTATAAAGAAGATATTGCTTTATTCAAAGAACTTGGATTTAATGCATACCGTACAAGTATTTCTTGGTCAAGAATCTTTCCAGATGGGGAAGGAGAAGTAAACGAAAAGGGACTGCAGTTTTACGATGATCTATTTGATGAAATGATTGCAAATGGTATACAACCTGTTATTACCCTTTATCACTTTGACCTACCTCATGCATTAGCAGAAAAATACAATGGATTTGCCTCTAGAAAAGTGGTAGATCTTTTTGATCACTATGCAAGAACCGTTTTTAAACGTTTTGGAAAAAAGGTAAAGTATTGGTTGACGTTTAACGAGCAGAATCTTGTCCTAACTAATTCTGAATTATGGGGAGTAAAGCTTGAAGGAGCAGAAAATGAAGAAGCTTTACGATACCAAGTAACTCATAATGCTTTTATTGCACATGCAAAGGCAGTTAAATCTCTTCATGAATTAGTACCTGATGGAAAAATGGCAGGAATGGTTACATATATGACGACATATCCTCATACATGTAAGCCTGAAGATGCAATTGCTAATATGAAAGCAAAGGAATTGCTGGTTGATTTTTATTTCGATGTGTTTGTGCATGGGGAATATCCTACGTATGTGACTAGTCATTTAAAGAGTAAGGGAATCATGCCTGTTTTTGGAGAAGATGATGCGGAGCTTCTAAAGGAAAATACGGTTGATTATTTAAGCATTAGCTACTACCAAAGCCAAACGGTTAGTGCTGAAAAAGTAGATGGTACGAAGCTGATTGAAGGGGTTATTCCTAATCCAAACTTAGAAGCAAACGAATGGGGTTGGTCAATTGATCCAATCGGATTAAGAGTATCTTTAAAGGATATGTATGCTCGTTATCGTTTGCCTATTTTTATCACTGAAAATGGAATTGGTGTTCGTGAAGAATTAAATGAAGATCAGACTGTAGAAGACGATTATCGCATTGAATACTTACGTGAGCATATTAAGCAAGTGAAGCTTGCGATGGAAGAGGGAGTCGAAATCTTCGGGTACCTCACTTGGGGTTCAACAGACTTGATCAGTTCAAGTGGTCAATTTGAAAAGCGATATGGTTTTATTTTCGTTAACCGTGGTGAAACAGATATGAGAGATTTAAAGCGCTACAAGAAAAAGAGTTTTAATTGGTATAAGGAAGTTATCGCAAGCAACGGAGAGAACTTGTAACAGTAAAGATAAGAAAGTGGAGATCATTAATTGTTGATCTTCACTTTCCTTGTTTATCTTTTACAATTTCTAGAATCAAAAGATAGGATTGATGAAGTTATGAAAAAGAATTTTATTTCAGCGTTTAAAGAAAAGGTAGTATTCATTTGGAAAATCCCATCGTTTCCAGTTTTGTTTTTAATTAATACCATCTTAGGATTTTCTACCTCGTTTTTTATTCCTTTTTCATCGCTCTTTGGGATTGATGAGGTAGGAATGAGCAATGCAGGGTTTGGTGTCTTTATGACGATCCTTGCACTAGGTGGGGTAACCATTAGTAGTTCAGTTGCGAAGTATTCCGATACGAAGTTGAGTCGAAGAAAGTTACTAATAATAACAACTTTTGCTGGTATCATAGGATATGCATTATTTGCTTTTTTACGAAATTATATTGCTTTGTCGCTGGTTGCTTTCTTTCTCTTGGGGGCTTCGGCAGCTGCTGTACCTCAATTATGGGCTTATGCAAGAGATGCACTAAAAGAGGCGGCTATTCCTTCTGAGCATACTCCTTTTATTATGAATATTTTCCGAATGTTTTTTGCCCTAGCGTGGACAGTAGGCCCTGCTCTAGGGGCATGGCTACTGGTTTTAATTGATTTTAAAGGTTTATTTTTATTTGTTGCAACAGGCTATTTACTAGCCTTTTTAACAAGTGTCTTTCTCCTAAAAGATGTGGCAAAACAGAAGGTAGTAAATCAGGAGTCTCTTTCAGTAAAAAAATCAATCTCAAAGCCACATATTTTTGCAAACTTAGCTGCGGCCTTATTACTCTCAGCGACTACTTCTATTCATATGTTAAATGTTCCACAATTTGTTACGAAGGTATTAAATGGAACAGAAATGGATGTTGGCTTGATATTCAGTGTTCCTCCTATTTTTGAGGTTCCAATGATGATTGGTCTGGGCTTACTTGCAACAAGAATGGATGTATCTCTGCTTGTCAAAATGGGATTTGTCACCGCTTTTGCTTATTTCTTTTTATTTGGATTTGTTACAGAACCATGGCAAATATATCCATTACAAATCTTGAGTGCTGCGCAAGTTTCGATAACCTCTGGGATAGCCATTTCCTATTTCCAAGACTTTATGCAGGAAGCTCCAGGAACAGCAACTACGCTATATATGAATACCACACAGATTGGATCAACGGTCGGTTATCTACTGTTTGGTCTTATTTCAGAGGTCATTAATTACGATCATATGATTACGGTATATACTCTATTTGCTGGGCTTGCTTGTTTCTTTATGGTTCTATATGGGAAGGAAAGGAAACTTCATCCTCCTGCACCGTCAAATGCTCCAAGTTTATAAGGATGATAGAAAAAGGAACATGAGAATAGACCCATGTTCCTTTTCTTGTGGTTATTTTACTTTCTTTGGTTTCACTGGTTTCCCGTTTTTCTTATACTCAATTCTTGGATCTTGATTTGAAAAATTAATATTATCTACGTACATGTTCCCAGCAAAGTCACTCTTTTGATCTGCGACTACGATTGTAATATCGCGAAGTACCGTATCTGGAGCAATTACTTTACCGTCTCTAATCAGGTTCATATCAAATACAACTTTATAGTGATACAATCCATCTGCTGTTTTAGTTGCTGAATCTAGTGCGGTTAAATCGATGTCGAATGTTTCAGTAGCTTGTGCCCAGTAACCTAGGCTAGGTGGTGCAAATGCTAAGTTAACAGATAGTGAACCCATGCTTGCACGAACGGGATCAAGGTATAAATCAAACACAAAGTAATTGTTTTCCCCACGTGTTGCATTGATATCTCCAATTACAAGACGAGGTGCCGAAGCCCAAGCATCGACTGGTTTAACTTCAGGATAGGCTACGTCCCAAGATAGAGCTTTTGAACCATTAGCTTCTTGAATCGTTAATGCTGTCTTTACTCCTGAACCTGCATCCCATTTCCAACCTTGACGAGTTAGGTCTTCAAAATCGGAAGGTAGCACTGCTGTACCAATAGGATCGTGAACAACTGGTTGTTCGACAACCGCACGATTACCGGTCACGGAAATATTGTCTAGAGAAACGTCTCCACCATTAGCTGATCCTACAAATAAAATAACATTTGTTAATGTACTATCTTCTAAGCTAGTAGCAATTTGTTCGAGAGTAGGAGAATCAGCTCTTGAGATCGATAGAACGGATTTATATTTCCCGTCTTGCTGTAAAACAAAGTCATCTTCTGTTACTTGGATAGCGCGGGTAGGATTTGCCCAGCCAACACTTGCGCTTTGAGGAATAGCAGCGATAGAGACTGTTGTTGGATGATCAACAATCACATCCATTGTAAGTTTCTCAGCTCCATAGATATCTGGACGAGCAGTTGAAGAGTCTGCTGAAATACGAACATTTGCCCAATAGTTACCTTCAGAAACATCTGTGCTAGCTTGTAGATTCCCAAGCTCTAAAGCGTTGTTAACATTGTTCACAGTAACATCTTGTATCGGGCTTCCACCATTAATTCCTAACCCTTGAGTGGTTCCATCGTTAAAATCCCACACATTGGTCGTGAATTCTTCTCTTTCCGTTCGATCAATTGGTTGATAAGAAATGCCCTTAATACGAGCACGAACATACTCACCAGAAACTGAAAGTTCGTTTGCTGCCCAAACCTGGTCCTCACCTGGGTCGAGACTCGTTGCATCATGTTTCCCCATAATAAAAGGGAGGAAGGCAGCGGAAGTTTCATTTTTATTGGTTAGAGACCAATTTGTCCAGCTGATATTGTTAGAGTTTAAGAAATTAATCCACTGATCCGCTTCGTTTAAGTAAGGGCCGTTATTTCCATTGGCTTCACTAGTTCCCCACTCAGAGGCAAACACTGCAACACCATTCTCTAGAGCATATCGTGCATTGCTCATGACATTTTGTCTATCAGAGCTATCAGCAGCAGGGGCATGGCTTCCTGTATAAAAGTGAACCGTGTAAACGGTGTTTTGATCTTGAATTGGATTGTCAGCTGCTAAGTCTGGACGTTGGCTCCAGTTAGGACTTCCGACAATGACGATGTTTTCATTTCCGTTCTGACGAAGCATTTGAATGATTGGCTCAGCATATGATTTTACTTGCTGCCACCCAGCTGCGTCATTTGTAACTCCAGGAGCATTGCTGCTTGGTTCATTCGCTACTTCGTAAATAATATTAGGATGGTTTGGATATAAAGAAGAAATTTCTTTGAAGAACTCCATTGCACCACTATATACATCGGCATTTGGGTCTCCAGGCATATGTACATGCCAATCGACAATAACGTACATATCATTAGCAATGGCGTATTCGATGCCGTCGATTAAACGTTGCTTAATGACATCAGGATTTGTTGCATATCCTTCTTCACCAACATACATTGCTAATCGTACTACGTTCGCTCCCCAATCATTTGAAAGTGCTGCAAAGGCATTGTTATTAAGTATCTGAGGAAACCATTGTAAACCGTGAGTACTCATTCCTCTTAATTGAATGGGATTTCCTTGTGAGTCACATAGTGTTTTTACACCATTAATATCAAGAACTTGTAATGCTCCTGCCACTGAAGGCTTTTTTGAAGGATCAACAATTAGATTATCATAATCTGATTCTGCTGCACCTACAGAACTAGGCAAAAATGAAGCTAATAAAGCGATTATCGTTAAGATTACTGTAAGTTGGTTTCGTAATTTTTTCCTCAATGTTCTTCCTCCTCATGTTATTAATAGTTAGGAAAACGGTTTCCGAAAACAAAGTATCCAAAAGCAGGATTCTCTGGTTCCCTCCTCTCTTAGTATCTAATTCTACTAAATTTTAACTATAAAACGCTTACAAAAAGCATTATAACATGTATTTACTGGAATGGAATAAGTAAATAGTAATTGATTAGAAAATATATTCTAACATTTTAGGAAACCGTTTTACAAAAATGTGTTGATTTTATGTTTTTAAAACCGTATACTAACGACTGTAAGCGATTTCCATTTGGTGAAACGTCTTTTTTTATCACCATTAAGGAAACCGTTTTCGTAGAGTGGCATGTTGAAACCAATAAGGAGGGATGGAGCTACATTTTCTTTCATTTAGCAGTTTCATTGATTCATAAACCAAAACAATGGGGGTAATTTTGCATGAAATGGAAAGGTATGAAAAAATTATTTGCTTTGGGAATGTCGTCAGCTCTTGCACTTTCTCTTGCTGCTTGTAGTGGAAGTGAAGATAGTTCTTCAGGAGAAAGCGGGGATAAAAAGGTTGAATTAAGCTTCTGGGCTTTTGGTGCAACCGGTTATGAGGAACTTGCGAAAGAATATGAAAAAGAACATCCTAACGTAAAAATAAAAGTAAAATCATCTGAAACTGCTGAACATCATGATGCATTATTTACATCACTATCTGCTGGTAGTGGTGCGCCGGACATCGCAATGTTAGAAGTAGATCAGTTTGACCGCTTCAAAGTGGCACAAGATCGTTTCAATAATTTATATGATTTAGGGGCGAAAGATGTCCAAGATCAATACTTAGACTGGAAATGGCAGGGTGGAGAAAATACAGAAGGTGACTTCTTGTTCGGTCTTCCAACAGATATTGGTCCAAAAGGCTTGTACTATCGTACAGATATTTTTGAAGCAGCTGGTCTGCCAACTGACCCAGCTGAGGTGGCTGCCTTGATTAATTCTCCAGAAGCATTCCAAAAGGCTGGTTTACAAGTGAAGGAAAAGACTGGAAAGCCATTTGTAGATAGCATTGAAATGGCCTATCGTGCATACCTAGATGCTTCAGAAGAAACGTACCTGAATCCAAAGGGTGAACTTCTCTTAGAAGAAGAAGGCAATGCTGTGAAAAAAGCTTTTGACTATGCGGTAAAACTGAATGAATTAGGAATTGTTGGTAAATTTGATATGTGGACTCCAGAGTGGTCCAATGCAGTGAACACTGGTGAATTCGCGGCTGAGCTCGGTGCTGGTTGGTTAAAAGGATGGATGGAAGGAAATGCTCCTGATGCGGTAGGAAAATGGAAAGTTGCTACGTTACCAACTGAATTTGCCGCTAACTGGGGTGGATCATACATTTCTATACCTAAAGAAACGAAACATGCTGAAGAAGCGTATGATTTTGTTGAATGGTTAGTATCTCCTGAGAACCAACTAAAATCATTCCAAAGTAAAGGGTTATTCCCATCTGCTCCATCTGTTTATGATATGGAAGAATTCAAAGCAAACGAAGATGAGTTCTTTGGTGGTCAAGTAACTTCTAGTGTATTTGCTGAGGCAGCACAAGACATTCAAGGTGCTGTGTACAAAGGTGAAAAGTACTTCCCAGTTCACCAAGAGGTAATCAATGGACTTAAGAACGTTCAAGATGGTGCTGATCCAGAGAAAGAGTGGAAAGAAGCCGTGAAACGTGCGAAGGATTTAGTAGCAAGATAATGTAAAAGTTTCATAGTCTTACCTTGGATATGGTGACCGTTTGGCACCATATCCTACTTTACGATAGAAAAGAGGCGTGCAAATGAATTCTATTACACAAAGTGGGAAGAAGGAAAAGAACAAAAAGTATCTTTCAGAAGCTAAGAAGGATATGATTTCGGGCTATTTATACATTGCACCCTTCTTCGTTATTTTTGCGGTGATCGGGCTTTACCCAGCCTTATTTAGTACCGTGTTAGCTTTTCAAAAATGGAATGGTTTTAGTCCAGCGACATTTGTTGGTCTAGATAACTTTAAAGTAGTGTTAAATGATCCTCTGTTTTGGAAGTCTGTTTATAACACAATTGTCATGGGATTGATGGGAACGGCCCCACAATTGGTAATAGGGATTATTTTAGCCTTTTTACTAAATCAGGCTTTCCTCCGTTTTAAAAATTTCTTTAGAGTCACTATCTTCATGCCATACATTACTTCAATGGTAGCTGTAGCTCTTATATTCAGTGTGCTTTTTAGTAACCATGAAACTTCATTAGCAAACTATGTGTTGGGGCTATTTGGGTTTGACCCTGTAAACTGGGGAACTTCTGAATGGGGGACGAAAATTGCTATTTCCATCATGGTTTTCTGGAGGTGGGTTGGTTATAACACCATTATCTATCTAGCAGGAATTCAAAGTATTCCTAATGACCTGTACGAAGCGGCAACAATTGACGGGGCAAACAAATTCCAACAGCTCCGTTATATAACAATGCCAATGCTCAAGCCTTTCATTCTTCTCACAGTATTTTTCTCTACAGTAGGGGCTTTACAGTTATTCTCTGAGCCAACTGTTTTCTTAGGTACGTCTGCTTTTACGAGAGATGAAGCCATGACAGTAGTAATGTACCTTTACCGTGATGCATTTAAGCTACAATCTTTCGGCACAGCATCTGCTACTGCTGTTATTTTACTAGTGATTATTGCAACCTTTGCAACTATTAATACTTTATTAACGTCTGGATATGGTCGTGGAAAAAGGAGGGCTGCAAAATGAGTAATAAAAAGAAATTCTTCACAGGAAAACTTTTTATGTATCTCTTTTTAGCCGTTGCTTCATTACTTTCTTTGTTTCCTTTCTATTGGATGTTTGTCATGGCTACAAGGCCAAGCTCAGCATATAATTCCATTCCACCGACAATCACACCAGGAAATTTACTAGTGGATAACTTTAAGAAAGTTCTAAGTCAAATTGATTTCTTCCATGCGATGTGGAATTCATTCGTTATCTGTGCGATTGTAACGATTGTTGTTCTAATAATTAGTTCTCTTGCTGGATTTGCCTTTGCGAAGTTTAAGTTTCCAGGAAGAAATGCATTGTTTGTGGCAATACTGGTTACGATGATTATTCCGCCTCAACTAGGTTTAATTCCACAATACTTCCTAATTTCTAAGGCTGGTCTATTAGATACTCTGCCTGGAGTAATGGTCCTATTTTTCTTAAATCCGTTGGGTATTTTCTTAATGAGACAGTATGTAAGTGAAGCTGTTCCCGACGAATTGATTGAGGCTGCAAAGCTTGACGGTTGTTCAAATTTTAAAATTTACCGAAGTATTGTATTACCGATCATTCTCCCTGCATTCGCTACTCTAGGAATCATCGTGTTTACGGCTGTATGGGGAGAATTCTTATGGCAGTTCACTGTTCTAAGAGATCCAGAAAACTATACGATACAAGTAGCGTTAGCTAACTTGAGCAATACACATAATATTGACTTTGGGATGATCATGTCAGGGGTATTCTGGGCAACCGCACCGCTTCTCATTATTTTCTTACTATTTAATCGTTTGTTCATTTCAAGTATTACGGAAGGATCAGTAAAATAATCTTTTTTTATTTCCTTCATATTGATTCGTATCCTAACTACTAGTAATCTAACATAGACAAACATAATTAAATGGAAGTAGAAGGGATAAACATGAGTCTTACAATAAAGGATATTGCAGAATTAGCTGGTGTTTCATCCGGTACCGTTTCTAAAGTGCTCAATAATTATGGTGGGATTAGTGAGAAAACAAAAAGAAAAGTAATGGATATCATCAATGAAAAGGGGTATGAACCCAATTTCTCAGCTAGGTCACTTGCAACGAAACGATCAAACTTAATCGGGTTAATCTATGCAGGGAAAGTAAATGTTGATATGACTCATCCTTACTTCAATGAAGTTATTTCTTCATTTAAGAAGAATATTGGTCTGTTAGGTTACGACATCCTGATGTTTTCAAATGAACAATTCCGCCAAGATAATGGAAGCTATATTGCAAGGTGCAAACATTTCCATCTGGATGGCTGCTTAGTCATCGCTGGGGAAGAAGTAGAAGAGGCTGTCCACGAACTTGCGAAAGCAGATATCCCTTGTATGGGTATTGATATAGAACTAAGTGGTACAAAGGTCAGTTACTTAATGACTGATAATGTTAATTTGTCACGAAAAGTGGTTGAACACTTATATTTACACTCTGTCAGAGAGATTGGATATATCGGTGGTATGCGTGACTCAATGATTTCAAACCTTAGAAAAAAAGGGTTTATCGATGCAATGAATCAATTCGGACTTGATGTAAGGGAAGACTGGATTCAATATGGGGATTTTCATGAGGAGAGCGGTTATCTTGCGATGAAGGAAATTTTAGCAAAAAAGCCTTATCCGGAAGCAATCTTTGCCGCCTCCGACCTCATGGCGCTTGGGGCATTAAGAGCGATAAAAGAGGAAGGTTTACGTGTACCACAAGATATCCGTCTTATTGGTTGTGATGATATTGCTGCATGCCGCTACAGCGAACCCAAACTCACGACTGTAAAACAGGATAAAGAGAAATTTGGTAAATTATCAGCTTATATGTTGAATGATTTAATTAACGGGAAAACTGGACTAAAGCCAGTATTGATTGACTCAGAGCTTATTATAAGAGAATCATGCGGTACAAAAGACTGATCGATTCAAGGGATTATGGAGGGAATGTGATTTGAACTACTTTGCAGTATTTGATGTTGGTGGCTCTGCAATAAAATATTCACTAATGAATGAAGTTGGTGAATTTATAGAAAAAGCATCTGTTCCTACTCCATGTGAGGGTTTAGATGAGTTTATTCGTGTTATTGATTCTCTCGTAAAAGAATTTCAGCAAAAACAAGAAATCAAGGGGATAGCTCTTAGCATGCCGGGAGCTGTCAATGTTGAGAAGGGCCATATTGAAGGGGCTAGTGCGATTCCTTTCATTCATGGTCCAAATATAAAGGAAATTCTTGAGAAGCAAACAGGACTAACCGTCGAGCTTGAAAATGATGCGAACTGTGCCGGATTAGCTGAGGGCTGGATTGGTGCAGCGAAGGATGTTCGCGATTATATTTGTATTGTAATAGGAACAGGCATTGGTGGTGCACTTGTAATAGATAAAAAAATTAGACATGGCCATCATCTTCACGGTGGAGAATTTGGCTTTATGATAATGGAGGATTACCTTAATCAACCATTAGGAGAGAGCTGGAGTGCATTAGGAGCAACCGGTGCTTTAGTGAGGCTAATGGCGAAACGAAAAGGAATGGATCCAAGTACTTTGAATGGTAAAAAAGTATTTGAATTAGCAGACGAAGGCGATGAAGAAGTTAATGATGAAATTGAAAAGTTTATCAAGCGTCTAGCCGTCGGGATACTTAACTTACAGTATGCGATTGATCCGGAGAAAATATTAATCGGTGGTGCCATTAGTAGTCGTGAAGATTTAGTGAATCGTATTAATGAAAAGCTAAGTCAAATGAAAACAGATGTACATCGTTTGTCAATCAAGGTTGAAAAGTGTCAATTTGGAAATGATTCGAATTTAATTGGCGCATTGTATCACTTCCTTCAAAGACATTAGGTAGCTATAAAATGGAGATTAGTTTATCTAGTCTTTATTTTTTACAAAAAAAATAAAAGTATATACATTTAAAAGTAAACATATATATTTATTTATTTTATAATGGAAAAAGAATATAAAAAGGGAGAGATCTTTATGAAGAATTTTTCTTATCGAAATCCAACGAAATTAATCTTTGGAAAAGGGCAAATCGAAGAATTACGGAATGAGCTTCCTAAGTATGGTTCAAAGGTGCTCCTTGTATATGGGGGAGGAAGTATTAAACGAAATGGTTTATATGAGGAAGTACAGACGATCCTAGCTTCTTTATCCGCCGAAGTGTTTGAACTTAGTGGAGTAGAACCGAACCCAAGGTTATCTTCAGTTCAAAAAGGTATCAATATGGCTAGGGAGAATTCTGTAGATTTTATTCTTGCAGTGGGAGGTGGAAGTGTCCTTGATTGTGTAAAGGCAATTGCTGTGGGGGTTCCTTACCAAGGAGATGTATGGGATATTATCAAAGGAAATGTTAAAGCAGTGGAAGCGTTACCGTTTGGAGCAATCTTAACATTAGCTGCAACAGGTTCGGAGATGAATAATAACTCGGTTATTACGAATTGGGACACGCAAGAAAAAATCGGTTGGAGTAGTACGGTGAGCTATCCTGAATTTTCCATTTTAGATCCTGTTTATACATACTCTGTTCCAAAGGATCAAACGGTTTATGGTATGGTTGACATCATGTCTCACGTATTTGAGCAATACTTCCATCATGTGAAGAATACACCCTTACAAGATCGCTTCTGTGAATCATTGTTAAAGACGGTAATCGAAACAGCTCCTCAATTAATTGAGAACTTAGAGGACTATGATTTACGTGAAACGATTTTATATACGGGTACGATTGCTTTAAATAAATCGCTTGGTATGGGAACGCAAGGAGAATGGTCAACTCATGATATCGAGCATGCTGTTTCCGCCGTATACGATATCCCGCATGGAGGGGGACTAGCGATTTTATTCCCAAACTGGATGAAGCATGTGCTTGATGAAAATGTAGGACGCTTTGTACAATTTGCTACTAGAGTATTTGATATTGTTCCAGATGGAAAATCCGAACGAGAAGTGGCATTAGAAGGGATTGAGGCTCTACGTCAATTCTGGAATTCAATTGGCGCTCCTTCGAGACTGGCGGACTATGGAATTGGTGATGAAAATCTTGAGCTTATGGCTGACAAAGCATTTGCAAAAGGTTCCCTAGGAGTATTTAAAAACTTAACAAAAGAAGATATCGTAGAAATTTATCGTGCATCACTATAAAGGGGAGAAATGGAGATGAAACTAAAAGGTAAGTGGGCACTTGTTACCGTTCCACCGCTTTAATAGGTGCGAGTAAGGTTAGTCAAATCGAGGAAAACGTTGCAGCACTTAATCATTTGGAATTTGCCACAGAAGAATACAACTAATTGAAGAGATCTTAAAAAGTTAATGTTTGAAAGCCTGTTGTTCCCATCTTAACGATCGGGACAGCAGGCTTTTTTCATAAATCGGGTGTATTGGGGAAAAGTAGAAAAAGAAACGTTGAACACTGGAAGGGTGTATTCAAAGTGGGATTAATGGAATACCGAAAACTTGATCGTCCGTTGCAAATTCTTCTGCTAGGAGTATTGCTTGCTCATCTAGGGTCCTATCTTGTCATGCCGATGCTTCCTATCATACTAACAACTGAAACAGAATTAACCTTGGTACAGATTGGGACAATCTTAGCAACGATAGCTATTGCTTTTCAATTCGGAAGTATTACAGGAGGGGTACTTGCGGACCGAATAGGGCGACGTTTTATCATCGGCTTGGGTGCTTTGATTACGGCCGGTGGAGTAATGAGCTTTGGCATATTTACCGATCACCTGTTTCTTCTGTTTTCAGCGGCTATCATGGGTCTTGGGAATGGATTGAATGCTCCCTCCACGAAGGCAGCGATTGCGGCATTTGCTTCTTCAAGCGGAAATCAAACAACTGCTTTTTCTCTTCGTGGGATTGCGGCCAATGTGGGGACAGGTATAAGTGGCCTTGTGATTTTTTTTCTTTTAGCTGAAGCCTCAAGAACCATCTTCTTTATTGCAGCTGCTATTTATGTAGGCCTGGCTTTAGTGAGTTGGCTCTTACTTCCGAAAAATTGCGGCGACATCCCATGTCCATCACTGCCATTAGGGGCATATGGGGAAGCATTAAAGCATCGACCATTTATCATTTTTAGTGTGGTAACCGTCCTGATCTGGGCACTGTATGCACAGTTTTCACTTGCACTGCCACTGCGAGCAACAGTCGTGTTGGATAACCCGAAAAATATCTCATTAATATGGACGATCAACAGTTTTATCGTTATCACCCTGCAAGGCTTCATAACCAAACGGTTTATTACTAAAATGAATCCGATCTCGGCACTGGGAGTAGGCGTATTATTTATTACGGTAGGAATATCTTCGTTATTTTTCTCAAACGGATTTTTCCTATTTATTGTAAGTGGTGCTATCTTTGTTGTTGGTGAAATGATGATTTTACCCACGGTAGATAGCACGATTTCTCAGCTTTCCAAACCAGAGCTGATCAGTTTATTCTTTGCGTTATCAAATGTGGTGTATGGATTAGGGGAAGCGGGAGGAAAAACAGTAGGTGGCCGCCTGTTAGATGCAGGCGGTGTGAACAATGCCTCTCCTTCGTTCGTCTTTGCAATTACCGGACTTGTTATCTTTTTTCTTGTGATGATGTTAAGAAAGTGGGGCCCATTAACCAAGTCATTAACAAGGGCGGCACAGGATCCGCGCAGGCCAGAGGTGGCTCCTAGGATTTCGGCAGAACCAGCTCAGAATCGAACACATCCACTACATCGTTTTGAGCCTGAAATCTTCTTTCGAAAAAAACCTACAACGGATTAATAGGCAAGGGGACAACAAAATTGTCCTCTTTTTTCTATCTTTGTCACAAATATCATTTCATTCTATATGATATAATATTCAAAAGAATGTTTGAATGAAATGGGGAAGTGCAATGGTGAAAGAGGATGTATGTGAGGTCACCTGTTTTGATGGGGAGAAGGTTACGAAAGTAAAAAATGAGCTTAGTATGCAAAATACGATGGAGGTGTCGAAGCTTTTTAAAGCTTTAGCAGATGACACACGTGTGAAAATAGCTTATTCGTTAAGTGTAGAAGAGGAGCTTTGCGTATGCGATGTGGCTAACATTGTTGGCTGCACGGTTGCTACTGCTTCGCACCATCTTCGTCTCCTTCGAAATCTTGGTCTTGCCACCTATCGAAAAGAAGGAAAACTGGTCTACTATTCCTTAGACGATGAGCATGTGAAACAACTTGTTAACATCGCCTTTACCCATCAAAAGGAGGTGGCATTACGTGGATAAGTCAATTGCAATGATGAATAGTAAGCAAGTGTACCGCGTT
Source organism: Bacillus sp. (in: firmicutes) (assembly GCA_011524525.1). Taxonomy (GTDB): domain Bacteria; phylum Bacillota; class Bacilli; order Bacillales; family Cytobacillaceae; genus Robertmurraya_A. The sequence continues at coordinate 42,970 of WTKE01000112.1, read as the reverse complement.
CAAGGGCTTTCTTGAGCCAGCTGTGCCAAAAAGTTCGAAACGAACGTAAAGCACCTGGATGGTGTTTTGGATGCAAATATAAACTTTGGTGCTGCTAAACTGACCGTGTTTGGTGAAGCGACGCTAGAAGAAATTGAAAAAGCCGGTGCATTTGACGGTATTAAGGTTCAACCCGAAAAGGCTCGAATTCAAGAAGTGAAAGAGCCGTTTTTTCAAAAGTATGCAATGGTTCTTGGTTCCTTTGTGCTTTTGCTTATAGGATGGATTACTGGTGAGATCCGTGGAGAAGAATCACTTTTTTCGATGGTAGCTTATGCATCTTCCATGATTTTAGGAGGTTACCGCCTGTTCCGGACAGGCTTCAAAAATCTATTCCGCCTAGAGTTTGATATGAAAACACTCATGACCATAGCCGTAATTGGAGCTGCGATAATCGGTGAATGGGGCGAAGGGGCAACCGTTGTGATCTTGTTTGCGATTAGTGAAGTACTTGAATCGTATTCAATGGATAAAGCTCGCCAATCGATTCGCTCTCTTATGGATATCGCTCCGAAAGAAGCCATAATACGTCGTGGGTTTCAAGAGATGGTCATTGACGTAGCAGACATCCAAATTAATGATGTTCTGCTTGTAAAGCCTGGCCAAAAATTAGCGATGGATGGCATCATCGTAAAAGGCATGTCATCCATCAATCAGGCAGCCATTACTGGAGAGTCCGTACCTGTTGCAAAGGGAGTGAACGACGAAGTTTACGCCGGGACTCTGAATGAAGAAGGCTTCCTTGAGGTAAAGGTGACAAAGCATGTGGAAGATACGACGATTGCGAAAATCATCCATTTGGTTGAAGAAGCGCAAGCGGAAAGAGCACCATCACAGGCATTTGTTGACCGCTTTGCAAAGTATTACACACCACTCATTATGCTATTCGCTCTTGGAGTTGGAGTTGTCCCGCCGTTATTGTTCGGCGCTGATTGGAATGAGTGGGTCTATCAAGGTTTGGCTGTGTTAGTGGTTGGTTGTCCATGTGCTCTCGTTATTTCCACACCTGTTGCAATCGTAACAGCGATTGGAAATGCTGCGAAAAGAGGCGTATTAATCAAAGGTGGCATTCATTTAGAGGAAATGGGAGCCATTAAGGCGATTGCATTTGATAAAACCGGCACATTAACTAAGGGAATTCCGGTAGTCACCGACTATGAAACCGCTCTGGCCATTCCTGCCAACGAGACATTTGCTCTTATATCCGCCCTAGAGAAGGTCTCTCAGCATCCACTTGCCTCTGCTATTTTAAAAAAGGCAGATCAATGGGAATTGAATTACGACCATTTACAAATTGAGGAATTTACCTCTGTAACTGGAAAAGGGATTGTTGGGAAAATTGAAGGTACGGAGTATTATGTGGGAAGTCCAAGTTTTATTCATGAACAACTTAAGGGTGGCTTGGCAGCAGTCTATCGTGAAAAAATTAATAGGCTTCAGGAACAAGGAAAGACCGTGATGGCTGTTTGTTCGACCCAACAATTCCTTGCGTTAGTGGGAGTGGCCGATGAGATTCGAGAAGAAACAAGAGACGTGGTAAAACAGCTTCACTCACTCGGACTGCAAAAGACCATTATGCTTACAGGAGACAATGACGGTACGGCCAAGGCGATTGGACAGAAGGCAGGAGTAAACGAGGTAAAAGCGAATCTTCTTCCGCAAGAAAAGCTTTCATACATTAAAGAATTACGCGCCACTTACCAGAGAGTTGCTATGGTCGGTGATGGGGTGAATGATGCACCTGCCTTAGCAGCGTCTACCGTTGGCATTGCGATGGGGGGAGCAGGAACGGATACTGCCCTTGAAACAGCGGATATAGCGCTTATGGCTGATGATTTAAGAAAGCTTCCGTACACTGTAAAGTTGAGTAGAAAAGCATTAAATATTATTAAACAAAATATCACTTTTTCACTTGGTATAAAGCTGTTGGCACTATTATTAGTCGTTCCAGGTTGGCTTACATTATGGATTGCCATCTTTGCAGATATGGGAGCCACATTAATTGTGACACTGAACAGCCTACGATTACTTCGAGTGAAAGATGAATCATAGGGCTTCCTTTTGGGGAGCCTTTTTCATATAGAATATATGTTCAAAAATTATCCATAAATTTCTTTAAATTTTGGTTTACATACTATACAGGGGTATGCTATTATAAAAACATAAAAGGAGGGGGTCATATGAATCCAGATGATTCTTTGCTACATGAAGAGGAAAACTGCCATAGCAGTGATCGGAAAAGTCACCATTCAGATAAAGTGAAAAGCAATCTTGTCACACGACTAAACCGCATTGAAGGCCAAATTCGTGGAATCAAGGGATTAATTGAAAAAGACACCTATTGTGATGATGTTATTACACAAATCTCTGCCACCCAATCGGCTTTAAATAGTGTTGCGAAAATATTGCTTGAGGGCCATCTAAAGGGCTGTGTCGTAGATCGACTACAAGAAGGTGACATGGAAGTTCTAGATGAAGTATTGGTTACCATACAAAAATTAATGAAAAAATAAGGAGTGTTAATCATGGAAAAAGTTACACTACATGTAGAAGGTATGTCATGCGGACACTGCGTAAAAGCGGTAGAAGGAAGCGTTGGGGAATTAGCAGGAGTATCAACTGTTAAGGTTGACCTAGAAAACAAGTCCGTTGCTGTAGAGTTTGATGCTGACAAAGTATCATTAGATTCAATTAAGGAAACGATTGATGACCAAGGTTATGATGTGAAGTAAATAGAAAAGCGGAGCTAGACAAAAAAGATATCGTGCTAGAAATAGCACGTTCTCTTTTCAAAAAAATATACCCTATATAGGTATAAGGAGTTTTTCATATGAGTGAAAAAGTACTAGAAAGCCAATTTCAAATTACCGGTATGACTTGTGCTGCGTGTTCTACTCGCATTGAAAAAGGTCTGAAAAAAATGGATGGAGTCACGGATGCAAATGTAAATTTAGCTCTCGAAAAAGCGACGGTAAAGTTTGATGCTGCTGTAACAGGACCAGCTAACATTCAAGAGAAAATTCGTGCGCTTGGATATGACGTAATCTCTGAAAAAGCAGAGCTAAACGTGACAGGTATGACCTGTGCAGCTTGTGCCACACGGATAGAGAAAGGCTTAAACAAACTTGATGGTGTGGTCGGTGCCAACGTGAACCTTGCTCTAGAAAAAGCATCTGTTGAATACAATCCAGCGGCTGTATCTGTGACGGATTTGGTTCAAAAAGTAGAAAAACTTGGATATGGGGCAACAGTAAAATCCGACGAAAATCAAAAGGAAACAGTCGATCATCGGTTAAAGGAAATTGAGAAGCAGCAAAGAAAGTTTATTTTCTCTTTGATCTTATCTCTCCCACTTTTGTGGGCAATGGCAGGGCACTTTACGTTTACCTCCTTTCTATATGTTCCCGAAGCATTCATGAATCCATGGGTACAAATGGCTTTAGCCACACCTGTCCAATTTTTCATTGGTAAGCAGTTTTATGTAGGTGCCTATAAAGCACTGCGAAACAAAAGTGCCAACATGGATGTGCTTGTTGCACTGGGTACCTCAGCTGCTTATTTTTACAGTGTGTATATTGCCATTGGTACGATTGGTCATAGCGCACATGGAGTGGGATTGTATTTTGAAACAAGTGCCGTATTAATCACGTTAATCATATTAGGGAAATTGTTCGAAGTGAAAGCAAAAGGGCGATCTTCAGAGGCGATTAAAAAGCTCATGGGGCTTCAAGCAAAAACAGCTCTTGTTGTTCGTGATGGAGCGGAAGTAGAAATTCCGTTAGAGCAGGTCATTGCTGGCGATGTGTTGCTGGTTAAGCCTGGGGAGAAGATTCCTGTGGATGGTGTCATTTTAGAAGGTCAGTCCGCACTTGATGAGAGCATGCTCACAGGTGAAAGTGTTCCAGTTGATAAAACAGTTGGTGATATGGTCATTGGAGCCACTCTGAATAAAAATGGATTTTTAAAGGTGCAAGCAACGAAAGTCGGGAAGGACACAGCACTTGCACAAATCATTAAGGTCGTAGAGGAAGCACAAGGTTCAAAGGCACCGATTCAGCGCTTGGCGGATTCTATTTCAGGTATTTTTGTACCGATCGTAGTCGGAATTGCCGTTGTAACATTCCTTGTATGGATTTTCTGGGTCGCACCTGGGGACTTCCCAGAAGCATTAGAAAAATTAATTGCCGTTTTAGTGATTGCTTGTCCTTGTGCGCTTGGTCTCGCTACTCCAACTTCAATTATGGCAGGATCTGGTCGTGCAGCAGAATACGGGATTCTTTTTAAAGGCGGAGAGCACTTAGAAATGACGCACCGCATTCAAACGGTCATTCTTGATAAAACGGGAACGATCACTAATGGAAAGCCGGTATTAACGGATGTAGTAACTTCCATGAATGAAGACGAATTCTTAATGTTGGTCGGTTCTGCTGAGAAGCAATCTGAGCATCCACTTGCGCAAGCGATTGTGGAAGGAATTAAGGAAAAGGGAAGTGCGCTCGTCGATGTGTCTCAGTTTGAAGCTATTCCTGGGTTCGGAATTAAGGCTTTGGTTGCTGGAAAAGATGTGTTAGTCGGGACTCGTCGTTTGATGAGGAAATACGAAATTGATGTGGCCGAATCCGTTCTCGAAAATATGGTTTCTTTTGAAAAAGAAGGGAAAACAGCGATGCTAGTAGCAGTTGATGGTGCTTTTGCTGGTATTGTTGCAGTGGCTGATACGATTAAAGAAACCTCACGATCTGCCATTGCACGCTTGAAGGATATGGGACTTGAAGTCATCATGATTACGGGTGACAATGAGCAAACGGCTCAAGCAATTGCAAAAGAAGCAGGCGTAGATCGCGTCATTGCCGAAGTGCTTCCAGAAGGAAAAGCCGAGGAAGTGAAAAAACTGCAGGCGGCTGGAAAGAAAGTGGCGATGGTTGGCGATGGAATCAATGATGCTCCAGCATTGGCAATCGCTGATATCGGGATGGCGATTGGAACAGGTACCGATGTGGCCATGGAAGCAGCGGACATTACGCTTATCCGAGGGGACTTAAACAGCATTGCAGACGCCATCTTTATGAGCAAAAAGACGATCACAAATATCAAGCAAAATCTATTCTGGGCATTCGCCTACAACACATTAGGCATTCCGATTGCCGCACTTGGCTTCTTAGCTCCGTGGTTAGCGGGAGCAGCCATGGCCTTCAGCTCCGTATCAGTTGTGTTAAACGCATTACGGTTACAGCGAGTGAAGCTTTAAGAATAAAGAGTGTGTGCTCCGACAGCAGTCGGGGCATTTTTATTTGGTTTGGCACTTATGGCACCTTGTGGAAAGAAAAGAAGGTTCTCAGGTCATAACTTGATTTTTATGACCTGAAACACATGAAAAAAGGAAGGGTAGAAGTCATAAAGTGAATGATATGACGTGTGAGGCAAGGGAAAAGGAAGGGTAGAAGTCATAAAGCGAATGTTATAACGTGTGAGGCAAGGGAAAAGGAAGGGTAGACGTCATAAAGTGAATGTTATAACGTGTGAGGCAAGGGAAAAGGAAGGGTAGAAGTCATAAAGCGAATGTTATGACGTGTGAGGCAAGGGAAAAGGAAGGGTAGACGTCATAAAGTGAATGTTATGACGTGTGAGTCATGGAAAAAGGAAGGGTAGAAGTCATAAAGCGAATGATATGACGTGTGAGGCAAGGGAAAAGGAAGGGTAGAAGTCATAAAGTGAATGTTATGACCTCTAAGGGATGGGAAAAGGAAGGGTAGAAGTCATAAAGTGAATGTTATGAAGTGTGAGGCAAGGGAAAAGGAAGGGTAGAAGTTATAAAGTGAATGTTATAACCTCTAAGGGATGGAGAAGGAAGAGCATCTGTCATAAATAATATAATTAGTGGAGTCTAGGTTTAATACCCGTGAACGCAGAAATCACAAGCCAAGGGTAACCAATGTGACTGTTGTTTCCATCGAACCAATAAAATAGGTCCCATTGATAACCAACCCACCTATCAAAGCTAATTAACAAAAGCCATCCACTAAAAACCAACCCCTGTGGACAGATAAATACAGCAAAAAAACTCAGAGGGTTATAACCCTCTGAGTTTTCTATTTGCTAATCGCTAGACGATACTCGTTTGTTAGATTTTCAAAGATTTTTTTCACAGGAAGAATTTCTTTAATCTCATGAACTCTTGCTCCTGCAAAGACAAGTCCATTTTCAACATCGCCCGCCATTGATTTTAAAAGGGAATCAAGGGTACAGAAGCGATACGAGCAATTTTTCAAGCAATCTCTGCATTTCGTAATTTTTAGCTTTTCAGAAGTAGTGAGTAAGTCTGTAAAGTGGTTCGCAATCGCGCGACCGTGAAGACCAACTGTCGTTTTGACGAGCAGAGTATCTTCCTTCGTCGCTTCGACGTATTTCTGCTTAAAGGAAAGTGGTGCGTCACATTCCTCACTCGCAACAAACCTAGTTCCCATTTGTACTCCAGAAGCTCCCATGCTGAACGCTTTGGCAATGTCTGCTCCTGTCATGATTCCACCTGCTGCGATAACGGGGATTGATACGGCCTCCACCACTTCAGGAAGAATTTCAAATAATGCACGTTCGGTCCCAAGATGTCCACCTGCTTCATTTCCTTCAACAACAACTGCCGCTGCACCAAGGCGCTCTGACATTTTCGCTAGCTTCGCTGAGGAAACAATGGAGAGGACGGGAATACCTGCTTTCTTACCCCAAGCATACATATCCCTTGAAATCCCTGCACCTGAAATAATAAAATCAACCTTTTCTTCAAGTGCCGCCTTCATCTTCTCTGCAAAGTCATTCATTGCAAATAATACATTTACACCAATATATCCTGCATCCTTCTTCACAAGCGCTCTAGCTTGACGAATATGGTTTCTCATTTCTTCAACGGAAATCCCTGTGCCCGAAATAATGCCAATTCCACCTGCATTTGCAACAGCAGAGGCAAGCTTGCTAAGGGAAATTCCAACACCCATGCCACCTTGAATGATCGGAGCTTTCGGAAGCATATGTCCGATTTTTAACTGAGGAAAATTCATGATTATCACCCATTTCTTTTAATCTCCATTAGATTCTAGCATGTAGCATGGGAGAATGATGTGATATATATTACTAGGTACTAAAATTTGATAATAATAGTTGGTAACATTTTGTGAACATTGAATAAAAAAGTTTCAATTGGGTACATTTACCGAAAAATACGAAAATACAAAAACACCCATTCGCAGAACGTGAATGGGTGTCGAAAATAGTATTAGATTTTCATAACTCCACCGGTGCTAGCAGATGTTACAAGCTTCGAATAACGAGCAAGATAACCCTTTTTCACCTTTGGTTCAAAGCCTTTCCAGTTAGCTTTACGCTCTGCCCATTCTTCATCAGAAAGAACAACGTCAATTGAACGAGCGTCAACATCGATCACAATGTTATCTCCATTTTGGATGAATGCAAGTGGTCCACCTTCAGCAGCTTCTGGTGAAGCGTGACCGATAGACAATCCACGTGAAGCACCAGAGAAGCGGCCATCTGTTACAAGAGCCACCTTCGCGCCAAGTCCCATACCCATGATTTGAGATGTAGGGGCTAGCATTTCAGGCATACCAGGTCCACCTTTAGGTCCTTCGTAACGGATAACAACTACGTCGCCTTCTTTTACTTTTCCATTTGCAATCCCGTGAAGGGCTTCGTCTTGTGAATCAAATACAACCGCAGGTCCTTCATGGCGATTTCCGCCAGTAATTCCACCTGTTTTAATGATCGCACCATCTGGAGCAAGGTTACCAAACAATACAGCTAGGCCACCCTTTTCACTATGTGGGTTATCAATCGAATGAATTACATCAAAGTTTTTAACGTCACAGCCGGCAATATTTTCACCAAGTGTTTTTCCTGTAACCGTTAATGTATCTAAGTGAAGGGCTCCTTCTTTCTTAGACAGTTCGTTTAGAACCGCAGAAACTCCGCCCGCTTCATGCAAATCTTCAATAAATACATCAGAAGCCGGTGCAAGCTTAGACAGGTGAGGAACACGTGCCGCTACTTCGTTGATTCTTCCGATTGGATAATCGATTTCTGCTTCATGAGCTAATGCTAATGTGTGAAGAACCGTATTAGATGATCCGCCTAATGCCATATCAAGGGCGAACGCATTGTCAATCGCTTTTTCTGTTACGATATCACGAGGCTTAATATCCTTTTCAATCAGTTCCATTAACTGAGTCGCTGATTTTCTAACAAAGTCTCTACGCTCAGGCGCTACTGCTAAAATGGTTCCATTACCAGGAAGAGCCAATCCAAGAGCTTCAGCTAAACAGTTCATCGAGTTAGCTGTAAACATACCAGAACAAGATCCACATGTTGGACAACCGAACTGTTCTAATTCTAAAAGTCCCTTGTCATCGAGCTTTCCTGCTTGGTATGCACCTACGCCTTCAAATACAGAAGAAAGTGAGATCTTTTTGCCATCGCTAGTTACTCCCGCCTTCATCGGTCCACCACTTACGAAAACAGTAGGGATATTTAAACGAAGGGATGCCATCAACATACCTGGTGTGATTTTGTCACAGTTTGGAATACAAACCATTCCATCAAACCAGTGTGCTGCCACAACTGTTTCAACTGAGTCAGCAATGATTTCACGGCTTGGAAGCGAGTAGCGCATTCCGATATGTCCCATAGCAATTCCGTCATCTACACCGATCGTGTTCATTTCAAATGGAACACCGCCTGCTTCACGGATGGCATCTTTTACAATTTTCCCAAATTCTTGTAAATGCACATGTCCTGGTACGATATCGATGTAGGAGTTAACTACCGCGATAAACGGCTTCCCAAAATCCTCTTCTTTTACCCCAGCCGCACGCAAAAGGCTTCGGTGTGGTGCACGATCAAATCCCTTTTTTATCATATTACTTCTTAATTCTGCCAAAATAATTCCCTCCTAATCTATCAAAACCAATGGTGTTAATGTTTTAAATTATTAAAAAATTTTAACAAATAGAAAGAGAATTGTAAAGAAAGATGACAAAACTATCGTTTGGTAGATTTCGGGAAGAGAGAAATCTACCAAAAAATAAATACGTTTTCCACACTTCCTACCGTATTGATAGTACATTTTTCCTATGTTACTATTTGTCTATTATAGTTGAAGAATGTCGAAAAGAGGCAGAGTATGAGAAAGAAATGGTTTATGAAAGTTAGTAATATCTTAGTTGTATGTACCTTACTACTTGCTCCATTTAGTAATGTTGTATCAGCGGTAAGTACGGATACTGGAACCCCCATTACCACCCAATTTATCCCTTATGAAAACAGTGAGGGACAAATCATCTTTGATCCTACAAATGAGCCAGGTATTTCTCCGGATGAAGTAGATTTTACTAGCGGGAGCAATGGGCGAAATGAAGTAGGAGACAAGCCAAGCTTTTATGTGTATGGAGACTCAGCAAATCTTTATTTTCGCATGAGATTGTTAGGGGATCCTTTTGATCGCAAGGGTGGCTTTTTATCCTCGGTCTGGAATGTGGATATTCTAGTAGATGAGACGCACCGGGCAACCGTTGGGATTGATGGGAAAAGCCCACATGAGGACTATCTATTTGTGGCTAGTCCCGACAAGGAAAAGGTATTGAAGGTATCAACAACAGACACAACGGGTTCTGCTGTTCCGGGAACTAGCATTTCGGATGCAGAAAATGGGCATTATTTCTTGGATTTTAAGATCCCGATTTCAAAAATCAAAGAAATCATCCCTGATTTAGATATGAGTAAACCGAACGTATCATTTGGTTTTAGTACCTCTAAATCTGCTAATCTACGAGTTATTAATAAGGACGGGTTAGAATCGGCTGATAAGGGCGCAAGTGTGAAGCTTGCACCGTTTGGAATCTATAAACCTATGATTCAATTTGATCCAATTATGACGTTTGACAATCCAAATCCAGCTATAAGTGGTATAACGACCAACGCTGCAAATGGCAGTACGGTTACTCTTATCGCAAATAATAAAACCTATCCAGGAACAGTATTAGATGGAAAATGGAGTATCCCAACGGATTTACCAATTGGAACCTTTGATGCAACGGTTACCGTAATGAACGAAGAAGAAAATAAGGCGACAGCTAAAAGCACGATTCAAATAGGTAAAGAGATATCTATTGATGGTCCTGCGGTTGAAAAATTGTATAAATTCCCTGCTGAAATTAGTGGGAAGTTCATTAACTCTAGCGGAGGGAATAAACAAGTATATGTTAGAGTTAACAAATTTGACGGTATAACTAGTACAAATCTAATCAACCAAACGGTTACACCTAGTAGTAAATTATGGAAGGTAACCACGACTATTACAAACCAAGGAGAGTACCGATTAGAGGCAACAGAAAAAGTAACAGGGAATAATAATACTACTGTTCCTGCTATTGCTTATAAAACTATTTTTGTTATCCCCCCTCCAACTATCAATGTTCCTTTCTTAGAAGATGGAAAGCTCATTGTTCAGGGAACAGGAGAAAAAGGGGAAACGGTTGAGCTTTGGGTAGATGGCATACTATACAAAAGTGTGCAAGCAGATGAGACTACAGGGCAATGGAGGACTACTATTGACTTACAGTTATCAGTAGGGTCACATACTTTTCAAGCGAAAGCATATGACGATTATCTTGCAGTAGGTGAGTCTTCTGTAGTTACCTATCAAACTAGTAACATCACCGTGAGTATCGCAAACGGAGATTCAACAGTATCAAACGATTCAACACCAACCATCTATGGAAAAACATCTGTCTCCAATAACGGAAAAGTAGAAGTAACGATTGATGGAGGAAATCCACTTACAGCTAACGTTACAAATGGAAAATGGAGACTTCCGTTAGCAACTGCTTTGTCAGAAGGAACTCATACCGTTGTTGCAACAGCTAAAGAGGGAAGCTTGGTTTCTGCATCAGATACCCAAACCTTACTTTTAGACTTAACAACAACTGTGACGCTAACACCTCCTGCTGAGTTCACAAAGACCGACAATACGTTTATTGGTACGGGAGAAGCAAGAGGTGTTGTGGTTGTACAAGTTGATAGCGGTCCTAAAGAAATCATCAATCTTGGTGAAGAAATAAATTGGAGTTACCAAACAGGTGAATTAGCTTATGGAAACCACACCATTACTGTTTCAGGTATGGATGAGCTGGGCAACATTAATCAGCCAAATGGAACTGAAGCTAAGACGACACACGAATTTATCATCGTGGATCCAACTAAGCCAACTGCACAGGATGAAAATACGTATACGATAAAAAATCAAACGAAGAGTGGCAAACTTGCTGTTACTGATCAAAACATCGAATCCCTTCAATACACCTTAAAATCTAATGGTGAAAAAGGGATAGCAACGATTGATTCAACAGGAAACTGGACGTATCACCCTAATCCTGAGCAATTAGGTGAGGACCAGTTTATTGTAGAGGTGACAAACCATCTAGGTAATAAAACGGAAGCAACGGTTAGAATACAGATTGTAGAACTAGATGTGAATATCAATGGGCTACCGGATATACGTACCGATGACCATCAACCAACCTTTACAGGAACAGCAAAGAAAACGAAAAACAGTTTATTAACAGTTCAGTTGTTAAAAGAAGATGGGACAACAATAACTACACAAGAAGTTTCAATGACTGAAGACGGTGGTTGGCAGTTCCATACACCGACTCTTCTTAACGCAGGTAAATATACGTTAAAAGCGGTTATTAGAGATACTGAACTAGGAACAGTTGTAGAGGACAGTAAGAGTTTTACAGTTTACGATCCTTCCTACAACATCACTCTGTTAGCAACGCCTGAAAAGGTGATAGCAGATGGGAAATCACGTGTCACGTTAAAAGCGGTAGTGACAGATCAAGATATGAACCCTGTAGCAAATGAAAGAGTAGTATTTAGTTCAGAGCAGGGACAACTTGTCCAAACAGAAGCTTTGACCGATGCGTATGGATCAGCAACCGTTGAATTGATTACTCCAAATTATTTTGGTCAATCCATGAGTCGAATCGTTAAAGCTACGGCATCAGTTACTAACGTGGAGAAGAATATAGACGCGGAAGCTCCTTACTTTCTTACTTTTGTACCAGCTTTCGTTAAAGGTAAAGTGCTAGATGCGATTACGGGAGATCCTATCCCTGATGCGGCGATTACTGTGAATAAAACATATGAAGATGGTGAAGTATTTTCGTATCAAGGTACTACAGATGCTTTTGGGAATTATATTTTCCCAGTAAACCGTGGAAATACAACATACGATGTGGAAATTAGTGCGATAACAGTGGTTGATGGAATTCAAGTGCCGATCACTTTCACACAAAGTGCGCAGGTTGAATTATTACAGAACACTGAAATTCAAAGAAATGCGGAACGAACCGTATCAGGACAATTCTTAGTGGTAAATGGAGCAACCGGTGTTATCCAAGATATAACCAAAGCACTTGGCAACGTAACTATCGTTCCAGAAATCGAAAACCCTACTGGTAATATACAAATAACTCCAACCGTCTCCGGTCAATACAAGGTGACAGGTGGGGAAATTGGCAAAACATATCATGTTCGCTTTACTATTCAACATAACAGTGACATTTTTGCTGGAAAGAAAGTAGAAATTAAAATTCCTGAAGACGGACAGGCTGCGATTTTACCAATTTTAATTGATCCATATGGTACCGTAACGGATGCAAAGACAAATGAAGTGATTGAAGGTGCAGAAGTTACTCTATACTGGGCTGATACGGAAAGAAACAGACTAGCCGGAAGAGTAGCACACACAAAAGTAGAATTACCTCTGCTCGAAGGTTTCGACCCAAACAATAATCAAAACTCTCAGTTCACCTCCACTATAGGTTCTTATGCTTGGATGGTTTTCCCTGAGGGAGACTATTATATCGTCTCGAAAAAAGAGGGCTACTATAGCTACAGTAGTTTAGAAGAAGGAAGAGATACACAAGCCTTGGAAGGCGAAGATAGCTTTGTGGAAGATGGGATTATTCGTGTTGGGTATTCGATCGTAAACTATGATTTTAAAATGGAACCACTTCCTGTGAAGGAGCCAGAAAGTAAAAATGAAGCTCCTGTTGTAACAAATGACGAAGTAACTACACTCAAACATACAAAGGTTGAAGGAATCGCACAAGCTAATGATGCAGAGCAGGACCCATTATCCTACACCCTAGGTACAGATGGACAAAATGGAAAAGTGACTCTTACTGCTGATGGTGCTTGGACATATGAACCGAATCTAGACTTCGTTGGTGACGATACTTTCACGATCCTTGTGAATGATGATCATAATCAACCTGTACCTTTAACAGTTATTGTCCATGTAGTGAAGCCAAACCTCATTATTACCATTGATGGTGAAACGGCAGATCGTACGGTGGATCGAACACCTCTATTAAAAGGAGAAGCATTTGGAATGCTTCAGGGTGAAGTAAATGTTGTTATTAAGGACAAAGCTGGTAACACACTAGAGGCAGCCAATGTTCCTGTTGAAAGTGAAAAATGGACATACCAACTGAAAACTGAGCTAAATCCTAACGAGTATCTAGTGGAAGTAATTCTTAAGGATAGTTTTTACAAGGAGCAAACGAAGGCTGAGCAAGTTCTCACCATTGTACAAGTTCCATTGACAATTAACTTAACAGCCACGCCACAATCCGTTTTGGCAGATGGAAAAACAGAAGTTACTCTAAAAGCTGTCATCACAGATCAATCAGGTGAACCAATTGCAAACGAGAAAGTAACCTTTAAAACGGAATTAGGAACACTGAAGTCAACTGAACTAGTAACAAATGAGAAAGGTGAAGCGATAGTTATACTGGTTGCCCCAGACTTGACAGGGGAAACAGTAACAATCAATAACAACATCACCGTATCTGTCCACAATCCAGACAAAGGACTTGTGGATAATGAATCTATTAATCTAGAGTTCATCCCAAATAAAGCGCCGGTTGTAACAGATGATGAAGTTACTACCCTTAAAAATACAGAAGTAACACGTTCAGTTGCGGTAACTGACAAGGAAAATGATGCCTTAACATACAAACTAGGAACGGGCGCAAAACACGGTCAAGCAACAGTAACCACTTCAGGAACGTGGACGTATCAACCAACTCAAGATTATGTGGGAGATGATTCATTTACTGTATTAGTAAACGACGGATATCATTCAGACGTAGAATTGACAGTCGTGGTACATGTGGTGAAACCCAATCTGGCTATCACGATTGACGGTGGAGAAAAACAAACCTTTATAGACCGAACCCCACTGTTAACCGGTGAAGCGAAGGAAACAGTAGAAGGAAAAGCAACAATCTTTGTTCGCGATTCAAACGGGCAACTGGTCGAAACGGCTCCCGTGAACATAGTGAATGGCAAGTGGTCCTATCAAGTAGCGAAGGTGCTTTCACCAGGAGATTACCAGGTAGAAGCTACTTTAACGGATTCTTTCTACAACGAAACATCGAAAGACAATCAAGTGGTAACAATCGCGAACCTTCCACTACAAATCGAACTAACAGCAACTCCAAGCTCGATTGTAGGAGATGGAAAAACAGAAGTTACGCTAAAAGCGGTAATTAAAAATGCGTTTGGTGAACCAATCGCAAATGAGAATGTTGCCTTCGGTACTGAACTAGGTACCTTAAAGTCAACTGAAGTAATTACCAATGACAAAGGTGAAGTGATAGTTATACTGGTTGCCCCAGACTTGACAGGGGAAACAGTAACAATCAATAACAACATCACCGTATCTGTCCACAATCCAGACAAAGGACTTGTGGATAATGAATCTATTAATCTAGAGTTCATCCCAAATAAAGCGCCGGTTGTAACAGATGATGAAGTTACTACCCTTAAAAATACGGAAGTAACTTCATCATCTAACGTATTAGATAAAGAAAATGATACCTTGACGTATAAGGTAGGAACAAACGCGCAACACGGCCAAGCGACCGTAACATCATCTGGTACTTGGACGTACAAACCAACTCAAGATTTTGTGGGAGATGATTCTTTTACTATTGTAGTAAACGACGGAAATCATGAAGACGTAGAGTTAGAAGTCATTGTACATGTAGTAAAACCAAATCTCGCGATCACAATTGACGGTGGAGAAAAACAAACCACTGTAGACAGAACACCGCTTTTAACAGGTAATGTAAAAGAAATGGTTGACGGAACAGTGGAAGTTTCTATTGTAGACAAGGTTGGTCAAGAAGTTGAAAAGGCAACGGTCTCTGTAATAAATGGAAAGTGGTCATACCAAGTCAAAAAGGAGCTTTCACCAAAAGAGTACCAGGTAGAAGCTAATCTAACGGATTCTTTCTACAATGAGACAGTAATAGATAAACAAACGTTAACAATCGCGTACATCCCTTTACAAATCGAACTTATTGCAACACCAGGTTCAATTATCGGAGACGGTAAAACCGAAGTCACCCTTAAAGCAGTGATTAGGGATAGTTTTGGTGAACCAATCGCAAACGAGAAGGTTGTCTTTGAAACTGAACTCGGTACCTTAAAGTCAACTGAAGCAATTACCAATGACAAAGGTGAAGCGATAGTTATACTGGTTGCCCCAGACTTGACAGGGGAAACAGTAACAATCAATAACAACATCACCGTATCTGTCCACAATCCAGACAAAGGACTTGTGGATAATGAATCTATTAATCTAGAGTTCATCCCAAATAAAGCGCCGGTTGTAACAGATGATGAAGTTACTACCCTTAAAAATACAGAAGTAACACGTTCAGTTGCGGTAACTGACAAGGAAAATGATGCCTTAACATACAAACTAGGAACGGGCGCAAAACACGGTCAAGCAACAGTAACCACTTCAGGAACGTGGACGTATCAACCAACTCAAGATTATGTGGGAGATGATTCATTTACTGTATTAGTAAACGACGGATATCATTCAGACGTAGAATTGACAGTCGTGGTACATGTGGTGAAACCCAATCTGGCTATCACGATTGACGGTGGAGAAAAACAAACCTTTATAGACCGAACCCCACTGTTAACCGGTGAAGCGAAGGAAACAGTAGAAGGAAAAGCAACAATCTTTGTTCGCGATTCAAACGGGCAACTGGTCGAAACGGCTCCCGTGAACATAGTGAATGGCAAGTGGTCCTATCAAGTAGCGAAGGTGCTTTCACCAGGAGATTACCAGGTAGAAGCTACTTTATCGGATTCTTTCTACAACGAAACAACAAAAGACAATCAAGTGGTAACAATCGCGAACCTTCCACTACAAATCGAACTAACGGCAACACCAAGCTCGATTGTAGGAGATGGAAAAACAGAAGTTACGCTAAAAGCAGTGATTAAAAATAGTCTTGGTGAACCAATCGTAAATGAGAATGTTGTCTTTGATACTGAGCTTGGCACGTTAAAGTCATCAGTAGCAACAACCAACAATAAAGGGGAAGCAACCGTCATTCTGGTTGCCCCAGATTTAAGTGGAAACCTGCAATCAATTGTGAAAAAGGTAACCGCAACAGTCAATAATCCTGATAGAGGGTTAGTAGACTCAAAGTCTGTGAATATTACTTTTGTTCCAGCAAGAGTATCAGGGCAAGTCGTTGATTCTGTTACAAAAAAACCAGTGCCGAATGCAACGATTACGATCAAGGAAGATTTTAATAATGACGGTGTGATTGACTTTGAAACATTGGTGAAAACGAACGCAAACGGTGAGTACGATATTGTCGTACCAAAAGGTAACTGGAACTACAAGCTACAAATTACTACAACAATGACGGTTGAAGGAGTTGAAGTTCCTGTTACATTTACTCAGGATGCAAAAGTAGGAGAAACCTCTGGTACAGGGGAACAACTTAAATCAGATCACACTGTTATCGGGCAGCTCTTTATGGAAAATAAAGAGACTGGTAAACCAGAAAGTATTACTTCGATGGTGCCGGGTGCAAGATTTACAGTACAATCAGTTGAGGGTGTAAATGTAGACATTACTCCTTCTGGACAGTACATCATTACAGGTGGAGAAAAAGGAAACTCATACACTTTTGCAGTTACTGTAATTGTAAAAGACAAGGATGGAAATGATGTGATTCTTGCGGGTCAAAAAATGACTGTAACCATTCCTGAAGATGGGGTGGCATCCATTGAGTCGACTTTAATCGATCCATACGGAATCGTTCGTGATCCAGATACGCTAGAGCCGATTGAAGGTGTCGACATGCAGTTATACTGGGCTGATACGGAAACAAATAGAAAATATGGACGAGTGCCACATACTCTTGTTGACCTCCCGATATTAGAGGATTTTGCACCGAATCAGAACCGTAACAATCAATTTACAACAAGTGACGGGGAATATGCGTGGATGGTATTTGCGGATGGTGATTACTATATCATTGCTAAAAAGGATGGTTATCCGGTATATGATAGCCGAATCGAAGGCAGAACCGTTGAAGCACTTCCAGGCGAAGACAGTTATATCACCAACGGAATCATTCACGTGGGACAAACAATTGTTGAGTACAATATGAATATGTTCTCCAAACTGACTAATCCAGTCGAAGAAACACCGCCGGTTGTTGAACAACTTCCAGTAGAAGAGAAACCTTCAACAGACGAAAGTGATCCGATAGTGGATAATACTAAAGAAGAGGGAAGCAAACCTGTAGCTTCATCACCTGTTCAATCCGAATTGCCAGAAAGTGAACAAACAATTCCAGTTAGTAGTAGCATTCCATTAAAGGAGTTACCAAAAACTGGTTCATTCTTTACAACTTGGACGCTTTTAATGCTTGGAACTGTACTGGTTGTTCTTGGCCTAGTTCTTAGGGGCAGAAGGAAGGCATCATAAGTGAGAAAATGGGTAAGTAATTTCCTCATATCAACCGGGTTACTTGTGTTCCTTTATGTAGTATTTCAACACGGATATAAGTTCTATCTGGAGAAAAAAATTCTCTCCGATACAGTCGACACAGCGGAGGCACTTCTGCCTCCAGGTGTTGATACTGTTCAAAAAGGTGTGGCAAAAGATATGAGACTTGTTATTCCAAAACTTTCTTTAGATGTACCTGTTTTACAGGGAGCAACAGAGGATAATCTGCGTGTGGCTGTCACTCATCTCGAAGGTACAGGTCGAGTGGGAGTAGTAGGGGAGAACAGTGTAATTCTTGGACATCGCTCGTTTGTAACTGGACAGTTCTTTAGTGAGCTCGACAAACTTCAAGAGGGAGATACGTTTACCATTACGTCCTCCTCGTCTGAGTTTGAGTATGAAGTAATTGAGCAAAAGATTATTGATCCAACGGACGTTAGTGTACTTTCGGCAATACCAGAAGAGTCACTTGTCACGTTAATTACTTGTCATCCAAGGTATTCAAGTAAACAGCGGTTAGTTGTTGTGGCGAAGCAGAAGGGATAGAAAAGTCAGTATATGTTAGATGTAGAATTAACATATACTGACTTTTTATTATTTGAAAAAATATTGTCAGAGATTGCCTTGTCATTCCCTTTTTACAAGATTAGTATTAATATATGAAAAGTAAATATGAGCAAGAATAGGCGTACTTCCTTTTGGAAGTCTAGGGAAGTTGGTGAAAGTCCAACGCGGTCCCGCCACTGTATATGGGAGCTTACTGTAAAGAACCACTGTGCAATATTGATCGCATGGGAAGGTACAGAAAGCAATGACCATGAGCCAGGAAACCTGACTATATCTTGACACCGTGTACCTACGAGGATAGGTGGTGTGGTCGGTTTCTTACAGAAGGAAGAAGCTTATTCCAACATCTCCATTTCAATGTGGAGATGTTTTTATTTTGTTAGGGGGGGAACGATGTTTCTTCAACATTTATTGGCAATGACAATTGCTTATTTTATTGATTTACTTCTCGGTGATCCTATCGATTGGCCACATCCGGTGAAGTGGATAGGGACAATGATTGATAAGCTCGAGAAAAAGTGGAATAAAGGGATGCGGAAAAAATGGAAGGGAGTGGCTATGGTAGTTACGCTTCTCCTGATCGTTGTGGGAATTACGCTCTTGATTACGATGCTAGCTTATCATGTGCATCTCATGGTCGGCATTGTGGTTGAAGCGGTCATCATATGGACGACGATTGCTCAAAAAAGCTTAAAGGAAGCAGCGATGACGGTGTATGCTCCGTTAAAAAATGGAGATATCGTGGAAGCTCGTCACAAGCTATCGTATATCGTTGGCCGTGACACGGAGCAACTGGATGAACAGGGTGTGGTTCGCGCGACAATTGAAACGGTCGCAGAAAATACAAGTGACGGAGTAACTGCTCCCTTATTTTGGGCGTTGCTCGGTGGTGCACCTCTCGCAATGCTGTATCGTGCGGTCAATACTTGCGATTCGATGGTGGGTTATAAAAATGAAAAATACATAGAGTTTGGCTGGGCGTCGGCGAAGCTTGATGATTGGTTAAATTTGATACCAAGTCGCTTGACTTCCATCTGTATGCTCTTTAGCAATAAGCCTGTAAGCTCAACGGTAAAAGAGTCAGCGAAAATCGTTTTTCGTGATGCCAAGAAACATCCGAGCCCAAACAGTGGATGGGGAGAAGCTGCTGTGGCTGCCTTACTTGGTATTCAGCTCGGAGGAATCAACTATTACAGAGGCATTCGCTCCGATCGAGCCAAAATGGGAGAACCCCATTTTCCTGTTACTCAAGAGCATATTTTACAAACCAACAGCATTTTAACTCGAACGGTACTCACATTTTTACTTTTATTATGGATTGGAGGGATGATTGTTGAAGTGGCCTACGCACGGATCTAATCCTCAATTTTTATATGAAGCACTTCAACTTGACATGCCTGAATCAGTGATTGATTTTAGTGCGAATATTAACCCGCTTGGTCCACCATCCATAGTAAAAGATAGATGGAATGAGTTGTACTCGCTGGTATCTGATTATCCGGATCCAACGGCAGAAAGACTCACAGGTTTGCTTGCAAAGAAAGAAGGCGTGAGAAAAGAGCAAATCTTAGTAGGTAACGGAGGGGCGGAGCTTATTTCTTTGGTCGGACGACTGCTCTCTGGGAAGAAAGCGCTCATCGTACAACCAGCCTTTTCCGAATACGAAGAAGCATGCCGAGTGAATCAATGTGAGGTACGCTATCACTTGATGGATGTAGACAGCTGGGATCTACGTTTAAATGAATTACTAGTGAATTTACGTGAAGTAGATGCTGTATTTCTTTGCAATCCAAACAATCCAACAGGAATGTTTTATTCGAAACCAACCATCGACTTTCTTGCCAGTGAATGTGCCAAATATGGAACCATACTCATTATTGACGAAGCCTTTTACGACTTTGTAGAAGGGTACGAATCAACCGTCTCCTGTCTCCAACATGGCGGAAATATGATCATTCTTCGTTCCATGACAAAAATGTTCAGCATTCCAGGAATCCGCCTGGGTTACTTAATCGCAAATGAAGCCCTGCTAGCAAAAATTAGGGAAAGTAAACCGCATTGGAGTGTGAATGCGATCGCTATGAAGGTGGGGGAATGGTGTGTGTCAGAAAGTGACTATGTAGAACAAACCATTCAATTGGTAAAACAGGAGTGGGAGAGCTTACAGTCATTTTATCGTGAACAGGAATTCTCATATTCCCCCTCAACTGTAAACTTTTATTTGCTAAAAGATAAGAAAGTGTCCGATCAATTTCCGCTTTTTCGTTTTTTGATGGAAAAGGGGATGATTCCAAGACATACGATGAATTTTCCGGGACTTAACGGAAAGTGGCTACGACTGGCGATAAAAGGACCAACCGAGCATGAAAGGTTATTAGAGGTGATGAGTGAATGGCGGAAGGTGGAAAGCTGATTTTTATCAGTGGTGGAGTTAGAAGTGGTAAAAGCAGTTTTGCTGAGAAAACAGCCATGGAGCTAACAAAGATAACTCAAGGAAAACTTCATTACATTGCCTCTGGAGTTGCTTTTGATACGGAAATGAAGGACCGAATTAAAAGGCATCAACAGCAAAGAAATGAAGGTGAGCAACAGTGGGAAACGTGGGAGGAGCCTTATTTTTTAGATAACCTCTCAATGGTTTTTCAACCGAATGATATTGTGCTCTTTGATTGCCTAACCAATTTATTAAACAACCTTTTGTTTCAAACCGAGGAGAGGCTGCTGGACCCGTTTTTTCATGAGGAAATCAAGAAATCGATCATAGAAGGGATCTTTTCGATACAGAAAAATTGTCATACCCTCATCGTCGTTAGTAATGAAATTTTGAATGAACCGATTCACTCTAGTGACCTTGTTCTTGTGTATGCCAAGCTCCTTGGCAGGCTAAACCAACAGGTCGTTGCAATGGCAAAGGAAGCGTATCTCGTGGAAACAGGAGTTCCGATTTGTATGAAAAAGGAGGGTGATGGCGTTGCATTTCGTGATGGGAGGAGCATGTAACGGAAAAGCCGAGTGGGTACGTAACCATGTCGACATGTGTCAGTATCCACGAAAAAGTTGGATAAAGGCTTATGAATGCTCGTATTATGACTATCTTAGCGAAGATTCTACTGACCCCTTAGTGGTGATCGAAGGAATCGAGTACTGGATTAGGGAGCTATCGCTTCAACATGAATCCGATACAGTAAGAAAGATGTGGAAAGAGACACTTCTGAATTGGAATCATTGGGAAAAGAAAGACAGGAAGAGAAAAGTCGTGATCATTGGGTCAGATATTACAAGAGGAATTGTACCTGTTGAAAAAATAGATCGGAAATGGCGTGATGATGCAGGTTGGACGTTTCAGGATACGGTCCAACTTTGTGATCGAGTGGATCATATTTGGTACGGAATTGGTCAACGCATGAAGTAATTACAATCCAAAAGGAGGAAGACAAATGAAGGTAGAAAAAGTAACTTGGATGGGCCTATTTATAGCTTTAACAGTTATAGGTGGTGGGATTAAAATTCCAGCATTCATTGGAAGTGTCGCTCTCGATTCGTTTCCGGCAATCGTTGCTGCCGCGCTTTTAGGAGGAATTCCTGGTGCGATCGTCGGTGGATTAGGACATATGGTATCTGCATTAATTGGAGGAATGCCTCTTGGACCTATGCATGTCTTAATTGCTATCGAAATGGCCATTCTTATATGGATATTTGCTTATTTTTATCAAAGAGGCAGCAAGTGGACAGCATCTATTTTATTCGTCCTAGGTAATACCTTTGCAGCTCCACTGCCATTTATCTTTTTAATTTCAAAAGCATTTTATATTAGTATGGTTCCATCTTTACTGATTGCATCTGTCCTTAATACCCTTTTAGCTGTGATCGTTGCTCCTCGATTAGCTAGCATAATGAGACCAGCAGTAGCAGGGAAATTTCAAAAATGAGAGATGTTCAATTACTTAAAATAGGAAAAGAAACCCTCGTGGTCGCTTCTGATAATAGCGGGGGGATCGGATTAAAAAAGCTCGATGCGGTACAGGTTCCATACGATATCGTTGGTTATTATACCTTTCGCGTGGCAGCGATGGAATGCTATTCGGCGGGAGCTATTCCCGAAGCAGTGATTCTTCAGAACTTCTGTGGAGAGGAAGCGTGGGAAGGACTCGTAAACGGAATTACGAGAGGTCTATCTGAGCTTGATGTGCCAGAGATTCCGATCAATGGAAGCACCGAAAGTAACTTTTCACTTGTTCAATCTGCCGTTGGATTAACGGTATTAGGAAAAAGAACAAGTGATGCTCCCTTGAGTGCAAGTCCCTTACTAGAGGATACGAAAGTGGCGGTTATTGGTCTTCCTCTTGTTGGAAATGAAGTGATAGAACAGGAATCAGAAGTAGCTCCATTACGATTAGTGAAGGAACTCTCACAACTAGATGACACTGTCTTATTGCCTGTGGGGTCAAAAGGGATCCTTTATGAATTGAATCGTCTCTTTTTAAACCGAACGTTTTTAAAAAGTGAGATAAACTCAGTGATCAACCTAGAAAAAACGTCTGGTCCATCGACTTGCTTCCTGATCGCATTTCCAGTTGATAAAGAGTATAAGGTGAAGGAACTCTGTGGTTATTACTATCATGAATTAACTTTTTAAATCGTAAAGGGAGTGACCATGATGATTGATTTATATATTGTTAGGCATGGACAAACCACATGGAATGTACAAAAGCGAATGCAAGGCAGACTGGATTCCTCCCTTACAAAAAAGGGAGTGGAGGATGCTAAACGATTAAGAGACTACTTAGCTGATACCCATTTTGATGAGGTGATCTCTTCTCCCAGTGGAAGGGCTTATACCACTGCGAAGCTGATCCGACCAAATGAAACAAACATAATAACTGATCCACGTTTAATGGAAATTCATCTAGGAAAATGGCAGGGAAAAACGGAGGACGAAATTTATCGTGAGTTTCCATCTGAGTATGATTATTATTGGAATGCTCCAGAGCGATATGACAACGATGGAGGAGAAACCTTTACAGATTTGATGGCAAGAGTGGAAGACTTTCTTCAAGAAATAGAAAGAATGGACGATGACGGGAGAGTGCTAATGGTCACTCATGGAGTGACCATTATGGCATTTTTATCTATCGTGAAAAAGCATTCTCTAAATAAATTCTGGTCTGCTCCCATCAGTGAGGGAACAAGTTTAACCTTGATACGGTTGGATAAAGGGGAAAGAAAGCTCCTGGTTGAGGCAAGTGTAGAACATCTCTCACTAGTATCCGTGTATTAATCACTTATAAATTATTTGTGTAGGCACCAGGATTTTTAATAAGGGAATCCTGGTGCCGTTTTTATAGACGAGTGAATGGAATATGGAAGATATTCTTACAACTTGCTGTACTCAATTAAAGGAAAATGGAAGAATGGGTTAAACGTTATAAGCGAAATTCTTAATAGGAACCACATTTGAAGGTTATAAAAATGGGAAGTTCATGGGTGATACAAGTTCTTAGGAGCTGTTCTTCATTTATAGAATACTTATTATTTCACGGTGTAGGGGGAACATCATGCGTAGAGCACAATCCATTATGATTCAAGGAACACATTCAGATGCAGGGAAAAGCGTGATATCAACAGCGCTTTGTCGAATTTTTTCAGATATGGGCTATAAAACAGCACCATTTAAATCTCAAAATATGGCATTAAATTCTTATATAACATTGGATGGTAAGGAGATTGGGAGAGCTCAAGGAGTTCAAGCTGAAGCCGCACGAACCATAGCAACTACGGATATGAATCCGATTTTAATCAAACCGTCGAGGGACTATGAGGCACAGATCGTTGTTCATGGAAAGCCGTATAAAAATATGCAAGCAGGAGCTTATCGGCAAGATTTTTTCCAACAAGGACTAACCTTAATTAAAGAAGCGTACGAGCGACTCGATCAACAGTTTGAGCGCATTGTCATCGAGGGGGCGGGAAGTCCAGCCGAAATCAATCTAAATGATCGTGAATTAGTAAATATGAGGGTCGCGAACATGACGGAATCACCTGTCATCCTAGTAGGTGACATTGAACGTGGTGGTGTGTTTGCAAGCTTAGTAGGTACGCTTCAGTTAATTGAAGAAAGTGATCGAGCCCGAGTGATAGGGGTGATTATCAATAAGTTCAGGGGAGATGTAAGCTTACTCGAACCAGGTCTTGATTGGTTTATGGAGTATACGGGGGTGCCTGTTCTAGGTGTCGTTCCATATACGAATGTGAAGGTGGATGCAGAGGACTCCGTTGCCTTAAAGAATTACAGCATAGAAAGAGATTCAGAGAAAGAAATAGATATCGCAGTTATTCAATTTCCTAAAATATCCAATTTCACAGATATTGACCCGTTTTTATCAGAAGCAGACTGCCATGTGCGCCTTGTCAGCAGCAAGGAACAGCTTCAAGATCCTGATCTGCTGATCTTGCCTGGCAGTAAAAATACCATTGAGGATTTGATATTTCTGAAGCAAACCGGATTGTATGAAGAAATTCAGAAGCTTACGGTAAATGGAAAAACGAAGCTGTATGGCATATGTGGTGGCTACCAAATGCTTGGAGCAACCGTCGAGGATCCAGAGGGTATTGAATCCCAGGTTATGATTGAAGATGGCTTAAAACTATTGCCAATCTATACAACCATCACATCTGAGAAAACGACCACCCTATCAGAAGGGACCATTCAAATAAATGGGCAAACTCATGATGTGGAAGGATACGAAATTCATATGGGAGTTACGACGTTTCTAAAGCCATGTACACCATTAATCACACATGGTACCAATACGGATGGAGTCATAAGTGAAAATCAACAAATTATAGGAACGTACTTTCATGGAATCTTTGATAATGACTCGTATCGTGCAGCCATTATTAATCAGATTCGAAAAGTTAAAGGGTTGGAAGAAAAATATGACCGACCATCTTTTCGCTCCCAACGTGAGGAAGCATATGACCAGCTGGCTGCTCATGTAAAAGAACATATCAATCTTCCATTTATAGAAGAAAAGATGCGTGAGTATTACGAAAAGAAGATAGAAATTCAAACTGCGATGGAGGGAACTGGATGAAAAAAGGGAAGGTGTATCTCGTTGGTGCAGGTCCTGGTGACCCGAAATTATTAACGTTGTATGGGTTGGAGTGCATTCAAAAAGCGGATGTTATTTCTTATGATCGGTTAGTGAATAAAGAATTACTGAAACATGCAAAAGAAGGCTGTAAACTGATTTATAGTGGAAAAAGACCGGGGAAACACCATTTGATTCAAGATGAAATCAACCAACTGCTTGTGGATCAGGCGATGAAAGGGAAAATTGTAACTAGGTTGAAGGGTGGAGATCCGTTTGTATTTGGTCGAGGAGGGGAGGAAGCTGAGTTTTTAGCAAGACATGGGATTCCTTTTGAAGTGGTACCTGGAGTAACAGCAGGAATTGCTGCTTCAGCTTATGCGGGTATTCCTGTCACACATCGAGATTATGCCACCTCTTTTGCGATGGTAACGGGACATGGACGTGTGGAAAAGGGAAGTGAATTTTTAAATTGGGAGGCTCTTGCTAAAGGGATTGATACGATTGCCTTTTATATGGGTGTAAACAATTTATCAAATATTTGTAAGAACCTTATGTCTCATGGGAAA
This sequence comes from Bacillus sp. (in: firmicutes), assembly GCA_011524525.1. Lineage (GTDB taxonomy): Bacteria > Bacillota > Bacilli > Bacillales > Cytobacillaceae > Robertmurraya_A. Next base: position 16,802 of record WTKE01000112.1, on the reverse strand, counting down.
AAGGCAACAACACCGGTAGCAGTCATTCATTGGGGGACAACCTCTGTTCAAAGAACCGTGACAGGTACATTGGAAACAATTGAAGAGATTGTGAGTAGGCACCAAATTTCACACCCTTCTATCATTCTAGTGGGTGAGGTTGTTCAAATGAGAGAAAAAATCCATTGGTTTGAAGAAAATTACGATGAAGCTCTAGCTAAGGTAATGGCGTAGGGAAAACAGCATCGCAGAAAAAAGGGTACTCTTTTTTGTAGAGTATCCTATTTTTTTGTGGTCATAAAGAGCAGTTGTAGGATAAAGTAGAGGATAAGAATGGAGGGATCGTAGCTTGGCGAATTTCATTACGGTAAAAAATATTCGTATTGGAGTAGGAACACCGAAAATTTGTGTACCTATGACAGGGAGAACAGCGGCAGACCTTTTAGCGGAGGCAGAGCTTATTCAATTAAATAAGGATTTTGTCGATATGGTTGAATGGAGGGTAGACTTTTTCAATGATAGTGAAGACCTTAGTAAGGTGATGACTGCACTTTCATCTATCCATCAGCGTTTGAAAGAACTTCCTCTTGTTTTTACGTTTCGAAGCCTTGAAGAGGGTGGGGAGAAGGAAATTCACCCTTCTAATTATTTCGACTTGAATGAAGCGGCAGCAAAGTCAGGTATGGTAGATTTAGTAGACATTGAGCTCCGTCATCGAGATGAAGATATTAGTCAGATTCTCTCTATCCTTCATGAGAACGGTCGATTAGGGATCCTTTCTAGCCATAATTTTGCCTTTACACCTTCTAAGGATAAAATGGTGGAAATTCTGGAACGTGGTAAGAAGCTAGGCGGCGATATTCCCAAAATAGCAGTGATGCCGACCTCTGCTAGAGATGTGCTAGCATTGTTGGAAGCAACTGTTGAGATGCAAGAAAAGCATCCAGATACTCCGGTTATCACCATGTCTATGGCAGGGCAAGGCGCTATTAGTCGCCTATCAGGTGAAGTGTTTGGATCCAGTGTTACATTCGGAGCGTTAAAGAAAGCATCAGCACCAGGACAAGTAGAGGTAACGGATCTTAAACGAACACTAGAAGTTATTCATCATAGCTTACAAAAGTAACGAGCCAATTTTATTGGTTCGTTTTTTTTGATTGACAGTAAAATAGGACTCCATTATGATAATCGAGTAGATAGTTAAACAGTTGAACAATTAAATGATGAAACTATTTTTTGGAGGTGATACCGTGCCAGATCAGCGTATTAAGGGAGTGGTGAATAAATATATTTCTCTATCTTTTTCCGTTAATAAGATTGGGGAAGCACTTGTTAAGGAGCAGTTAGATTGTGATCTAACAAGTGAGCAGCATTATATGTTGCGCTACATCTATCAAAACAATACTTGTACATCATCAGAGCTTGCCGACGTTTTTTCTGTAAAAAAAAGTGCGATTACAGCCATCATTACTCGATTATGGACGAAGGGCTTTATTCAAAGAACGAGAGATGAAAATGATCGTCGAGTGGTGTACTTAACGTTAACGGATAAAGGCAATGAGCTTTATTTAGAGACGGAAGCTAGAATCCATAAACTGGTGGAGTCCATTATCACGAAGTTTGACCAAAATGAAATAGAAATGTTTATCCAGTCCTACGAGAAATTGCATGACGTACTTTTAGAAACAAAGAAGAATCAACTGGAGGATTAGCCCATGTATGCGATTATAAAAAATAAGTGGTTAGTGTTAGTGGCATGGATTGCTCTCATTGTTGGACTGTTTATGCTTGCTCCCAACATGGCCGACCTTGTTCGTGAGAAGGGGCAAATTAATGTTCCGGAAGGATATTCCTCTTCACTAGCGTCTGACATTATGGAGAACGTCCAAGAACAGGAAGGCGGAGGCGATGATACGCAGGTTGCCCTTGTTTTTCATAGTGAGGAAAAATTAACGGATAAAGAAATACAAGAAGCTGAAAAAGCGATTCGGGCACTTGAAAATAAGAAAGAAGAGCTTGGGATTACAGACATTCTTACTCATTTTAATGAGGAGGTTCTAGAAGAACAGCTGGTCTCAAAGGATGGAAAAGCGATTCTTGCATCGCTAACCATTGAGTGGAAGGATCGTGAACCCAAAGAACTAAGTGAAGCCCTTTATGAAACAATCGAGGACGTGAAGGTCGACCATGATTACACGAGTAACTGGTTAATTAATGAAGACTTGATGACAAGCTCTCAAGAAGGATTGAAAAAGACAGAAGGAATCACCGTTGTTTTCATCTTAGTAGTATTGTTACTCGTATTCCGATCAGTAGTAGCACCGGTCATCCCATTGTTAACGGTTGGATTCTCTTACTTAGCTGCTCAATCGATTGTTTCGATTTTAGTAGATAAATTGGATTTTCCCGTTTCGAGTTATACGCAAATCTTCCTTGTAGCGATATTGTTTGGGATTGGAACGGACTATTGTATCCTGTTACTAAGCCGTTATAAAGAAGAACTTACACATTACGAAAATCGTGCAGATGCGATCGTTGCGACGTATCGTAATGCAGGCCGCACGGTATTTTTCAGTGGATTGGCCGTAATGATTGGTTTTGCTGCAATCGGGTTTTCCAAATTTGTGCTGTATCAATCAGCAGCAGCTGTTGCGGTTGGAGTAGGACTTTTGTTAATTGCCTTATTTACGATTGTTCCTTTTTTTATGGCTGTACTTGGCGGAAAAATCTTCTGGCCATCAAAGAGTACGGCAGAGCATGGTGAAAGCAAATTCTGGGGTGTAGTTGGTCAATTTTCTCTCAAACGCCCTTTTATTGCCCTTCTAATTGTAGCAGCCGTTTGTGTACCGTTCTTGGTCACATACGATGGTAAACTTTCTTATAACTCTCTGGAAGAAATCAGTGGAGATGTCCATTCTATTCGTGCCTTTAATGCCATTGCTGATAGCTTTGGGCCAGGTGAATCGATGCCAACTCAAATCGTTCTAAAAAATGACGAAGCAATGGACTCGATGGAATATATTAATTTAGTGGAAGAAATTAGTAAGCAGTTAGCACGGGTACCACTAGTAGATACCGTTCGTTCGGTGACACGACCAACGGGTGAACCGATTGAAGACTTTTTAATTGCGAAGCAAGCTGACACTTTACAAGAAGGACTTGGAGAAGGAAAAGAAGGTCTTGATCAAATTAGCTCAGGTCTAAAGGAAGCAAGTGAAGGACTTGAGAGTTCCGCTCCACAGCTTGAGCAGGCAACTGCTGGGATCGGGGAGCTCGTAACTGGAACATCGCAGGTTCAGTCGGGATTAACAGAAATTCAAACAAACTTAGCAAAGATTGAAGATGGTATTCGTCAAGGAGCAGCAGGTTCTGCTCAAATCAAGACTGAGCTTGGAAACATGAAGTCTGGTGCTGAGCAGCTGTTAGCGGAGTACAAAAAGCTTGCTGGCGCTTATGGACAAATGGGAGCTGGCTTAAACGAACTATCTGCCGCTCTTGCATCTACGGAACAATATTTTGCCGCTTTAGAAACGAGTTATCCTGCGTTACAGATGGATGAATCTTATCAAAGATTAAAGGGAACAGTTCAAACGGTTCAGCCACAGTTAGCTGGAGTAGCTAGTGGCATGGCTGAGGCTAATGCTGGATTTGCAGTAATTAATGATAACCAGCAGAAAATTGTTTCTGGTTTAGAGCAGTTTATCGTTGGAATTGACAAACAGCTTGCCGGTCTTAATCAGCTTGCAAACGGTCAAGGGCAAATTGTTGATAATATGCCAAAGCTAACTTCTGGTTTAGCCGGAATTCGTGATGGTCAACAGCAACTGGCAGATGGCTTTGGTGAATTAGGCGGTCAATTAGGTCAATTGACAGATGGCTTGAACCAAAGTGTGGATGGATTGAATCAAATTTCAGATGGATTAGGCTCAGCTCAAGACTATATTAAAGGTCTTTCTGAAAATGAGAATGGTGCCTTCTATCTACCACCTGAGGTTCTTGAAAGTGAAGATTTTGTACAGGTGTTAGACACCTATATGTCTGAAGATCGTAAGGTAATGACGATTGATGTTATTCTTGAAGCAAATCCTTACTCCAATGAGGCCATCAATCAAGTGGATAAACTAAATGAAGCGGTAAAGAGTGCTACCGCAAATACAAAGCTTGAAAATGCCGTGGTTGCCGTTGGTGGAGTGACAAGAACAAATGCCGACCTTGATGCGATTTCAGGAGAAGATTACTCTCGAACGGTTGTTTTGATGTTAGTGGGAATAACCATCATCTTAGTTATTCTATTCCGATCAATGATCATGCCAGCCTATATCATTGCATCGTTGATACTAACGTTCTACACGTCTATGGGTATTAATGAAGCGATATTTGTTAACCTGTTAGGCTATACAGGGATTAGCTGGGCCGTACCATTCTTTGGCTTTGTGATCTTAATCGCACTCGGAGTGGACTATAGTATCTTCTTAATGGATCGTTTTAATGAATATAAGGACCTATCCATTCGTGAAGCCATGCTTGAATCAATGAAAAAAATGGGAACAGTTATCATTTCAGCGGCAGTCATCTTAGGTGGAACCTTTGCTGCGATGATGCCTTCAGGAATGCTTTCCTTACTACAGATTGCATCAATCGTATTAGTGGGATTATTCTTATATGCTCTTGTAATACTCCCGTTATTTATACCAGTCATGGTAAGAACCTTTGGGAAAGCCAACTGGTGGCCGTTTTTACGAGAAAAATAAATTAGGTTGTGGGAACCCCGCCATGGTAGGCGGGGTTTTTCATCGTGGTGGAGAGCGAAATACTATTTTAAATCCACAATTCCCGATAATCCTCGGCATACTGTTTCATGGTAATCGGCTTTCTGCCAATCAATTCTTCCGTGTCACTTGTTATTTTAGAAGCTGTTCCAAGCTTTGTAGCTACATAAAGCATCATCATGACATTCGCAAATGTTGGTTCCGTCCCGCGAGCAATTAATGTTCGTCTAAACTCAAAGGTACCTGGGTTTTTATACTCTATCTTTCTTCCAAGTTCAACAGATAATATCCTTTCAACCTCATAATAATCAAGTGCCTCGCTACATGTCAGAGTGTACGCTTTCCCAATATGAGAGTCTTCGCACAAGCATATCGCTGCAGCTGTTGCTATATCTCTTGTATCAATGAAACTTGTTTTTGCTTTTCCAACAGGCATATATAGTTCATCCCGGAGTTTAATGTCATTGAGGTGGGCGGTATTTAAGTTTTGCATAAAAAAGCTAGCACGAAGAAACGTATAAGGAATGTTAAGCTCCTTAATCATTTTCTCGATTTTTCGATGTGGAACTAATGGGTTTTTCTCTACACCCATTAAAGAAACAAATACAATTTGACTTACTCCATGAACTTTTGTTGCTGTTAAAAATGGCTTCATGTCTCTTTTTGGATTTGCTAGTTGTGGGGGGCGTACGAGAAATACTCTATCCACGTCACGTAATGCCTCATCAAATGTCTTTTCATCCATAAAGTTAAATGGTACGATCTCCACTTGGGGGTCATGAAACATTGCCTTCTGAACAGAGTAAACGCCAGCTTTAACGAATTTCCCCCGCCGTACTAACTCATCAACAACATAGGAGCCAATATTTCCATTTGCACCTGTCACTAGTATTTTCCCCATACACTCATTCCTCTTCTTCCTTTAAGTTTTTGGTCATGCGAAATAATAAATCGGTAAGCTGTGAAATTTCTCCCTCTGTGAAATCAGCAACTGCAGCTGAAATCGTCTTATCACTTAGCTCATCTAACCGTGGGAGGATTTGTTTGGTTTGATCGGATAATTTTAATATAGATGCCCGTTTGTCCGTAGAATGAGGATGTTTTTCAATATAACCTTTTTCTAACAAACGCTTGATAATTCCTGAAATTGTAGGTTTATCCATATCAAGTCGCTTAGCAATCGAAACGGCTATAAAATGATTTTCAGCACCACCCAATTCTTCTAGAAGTTGCAAGTCTTTAATGACTGCCCATTGCTGAACTGTAAAATTTTCTTTGTCCAATTGTTTCATTAAATGATATTTCATCAATTTTGCAGATAAGTTAAGTAAATACCCGAGATTTGTACGATTATTCATAGTCTAAAATATCCTCCTTTGAAAAATAGTTAGCACACTAACTATATAATGATTATAAAACTAGTTAGTGTGCTAATCAAATGAAAAAACAATGGATAAGAAAAAGGAGTGGAAAGATACTATACAAGAGGTGAGTGAATTGCAAAATAAAGAAAACGAAGTTGCAGCCATTAATGATGCAAATATTGAGCTAACCGAAAGACTTGAGGATAGCGATGTTCACTCTTCAAGTCCTGGTGACACGGAAGCAACGAAAGCCAATTTGGAAATTGATAAGGCTTTTTCTCAAGATCAAACGGCAGATCCTCTTCCCACATATGTCATGTACAATACACCGGCCATTAAGATTAACCCAAAAAGATAGGTGCTGAAGTAATCTTCAGCACCTTTTTTAATTCATTAATCAAGATCGGTCTTATCGTTTTGATCCTTATTATTACGCTTGTTTCCTTTGCTATTGTCTCCACTTCCATGCAAGACACCATGGTCTTTAGGAGAATTTTGGTTTTTACTGCCTTTATTATACTTTTTCGTCATGTTATGAGCTCCTTTCAAAATTACCTTCGATAATAGTTTGGCTCACAACGGGTTCCTTCAACCATGAAAAAGAAAAAGACCTCCACTACTGGGAGGTCAAAGAAAAAGGGGGAATTACACTTGTACTATTATCATCACCAATGTGTTACCATTTTATACATGTAAAGGAAAAAATTATTGGAGATAGTATATGGAATACATAAAGAATTATAAAGACCAAATGACGCTCCGGCACAGTTTTAATGACCTAGCATCTTCGACCTTTGGGATTCAGTTTGAAGAATGGTATAAAAGAGGCTTCTGGAATGAGCGGTATATTCCGTATTCGTTTATCGTAAAAAACAAGGTAATTGCCAATGTGTCCGTGAATGAACTAACTCTCCTTATAAATGGGAAATTGAAAAAAGCTGTACAAATTGGAACGGTTATGACTGACCACCAATATCGAAACAAGGGGTTATCAAGAGCTCTATTAGAAAAAGTGTTTGAGGATTATGACAAACAGGTAGACCTCTATTATTTATTTGCGAACCATACTGTTCTGGACTTTTATACAAGATTCGGATTTAGTCGAAGAAAAGAACATCTTTTCAGCAAAAAACTTCCAACAGAACAACCTGACAAAATGCTAAGAAAGATAAATCTAGAAAAAGACATCCATTTACTCGAGGACTACTGTACCAATAGGAAGCAACAATCACAAACATTTTCAAGTTTACATACAGAGGGAATAAACTTTTTTCATTTTCTTCATGTGTTTTCAAACGACCTTTATTATGATGATTCAAGTGAATCGATTCTTATCTTTAAAGTCATTGACAGCAATATTCATTTATTCGATTGTATTAGTAAAAGGGAAGTAGCCTTAGACGAGCCAATTCAAGCATTATCAATGTTAGGGGAAAACGTGTATCTTCACTTTACACCTGATCAACCTGATGATTATAGAGTTCACCCAATCGATTCGACCGATGATGTCTTGTTTGTAAAAACCACTTCGCCTATTGAGTTGCCCCGTTATTTTAAGCATCCAGTTACAAGTCAAGCATAAAAAGAGTAGCTTCAGGAAATGGAAGCTACTTTAATAAGTTGTTCACGCTATAAATTTTTCCGTTTTCAATTTCTTCAGTAAGAAGCAAGTCAATGAGTGCATCGGCAACCACTTTCGTGCTTCTGAGCATCCCATTTTCTTTATAAGCAATAAATTTATTCACCTCTTGGAAGGCATGTTCGTTTGAGGAGCGAATGACACCTTGCATATCGGTATCCATAATTCCTGGACTATAACCAATAATCGTTGCATGGCCTGAATGGTTTTGTTCTACTGCTCCGGTTCTGGTAAACATATTTAATGCTGCCTTTGTACTACCATACACACTCCACCCATGGACCGGTCTTTCGGCAGCACCTGATGTAACATTAACAATGGTTAGCTTCGTTCCGTTTGCCTTTTGTAAGAAAAGGTTTGTCGCGATCATCGGAGCAGCAATATTGAGTTGAAGGGACATTTCAATTGCCTTATGATCTAAACTCCCCACCCGATCAATCGGTTCAACCACACCTGCGTTATTCACGAGTAAAACTTCATTTTCTTTATTAGAAAAAATGATCTCGGCAGCTGTAGAAAGGGCTTGTTCGGTATCACTACTGTTCGTCATATCACATGTGATATGCATATAAAATAATCCATTTTCCTCAGCAAGCTGTTTTAGTGCAGAATTTTCATTCCTAGAAATAGAAACGAGCCCAAATTGTTCCTGTATAACTCTTTCGGCAATAGAGGCACCAAGTCCTTTGGAAGCTCCGGTAACAACTGCATACTTCATTCCAACACGTCCTCTCATTATATGAGATATTTTACCATAAGAGATAAAAAATCATCGAATCATAAGTCTTTTTCCGATTGCTGAAATTTGAGTAGCTGATCCTCAACCAAAATGTAAATCGACGTAAAAATGCCTGCCGCAAGCCAAGCAATCGTGATTAGGTGGTAGCCTAAAATGAGATAAAATAAAAAGGATGAAATAAAAGTGAAAAATAAATAGTGGTGAGGGAGAATCTGTAATTTATCCATTTACCTTCTCCGCCTTCCAATAATATTCACTAAAGATCTCCGCAAAGGCCTCAATCGTGTTGTACAGCTCGGTTAAGTCATTATCCACTCCGCCAAACTCTACGAGAATCGACCCTGTTGATAAATCTTGATTGTAGACTCCGTTTCCTTCCGTAAGTCCTTTTGCTAGAACACCACGACTCAGGTTCGGATACTTTTCATCAATCATTTCATTTAATTCAGTTGCCACTTTTAAATTCTGTTCGTAATTTTTATTTGCCTTTCCGACAACAAAGAATAGTCTTGCGTAAGATTTTCCATTAATGACTTGAGTTGTTTTTTCTTTTCGAAGCGCATCACGGTGAATATCGATGACGTAATCAATAGCATCATTTCCTCCAAGCGCTTCTTGAACAAGTTTACGGGAAAGATCGTAGGAATGATCGGTTGTTAGATTATTTTCTTTTAATAGGCTAGGCATGCTTGTTGTGTCGTGAAGAACACTAATGCCATTTGTATTTAATTCTTCTGTAAGCTTTTTTCCGACCGCAATAATGTTTACTGATTCATTGTTACTCGTCGCCTCTTCCGGTTCTTTAGCATTTTTCAATAATGGTAAAAACGACTCCCAGCTATGTGTATGGTAGATAAATACGCTTTTTTTCCCTGCCACGACTGGGGTGTTGCCATCTTCAGTCTCTTTAAGCATTTCCTTTGCAATTTCTCTTTCTTGTAATAAAATTTCTACTGGTGGAGCGGATTCGATCGGAAGGTTTGTGAAATTCGTACCGCTACCGGCAACGATGATATTTGTATCAAATACAGAAAAACCAGGGAGTTCTCTGCCTAGAAATGTTCTTGTATCCTCCGGTTGAATATTTGTTGCCAGTTTTAGAGCGAGTTTTGATAACGATGAAACAGTAATGCTCGCTTTTTCGTTATATATATGGTGATTCTCCGATTTTACAAAATAAACAAGCCATTCATGTGTGTCTATATTCGAAATCCACTTTTTAACGGTTTCAGAAGTAAAGGCATTTGTGTAGGTTGTTGCGATTCCTGCAAGTAAGAACGTAGCTAGCATGATAGCCAACCAGCCTTGTAAAAAGGTCCATAATGATAGCTTTGAAGACTTCATGTCAACACCTCCATAGCTACTATATGAGCCTATCCACTTTTTCAGAAGAGAAAAACGAAACAACCATCTAGTGGAAGGGAGAAATGCTGATTTACATCCTCAGAAACATTCATTTCTCACTTTTTTCACATTTGTTTGGTACATTGGTAACAGTAGCGGTATGTAATCATTCCCAACTATTACAGAAGAGTTGTGCTTTACTAGAATTAAAAATATAATGGAGTATTGAATACCGTGTTTTCAGATGGGAGTATTACTATGTCTTCAAATCAACAGCCTTCGTCTAAAATAGACTTTCATTTAATATTTATCTTAATGCTTCTGTTTTTATCGAGCTGTACTGCGATTTACAGCGCGCAATCGACAGGGCAATATGATTCAAACTTTTTATTAAAACAGATCATTTGGTATGGAATTGGAATAGGGATTATTGTGGCAGTCATAACACTTGACTCGGACCAGCTTAAAAAGCTCTCATGGTATGCGTACGGATTTGGAGTATTTCTATTGGCCTTCCTCATCATTGCACCATCTAGTATTGCACCTGTTATTAATGGGGCCAAGAGTTGGTATAAGGTGCCATTTATGGGGTCACTTCAGCCAGCTGAACTCACGAAGGTCTTTATTATCCTCGCACTTGCAAGGGCAATAGGAGATCATCATGAGAAGTACCGAATCAAAACCATTCAAACGGATTTTATTTTATTAGGAAAAATCGTTCTTATTACGATGGTGCCGTTACTGCTCGTCATGCAGCAACCGGATTTAGGGACATCTCTTGTGATGATAGCGATTATGATCGGGATGATCTTTATTTCGGGCGTATCATGGAAGATTCTTCTGCCGATCTTTTCGTCAGGAATCACTTTGATCGGAGTCATTTTCTATTTAGTATTATGGAAACCTGAAATACTAGAAAAGTATCTCGGAGTTAAGGAGTATCAGTTTGGGAGAATTTATTCTTGGATTGACCCTTACAATTATCAAAGTTCTACCGGGTTCCAGCTAACCCGTTCCTTGCTTGCTATTGGTTCAGGAGAGACGACAGGGAAGGGCTACGGTACGAGAGAAGTTTACTTACCAGAAAGTCATACGGATTTTATCTTTAGTATTGTGGGAGAAGAATTTGGTTTTGTCGGAGCTAGCGTTATTATTAGTTTGTTTTTCTTATTGATTTACCATATAACAAAGGTTGGTATGGAAACAAAAAATGAATTTTACACGTATATTTGTGTTGGTATCATCAGCATGATTACTTTCCACGTGTTTCAAAATATCGGAATGACGATTGGACTTCTACCAATCACGGGAATTCCGCTTCCATTCATTAGTTATGGGGGAAGTTCAATAATGGGGAATTTTCTAGCAATCAGCTTAATCTTCTCGATTCGATATCATCATAAAAAGTATATGTTTTCAAGTGACGATTAAAAACCCTCGCCATAGCGGCGAGGGTTTTTGTAGGGGAGTGCTCGATTTCCGTTGAGGGGGGTAAGAAATCAGAGCTAGTCTTATATATCAAATTTAAGAAGTTAACTTATTGTAAGAAATACTTTTCGATGTCATTCAGCATCAGGTTCGCTGCGACAACTCCACCAGCAGTATTCCAGATCGCATCATCGATTTTATAAACATTTCCTTGCTTGGCAACCTCAAGGTTATTAAATAGTGGATCTTCAATCCATTCCTTCTCTACTTGAGTTGCTACTCCGTCACCTGTTTCATAAGTGAAATAGAATAGAATGTCTCCGTCCATCAATGGAATCTGTTCTTTTGTTGCACCTTTGATCGCGAATTCATTCACATCTTGACTTTCAGGACGAGCAAAACCTAATTGATCTAATACCACACCAGAAAATGAATCCTTTTGATAAATACGAACATCAGCCGCTAAGAAACGAACGATTGATACTTTCTTTTGAAGCTGGTCACCAAGCTCTGTTTTCAAGTCAGCAACACGCGTATCATAATCAGAAATTACTTTGTTTCCTTCATCAACCTTATTTAACGCTTTTGCGTAAAGCTCAAAGTTTTCTTTCCAGTCTCCACGTAATGTTTCAGAGAATACAGTAGGAGCAATCGCACTTAATTGATCGTAAATGGATTCTTGACGCATTTTGTTACCAATAATTAAATCAGGTTGTAAAGCAGCTATGGCTTCAAGATTTACTTGCGTATCCGTTTCAAACCCAACCACTTGAACATCCTTCATGTCTTCAGCAATATGTTCATACCAAGGATCTCCATTAGCAGTCCAAGATTGAACCGCTCCAACAGGTGTAACCCCTAATGCTAATAAGGCTTCTGTTCCTTCATTTGTTAAAATAACAACCTTTTTAGGTGTATCAGGAACAGTAGTTGTCCCCATTGCGTGCTCAACGGTATAGCTTGTGTTTTCTGTCTTCGCATCCTCTTTATTGCTATTTGTGGATGCTTCTTCGTTGCTTCCGCATGCTGCTAGAAGACTAAGAATTAAAATGGTTAACATAGTGAAAGAAAATTTAATAAGTTTCATAAGTTCCTCCTACAATGGATGTATGTAATTGTTAATGATAATCATTTTCACTTACGGATATTATCATAAAATGATTTGTAAGGGGTGTCAATAGGTAATTGAGATTTATTTTCATTTAGATAATAAATCCTACTGAAAATGATTCTCAAAATCATTGACAGTGCGTATGGCATCCAATAGACTGAATCTTGTAAGCGTAACAATATGTAGAAAAGGATAAGAAGGATGCTTTTAAAAAATAATTCTCAAAGAACCGCTGGACTCACTTTTGTTGTTTTATTATTTCTTACTTTAATAGGTGCAAGCATTGTATATGGATATACCGATACGTCATGGAAAATGGCATGGGAAGCATTTCAAAACAATAATGGATCAAACGAGCATTTAGTGATTGAGACGGTTCGATTGCCTAGAGCATTAATTGCAGCGGCAGTAGGGAGTAGTCTCGCCATCGCTGGTGCATTGATGCAAACATTAACAAAGAATCCATTGGCGTCACCTAGTATTTTTGGTATTAACGCTGGTGCAGGTTTCGCTGTGGTTATCGCCGTATCACTTTTTCAAATCAGTCACTTACAAGCCTTTGCTTGGATTGCGTTTCTCGGTGCAGCTGTTGCGGCTATCAGCGTCTATTTCATTGGTTCCCTAGGACGAGAGGGACTCACTCCGATGAAGTTAACATTGGCTGGTGCAGCCATTGCTGCGATGTTTTCCTCTTTTACACAAGGTTTTCTTGTATTAAGTGAAGTCGCACTTGAGCAAGTATTGTTTTGGTTAGCTGGTTCTATTCAAGGGAGAAAACTTGAAATTCTTGTGTCTGTTATCCCTTATCTCGTTGTTGGTTGGTTAGGTGCGTTACTTCTCGCCTCCAAGCTGAACGTTTTATCCATGGGAGAAGACGTAGCTAAAGCACTTGGTATTCGTACCGGTTTATTAAAAATCGGAATCGGTATCATTGTCATTTTATTAGCTGGAGGGTCGGTAGCGGTAGCTGGTCCTGTCGGTTTTATTGGCATTGTGATTCCGCATATAACTAGAAGTATTGTAGGAATTGATCATAAATGGGTCCTTCCTTATTCCGCATTTTTAGGAGCCATTCTTTTGCTTTTGGCTGATATTCTTGCAAGGTATGTCATTATGCCTGAGGAAGTACCAGTCGGTGTGATGACAGCTATCATTGGGACTCCTTTCTTTATCTATATTGCTAGAAGGGGGTTTAACGCAAAGTGAAGCAGTATCAAAATCTTCGATGGTTTCAAGGGAAAGTGTCTATATTAATAGATAGAAAAGCAAGCTTTGTCATGCTTTGCTTGCTGCTCGTAACAATGGCTGTTTTCATTATTAGTACAGGTTTAGGTGATATGAAAATAAACCCTGTCACGGTTGTCTCGGTTTTCTTTGGTGGGGGTACGGAAATGGAAAGGCTCGTGGTTCAATCCTTTCGACTACCAAGAATCATTGTCGCTTTAGTTGTGGGAATGTCACTAGCTGTAGCTGGAGGCATTTTACAGGGGATGATTAGAAATCCATTAGCGTCACCAGATGTTCTTGGAATTACTGGCGGAGCATCAACTGCTGTTGTGTTATTTTTGGCGATTTTTAGTAATGAAAGCAATGCGTTAACGGTTAGCATTCAATGGATGCCGCTTGCCGCTTTTATTGGATCGTCTGTAGCCGGTTTACTCGTCTATATCTTTGCATGGAAAAATGGAGTATCCCCGGTTCGGCTTGTATTAATAGGGATCGGTTTATCAGCCCTTTTTCAAGCATTAACTACGATGATGATGCTCCTAGGCCCAATTTACCGGGCAAGCCAAGCGAATATTTGGATTACGGGAACGGTCCATGGCTCCACTTGGACCAATGTGTTCACGATCGTTCCATGGGCATTTGCTCTCATGTTGGTTGCCTTTTTTATGGCTAGAAAAGTGAATGTACTCGGATTAGGTGATGATGTAGCCACAAGTGTAGGGACTTCTGTTCAAAGACTAAGATTTGTACTGTTGCTCATCAGTACAGCTTTGATAGGAAGTTCTGTAGCCTTTGCCGGAGGAATTGGATTTGTTGGTCTAATGGCACCACATATGGCTCGCCGTCTAGTCGGCTCAGTTTATGGGGCATTGCTGCCGGTTTCCGCTTTGATCGGTGCCATTTTGGTCATGGTGGCCGATTTGATTGGCCGAACCTTGTTCTCTCCATTAGAAATTCCAGCAGGCGTGTTTACAGCTGGTATCGGTGCACCGTACTTTATTTATCTTCTTTTTAAAACAAGAAATGCATAATGTCAGGGAAGGAGTGCGAATAAAGATGAAAAAAGCCATTGAAACAAAACAATTAACGCTATCATATGGTGACTCCGTCATTATAGATGAATTAAATTTGAATATCTCGAAAGGTGAAATTACTGTATTCATAGGTGGCAATGGATGCGGAAAATCCACTCTTTTACGGTCGATTGCTCGGTTATTAAAGCCAAAAAGCGGCGAAATCGTATTAAATGGGAAAGAGATTGCAAAAATGTCCTCAAAGGATGTGGCAAAGCAAATGGCCGTGTTGCCGCAAGGACCGGTGGCACCTGAAGGTTTGACGGTTCTTCAGTTGGTGAAACAAGGACGCTATCCTTACCAAACATGGCTTAAGCAATGGTCTAGTGAGGATGAAGAGAAGGTTTCTCAGGCACTAGAAGCAACCGGTTTGCTCGATTTAAAGGAACGTACAGTAGACTCTCTTTCAGGTGGTCAACGTCAAAGAGCATGGATTGCGATGACATTAGCACAGGATACAGATTTTATTCTTCTGGATGAACCAACCACCTATTTAGATATGACTCATCAAATTGAAATCCTAGATTTATTATTTGAGCTGAATGAGCGAGAAAATCGGACGATTGTGATGGTCCTTCATGATTTAAACTTAGCATGTCGCTATGCGCATAATATCGTGGCAGTAAAGGACAAGAAAATAGCAGCAATGGGCAAGCCAGAGGATGTGGTGACAAGAGGTCTTGTGAAGAAGGTATTCGGAATGGACTGCGAAATTTCCATTGATCCGTTATTCGGGACGCCGCTTTGCATCCCCTATGGAAAGGGAAGAACGGTATTTAGGCAGGCAGGAGCAGTCAATGGATAACTTTTTTTCAGAAACAGAATTAAGTCAATTAAAGAATTATCGATTTACATTGGAAAAAGTCCATCAGGAATCTGATCTATCGATTACGTTAAGTGAGCTTCTTCAAAAAGATCAGCTTAGGGCCTTTATTAGTCATGCTTCCGAGCATATTGAGTCGCCTAATGTAAAAGTTACTGCGTCTATGTTTATTAAAAGATACGCTTTCTTATCAGCGATTTATTTGTATGCGATGACCGCATTTAATAAACGATTTCATCTACAGCTTGAGCATATGCATCTTCAAACAGATGAACAAGATCCACTATGGCTTCCTACGTTCTATTTCTCCAAGTGGAGGATTAGTGAACCTAAAGGTGATAGAGATCAATGGAGACTTGAAGGCATTGCTGACTTTTTCTCGCATATCGTTACTCCTATTGTGGAGAGTGTGAAGACGGAGTCCAAACAATCCAAACTCGTATTATGGGAAAATATTGCGATTTATATTTTTTGGCTGTATGAATCCGTGTTAGCTCAACATGAAGATAAAGAGGTTTGTGGGCGTGCAGTGGAAGACTTACACTTCATTGCTCAGCTTGCTCCTGGATCATTGTTCGGGAGTTATCACGAAAATCCCATTAAAAAGCATTTCCATGAAAAACGATATATTCCGGAGCTTGGAGAAGCAGTTCGTGTACGAACCACATGCTGCTTCTTTTATGCCTTAACAGGAACACCGGACCGCTGTAGAATTTGTCCACAAACTTGTAATCGACAAAAAAAATTGATAAGAACGGAGGGAACTCGTGAGCAATAACCTAGATGAAAAGATCAATGGATTATTAACTAAATATACCGAGTTGTTGCTAGGTGAGGCAGATGGTGATCATGTGGAAAAAGTGAAAGCGTGGATCCTTTACTCTCACATGAGCAAATCAATGCCAGCTCTTGTTAAGCATTGGAACGACACGTATCCTGATGCTAAGAATGAGATTAAGGAAACGATTAATGAAATCAAAGAACTAAATGAAGTGCACAGACAAGCGAAGAAATAAAGATAACGGGTACAATTACCTGTCTCAAAAATCAAAAATGTATATTAAAATGACCATCAATTTGTAGGTGAATTTGATGGTCATTTTTATTGATATAACGCGAATAATTATAAAAATAGGCGTGGAACTGTAGTCTAATTTGTAAATCAAATCATAGATGATTTCGTATAGATAAAAGAATTAATAGGCGGAGAATTTCCGGCTAATGTATATAGAGGAGGCTTAAGAACGAGATATAAGCGGAGGAATTCCGGTTAACTGCTCTAAATAAGCCAAAATTCAAGGATTTG
>WTKE01000109.1 GCA_011524525.1 Bacillus sp. (in: firmicutes) | reverse complement strand
TAATATAATCTAATACTTTCTTATAAGAATATGTGAAGTAATTATGATGAGCAGATTGTCACTACATATTTCCAATAATGATGCACATCCTACTACTAAATAATAGGACCTAGGAGGAGTTGCAGTGAACCTAGATAACATCATTATTGCCCGAGAGAAGATGAAGGGCATTGTGCATGAAACTCCTTTGGATTATTCCAAAACGTTTAGTAACCTTGCTCAAAACGAAGTGTATTTAAAGTTAGAGAATCTTCAAAAGACTGGATCCTTTAAGGTGAGGGGATCCTATAATAAGTTAATCTCTTTATCTGAAGGAGAATTAAAAAAGGGAGTGGTAGCTGCATCTGCTGGTAATCACGCTCAAGGGGTTGCCTATTCTAGTCAAATGCTTGGGATTCCGTGTACAATTGTCATGCCAAAGGGAGCACCGCTCAGTAAAGTGCTTGCGACAAGGCAATACGGGGCAGAGGTAATATTAGAGGGAAATGTGTTTGATGAAGCCCTTGCTCACGCTTTAGAGCTGAACGAAAAAAGAGGTGCGACATTCATTCACGCCTTTGATGATGAGGCAGTCATCACAGGTCAAGGAACAGTGGGGCTAGAGATTCTTGACCAACTTCCTGAAGTAGAGACGGTTATTTGTCCGGTTGGCGGTGGTGGGCTGATAGCAGGGGTAGCAATGGCTGTGAAGGAAAAAAATCCTAATATTGCTGTATATGGTGTTCAAACCATGGCGTGTCCTAGTATGAAGCAATCGTTAATCGAACAGAAGCCCATTGCCATTAAATCTGCACCAACTATGGCAGATGGAATAGCTGTGCAAAAACCAGGGGCGAGCAATTTTGAAATTGTAAAAAAATATGTAGATGATATTGTGTGTGTGGACGAAATGGAAATTGCGCGAACGATGCTCTTACTTTTAGAAAGAAATAAATTACTTGTTGAAGGGTCAGGGGCTAGTTCTCTTGCGGCATTATTATATAAAAAAATAAGTATAACCAATAAAAAGGTAGCTGCTGTTTTAAGTGGAGGTAACGTCAACGTTCATTTTATATCAAGGATTATTGAACGTGGACTTGTTGAGTCAGGAAGGTACGCGAACTTTTCTATCATTTTAAAGGATAAGCCAGGAGAGCTTCAACGGGTGGTCAGCTCGATAACGGAATTAGATGCCAATATTCAAGATGTTCATCTCCATCATATGGGGAAGAACATTTATCCTGGCTTTGCACAACTAGATCTATCGGTTGAAACAAAAAACAATGCACATATCGAAGAGCTGTTTAGTGTGCTAAAAGAGAAAGAGATACAAGTAACGATGGAATCATGAGTTACTTGGTAAATAGGGGCCAGTTTTAACGAATGTTCGCTAAAGCTGGCCTTTTAGTTTTCTTCTAATACGATACTGCTTACCACTCTTTCTTCCGTACTCTTTGCAACTTTCGTTTTGTATGCTAGATTTTCATGGTAGTTCATTTTAAAAATACAAGAATAAAGGATATCCAAAATCAAATGAATAGAGTTATTGGTTGAATAGTAGCCAATTTTTGAATACATTTTTTCACGAGTAGAAATGTATAACATACAATCAGAATAGCTTTTTAAACTGTTTTCGCTAAGACTCGTTAAAGAAATAATAGGAGTTTTTCTGTCCCTCAATACCTTGGCAATTTTAATAACCTCGTCCGATTCACCTGAATACGAGATTAAAATCGCTGTGTTTTTTGGGGTAGAATTGTTTGCAACAAAAATTTGTTCTTCAGGAACATTCATTAGTTCCACATGACGATTTATACGTAGCATTTTGTGCTTAAAATCAAACGCCATTAAAAGAGAATTACTTATTCCATATATATTTATGATATCAGCCTTAGCTAGTAGCTCGGTCGCTTTTCTTAATTCCTCATTTTTTAATAGTGCCAATGTATCTTCGACCGTTTCGGTTGCTAAATGACCAATCTTTGAAGCGATGCTCATTAAGCTATCTTCTGGTTCAAAAGGGAAATTTGGATCAATATTCGAAAAATGCTGGTTTAAATAGTGGATTTCCTCAATATATTTTTCTTTTAACTCATTCCAGCCGCTAAAACCTAATTTTTGTGACAAACGAACAACAGTGGAAGGGGAAGTAAAGGTAGCTAGAGCTAAATCCTTCGTTGACAAGTGCTGGATATTTTCCTTTTCTTTTAATATATATGTCGCAAGTACTTCTTCGGACTTTGATAAAGAGTCCATTGATTCAAGCTTGTTTGAGATGATCATAATGTAATAACTTTACTCCTTTTTAAAAAGGTATTTCATTATTTGATTAAAAAAGGTATAAAAAAATAGAATGCCATTCTAATCTGCTTAGAAAGTCTTTCACTCCAAATATTCTTCCTATACTATATCACTATAAGTTAGTGAATGAAATAAACATGAAGCATATAGGCTGTTTAGTTTCGGGCATGATAAGCGAAGTGATTTTAATAGTAAACGGAGGAATAGATCATGGCATTTCAAGAGAACTTTTTATGGGGTGGAGCAGTTGCAGCCCATCAAGTAGAAGGTGGATGGAATAAAGGTGGAAAAGGCCCGAGTGTGGCTGACGTAATGACTGCTGGCGCACACGGTGTTCCAAGACAAATTACGGATGGAGTTTTAGAAGGTAAGTTTTATCCTAACCATGAAGCCATTGATTTCCACGGCAATTATAAAGAAGATATTGCGCTATTTGCAGAAATGGGTTTCAAATGTTTCCGTACAAGTATTGCGTGGACACGTATTTTTCCAAAAGGTGATGAAGTGGAGCCAAACGAAGAAGGCTTACAATTTTATGATGATATGTTTGATGAGTTATTAAAGCATGGCATTGAACCTGTCATTACGTTAAGTCACTTTGAAATGCCTTATCATCTAGTGAAGGAATACGGTGGTTGGCGTAACCGTAAAGTGATTGAATTCTTTGTACACTATTCGAAAACAGTGATGGAACGTTATAAAAACAAAGTAAAGTACTGGATGACCTTTAACGAAATTAATAACCAAAAAAATACAGCCAATCCACTGTTTGTTTGGACCTGCTCTGGTGTTCAATATAAGGAAGGCGAAAATAGAGAAGAAGTTATGTACCAAGCGGTTCACCATGAGCTTGTTGCAAGTGCACTAGTGGTGAAAGAAGGCCACAAGATTAACCCTGATTTCCAAATTGGATGTATGGTTTCGTTTGTACCTATTTACCCATTCTCATGTCATCCTGACGATATGATGTTGCAAGTTGAATCCATGCATGACCGTTGGTTCTTTGCGGATGTACATGCAAGAGGACATTATGGTGCATATGCCCTAAAAGAGTGGGAAAGAAAAGGTTATAACATTAAAATGGAGCCTGAGGATGCACAAATTCTTGCAGAAGGAACAGTCGATTATATCGGATTCAGTTACTATATGTCTGATGCAGTAAAAAGCGGTGTAAATCAGGTAGATGAAAACGACGTGGTCGGTTCTAGCTCAAGTGTTAAAAATCCATTTGTTAAAGCATCTGATTGGGGCTGGCAGATTGACCCAGTTGGTTTAAGATATTCACTAAATCAATTATGGGAAAGATACGAACTACCATTATTTATCGTTGAAAATGGCTTTGGTGCTGTTGATGTGAAGGAAGAAGATGGAAGTGTAAATGATGACTATCGGATTGACTACCTACGCTCACATATTCAAGAAATGGAGAAAGCCATTGAACTAGATGGAGTGGAGTTAATGGGTTACACACCATGGGGCTGTATTGATTGTGTATCTTTTACAACAGGTGAAATGAAAAAGCGCTACGGATTTATCTATGTTGATAAAGACAACGAAGGTAACGGTACTCTAGAAAGATCTAAGAAAAAGTCTTTTGACTGGTATAAAAGTGTCATTGCAACAAATGGAAAAGAGCTTTAATTAATTGATAAAACTGACTTTGGGAGGCTTGATACCAAAGTCAGTTTTTTAGTTATAATTGGAATGAAACATTTCCTTTACTATTTTCGAACTCTTCTAGATAATAGGGCGGCGTGACCTAACATGATTCCAGAAACAGCAGCGGCGAAAAGAGTAATAAGTTCAGGTGGGATATTCTCGTAAATGGGTCTGAAAATATGGGTAAATCCTATAACAAAACCTAAGGCGCCTAATAAGGTAGTAAGAATCGTAAGTTTCATACTACGACCGGGAATACTTAGCATAGCACTTCCGATTAACCCCATAAAAAAGATCGCAAAGATGAAATAGTCACCAGACAGTCCAACAATTAACCCACCTATTCCAAATCCTAAAGCACCTAAATAACGAATATTCACCTTCATTCCTCCCTAGAATTCCCTTTAGAATATATATATTCGGGTTTGAAGAAGAAGGTTTTGAAATAGTCGAAACATTCATGTAATCAGGGAGTGAATAACTCTCAGAAGGTTAGTGCAATATAATCAATACCTGTTTAGCACACTTCATTCTTGGAGGGTCATAAAATGCAATGGTATATGAAAGTTCTAAAGAATTATGTTGGATTTCAAGGGAGAGCTAGGAGAAAAGAGTACTGGATGTTTTTCCTATTTAATTTTCTCTTAACCATGTTGTTCTCTATGATTGAAATGATGCTTGGTCTTGGGGGAATTCTATCTGGGATATACGGCTTAGCTGTTTTGTTACCTTCAATAGCTGTTAGTGTACGTCGTCTGCATGATATAGGAAGGACAGGGTGGTGGATGCTGCTATCCTTTATCCCTCTAATCGGCTTAATCGTGCTTCTAGTATTTGCAGTGCTTGACAGTCAGCCGGGTGAAAATAAATATGGACCAAATCCAAAGGGCAAATGAAAAAGTAACCACCTATATTAACTAGGTGGTTACTTTTTATTTCCCAAGATACTTAAATTTCAATAATGACCGGTAAAATCATCGGTTTTCTCTTTGTTTGCGTAAATAAGTAATGACCAACTGATTTTTTGATATTTTGTTTCATAACATTCCACTGTCGAACGTTTTCTGCTTGTAAATCATTAACCGTTTTTTTAGTTATACGATTGATTTCTCTAATTAAATCTTCGGAATCCTTAACATATACAAAACCTCTGGTAATCGTATCAGGACCTTGAATGATTTTTCGATCCGATTTACTGAGGGTTATGACAATAACGACCATTCCATCTTCAGACAGTTGTCTTCGGTCTCTAAGGACAATTTCTCCTACATCACCGACACTTACTCCATCGACATACGTATCCCCGTTAGGGATGCTACGTGTTTGAACAGCAGTTCCATGCTCGATATCAACAACATCTCCATTTTTTATAATAAAGCTATTTCCTTTTTCTACTCCAACGGACTCTGCTAATAATCGGTGATGGTGTAGCATGCGGTATTCCCCATGTATAGGGATAAAATAAGTAGGCTTCATTAAGGTAAGCATGAGTTTTAGGTCCTCTTGATATCCATGTCCTGACACATGCATCCCTGTTGTGCTTCCAGATCCATAAATCACCTTTGCTCCGAGTTGAAACAAATTATCTATAATTCGGGAGACATCCTTTTCGTTTCCGGGAATTGGGGAAGCAGCTAATATGACTGTATCTCCAGGATAGATCACCATATCTCTATAATTTCCAGTAGATAACCTGGATAGGGCAGCCATTGGTTCACCTTGGCTACCGGTACAAAGAACAGCAACTTTTTCTGGAGCCAATTCGTTAGCAGATCTTGCGTCAATGATCATACCCTCAGGAATATTTACATAGCCTCGTTCCATTGCTACCTGGACAACATTCACCATGCTGCGTCCAATTAATGCAAGTTTCCGTTTCGTTTTAATAGCTGCATCCACCACTTGTTGGACACGATTTACATTGGAGGCAAAGGTGGAGACGAAGATCTTTCCATCTGCACGCAGAAAAGCCTCATCCATATGATTCCCTACCATTTCTTCAGAAGGAGTTAATCCTTTTCTCTCAGCATTTGTACTTTCGGAAATTAATGCGATTACACCTTTTTTACCGATTTCGGCCATTTTGTGTATATCAGAATGCTGATGATTGGCTGGAGTTAAGTCGAATTTAAAATCACCGGTATGTACCACATTTCCCTCAGGAGTATGAAAAACAATTCCAAGGCAATCGGGAATACTATGACTAACTCTAAAAAAGGAAACTCCGACTTCCCCAAAAGTAAGCTCAGATTCCGCATGAACCTCGACGAGCTTGGTATCTCCAGTTAAACGGTGTTCGTCTAACTTCAATTCAATTAACCCTAACGTAAAACGAGTTGCATAAATAGGAACATTTAGTTTTTTGAGAAAATAAGGAATTCCACCAATATGATCTTCATGCCCGTGTGTAACGATCAAAGCTCGGATTTTGTCTCTGTTTTCCTCTAAATAAGTAGTATCAGGGATGATTAAGTCAATTCCCAATAAGCTTTCATCAGGGAATTTCCCTCCACAATCAATGACAATCATGTCTTCTCCATATTGAACAACATACATATTCTTACCAATTTCATTTACTCCACCAAGAGCAAAAATGGATAATCTATTTTGATTCATATGAAAACCTCCTTTTACCAATGTAGTTTAGAAATAGTGTTCCCATATATAGGTGGGTTATTATTACCATTCAAAGGGAAGTTCGTATATGAGTGGGTCTTACATAACTGTGTGATATTTGAGGAAAATAATGATAGGTATCAGACAAAAGGAGAGGGTCTATCTGAGTCTTGTTTATATAACCATTACAGCATGGTTGACGATTCTATTTTTTGCTCTACTCCCCCAAAAAGTTGGCAGCGTGACAAATGTGATTGTATTTTTTGTTACAGCTATTGTAGATATTAATAAGCTGACGTTAAACATTTCAACCTTTAGTTTAATTAAGCCTGTTGTTTCCTATAGCAATTGGTTAGCTTTAGTTGTGTATCGAGATATAACAATGAGTATAATTTTATTAATTTTTGTTAATGTCTATTTCACATCAAAGAATAAGAGAAGGAAATGGGAGATAACCATTCTTACATTTTTCCTACTGGTGGCAGGTTCACAATTGTTACGAGCATTAAATATTATTCAATACAAAGGTTGGACCATTTTCTATGAAATGCTTTGTATTGGAGCATTAATAGGAATAACCCTTTTAACTGCTCGTATAACGACAAGAATTGATGGTGGAAGAAAAACATGACTAATATCATATATGACAATGCATTTAATTGGAACGAGTGGACTGTGTTAATTATTATCAGCTTAGGGTTTACTCTTTTCATTCTTCTTCCTAAAAAATTTTCATCATCCGTAACAGTTGTGAACTTGTTGTTTGGGGTTGTCATTGGTCTTATGTTTGATCATACAATAGCAATTGAACCGATTGATTTTTATGATGTGGGCGATGAATCCAAATACCAGTTATTTGATCTGTTTTCGTATACGATGTATGCCCCGGTAGGTTATCTATATATTTATTTATATGAGCAGTTGCATATACCTAATAAAAAATATTGGCTAATCCTATATATTCTTTTCTGGTCCGCTGTTGGGATTGGTGTGGAATACATAGGGATTCTGACAGGAATATTCCATTACAAGAATGGATACAAGATCACTTACTCCTATCCTATCTACTTGTTCGTTCAATCCTCACAAATCTGGTTATACCATTACCTTTTCAAAAGAAAATGAAAGGGAAGCAGTAAAATTACTACTTCCCTTTCGTACGATTTATTTAAAGATCCCAAATGGTTTTCCGACTGGAATGAACACTTTTCCAAAATGATTGTTTAAAACAGCTGCGGCTGATCCATAAAACGACATAATGGCAATAAGTAATTCAGAAATCGCAGCTACCTCATGGAAAAATTCAGGTGCTACACCAAGAGTCGATAAAGAAAGACCGATAAATAAGAAATCAATAAGAACAAAGATAATAAATAATACTTTATGTGTTTCCATCGCACCAATCGTCATGTATAAGCTAAACAATAAATAGCCAATAAATGCAATTCCTAACTGCTTTGGATCAACAGCGAGTGCCGCATTTTCTCCAAAAACACCAAGGTTGATTAACCATGAAGCACCTACACCGAACCAGAAAAGAGCAAATGCACCAAATGCAGTTGTGCCGAATGTATTATTATGTTTCGCATCATTGATTGCAGCGAATAGTTGTGCAAAACCACCAAGGAAAATGGCCCAAGGTAAAACAAAGGAAACGCCGTCTGTCCAGCCAAGCTTTTGTGATGAAGCAACCAAGGTTACCATAGCTAGTCCAAACAAACCTAGGGCAGAGGGGTCAGCTGTAACAACTTGGATTTTTTGTGTTTGATTTTGATTCATGTTGAAAAGTTCCTCCTAATTTACAAACATACTTACATAAGATACAAAAGTTTATGAAACACTTCAATGAAAAAAAATGAATGTAAGCGAAGTTTTCATCTTGACTTACAAGTAAAAACATGAAGGAGAGACTTTTTTCGTTTCACCATCATAGATAACATTATTTTTGCTCTAATATCCTCTCTGTAGCCAGTAATTGTGGAAACTTTACCCCTTATATCGTAAACATTTATTTCCATGTATAATACGAGTAATAACAAAAAGGTGAGGGAGATTAGAAATGATTAAGATTCGCTTACTTAATGAAAACGATGCAGTAAAATACAAAGAAAAAAGAATAGAAGCACTACAAAATCACCCAGAGGCGTTTAGCTCGAGTGTGGAAGAGGAAATGGAGTATTCAATAGAAGTTCATGCTTCAAGACTTCGGGCAGTCAACGCATATACTTTTGGGGCATTTGAAGAAGACAAACTTGTTGGTGTAGTCACCCTTGTTACAGAAATCAAAAGGAAACTCAAACATCGCTCTGATATTTTTGCCATGTATGTCACTCCTCAAGTAAGGAGGTATGGAGTAGGGAAACAATTAATGAATGCTGCGATAGAGAAGGCAAAAGAAATCGGTGGAGTGGAGCAGGTATATTTAACGGTTTCATCGAATAATACAGCTGCAAAAAATTTGTATGAATCTATCGGTTTTAAACTAATCGGAAATGACCCTCGCTCCATGAAAATAGACGATAATTATATCGGAGAAGATATGATGGCTCTTTACTTCAAGTAAGAAAGCGAGGGAACTCGCTTTCTTCTCTCTCGTTGAAGCGCTTACATAAAATTCATGAAAGAATACCCGTTCGAAATAATTCTCCCACTGCATGTGAGCGGTTGTTTGCTCCGAGTTTTTTTATGGCCGTTTTCACGTACTGCTTGACTGTCAATTCACTAATGTTCATGGAATCAGCCATTTCTTTTGTACTTTCTCCTTGAGAAATTCTCTTCATCACCTCTAATTCTCTCTTACTTAAAGAAGTAGGAGTATTATTTTCTATGGAACTATGAAGATATTTTCCTATTAGTTTTCCGTATAAAGAAAGTGAAGATAGTGTTTTCTCGTCGAAAACTACTCCTTCTTGAAATTCCGTTGAGCAAATGTAACCGACAGCAACAGAGCCAAAACAAATAGGTACGACCAACATAGAATTTACATTCGAAGGAAAAACGTATCTACTACTGATTTGTTTTAGGTGTTCAATACCCGAACAATATTTTGCTTCTCGTTCTTTAATAGCTGAGTGGATAATGGGTAGAGCTCGGATATCGTCCCTGATTTCTCTAATATGTATGAGTTGAGTAGAGGTTAACTGGATAATTCCTTCGCCTAAATATCCTAAAGGTGAGTAACGAAATAAGAAGGCATTTTTAGTTGGGAAGAGTTTCAAATAGATATCAAGAATATGATAGAGCTGCTCCTCATGACTAGCTTGAACTTCAAGCTTTCGAACATGTTCTAAAACGGAGTAATGGGTTGGTATAAAAATCATCTCCTTTTTAGGAAGTATCTATATCTAAAATTGGGAATATTCAAATTATACAGAAAATACTACGATTTAGGTAGCATATTAAGAAGGAATTTCTAAATATGTAAATATACCTATTAGAGAGGAAGATGTCAAATGGCTAATTTAGATCCACAAGCAAAACTTTATTTAGAAGCGTTCAATCAAATGCCTGCCCTTCACTCAATGGAAGCACAAGCAGTAAGAGATTTGTTTGCACTTGTACCACCAGTAGAAGTAGAACTTGCCCCGTTAGCAAGTGTTGAAGATAGATTAATACCGGTCGGAAAAGAAGCAGAAATAAATGTCCGAATTTATACACCAGAAGGGGAAGGGCCATTTCCGCTTTTTGTCTATTACCACGGAGGTGGATGGGTAATAGGGGACTTAGAAACAGCGGATGCAAGTTGCCGGATGTTAGCAAATCGGACAGAGCGAGTGGTTGTGTCAGTAGATTACCGTCTTGCTCCTGAATACAAGTTTCCAATTCCTGTAGAAGATTCATACGCTGCTTTGAAATGGGTAAAAGAACATGCAGCGGAGATAAATGGAAACGCTTCCAAAATTGTGGTTGGTGGTGACAGTGCCGGTGGAAATCTTTCAGCAGCTATGACCCTTCTTTCAAAGGACGAAAAAGGGCCAGAGATTGAAGGTCAAATTTTAATATATCCTGTGACTAGCTTAACCTATGATACCAAGTCATATTTTGAGTTCCAACAAGGATTTGGATTAGATCGGGATCTAATGATTTGGTTCGGAAACTATTATATTAACGGAGAAGAAGATGCTAGAAATAAGTTAGCAGCTCCACTAGAAGCTGAGGATGTATCTGGTCTACCACCTGCTTACGTAATAACAGCGGAATATGATGTGCTGCGAGATGAAGGGCAAGAATATGCAGAAAAATTAAGGAATGCAGGAGTACAGGTTGAAACGATCTGTGAAGAAGGGCTTGTTCATGGTTATTTTACGAATATGGCTGTTTTTCCAGACCGAATTAAAGCATCCATTTCAAATATTGCTGAATTTTTAAATACGATTAATAAAGAAGTTCGCCAGCCATAAAAAAGAGTGGAGGGGAAGAAAATGAGTTCAACAAAACCATTTGATGCAGTCGTTATAGGTGCAGGATTTTCAGGATTGTATATGCTGTATCGTCTAAGAGAAGCAGGTTTCACAACAGCAGTATTTGAAGCAGGAGATGGTGTTGGGGGAACTTGGTATTGGAACCGTTATCCTGGTGCTCGCTGTGATTCCGAGAGCATTTACTATAACTATACGTTTTCGGAAGACCTATATAATGAATGGACATGGACTTCGAGATATCCCGCCCAACCAGAGATTTTACGCTATTTAAATTTTGTAGCAGATAAGTTTGATCTTAAAAAAGACATCCAATTTAAGACACGTGTACAGTCTGCTCACTATAATGAAGATACAAAAAAATGGGAGATTCAACTTGATAACGGTACAAGTGTAACAGCGAAGTACTTTATTACCGGGGTTGGCTGCCTTTCTGCCGCGAATCTACCTAAATTTAATGGGTTAGAAAACTTTAAAGGGGAAGCTTACCATACCGGACATTGGCCACATGGTGGAGTTGACTTTAAAGGGAAGAGAGTGGGTATTATTGGTACTGGATCAAGTGGAGTCCAGGCAATTCCAGTAATTGCACAAGAAGCGGAACATCTAACCGTTTTCCAACGTACTCCTCAGTATAGTGCTCCTGCTAGAAATCATCCATATAGTGAAGGGTATGTGGAACAAGCGAAGAAAAATTTTTTAGAAATCAAAAAACAGATGCGAGAATCAGCAGGTGGTCAGCCAGCGGTTCCACCAGATAAATCGGCCCTTGAGGTAACATCTGAAGAAAGACAAAAAGTCTATGAACATGCATGGGAAAATGGTGGGTTAGGTCTTTTTGCAGCATACTATGATATCACAGTTAATGAAGAGGCGAATGAGACGGTTGCCGAGTTTATCCGTGGAAAAATAAAAGAGATCGTTAAAGATCCTGAGACTGCTTCCAAGCTTCTACCAAGCTATTATTATGG
>WTKE01000104.1 GCA_011524525.1 Bacillus sp. (in: firmicutes) | reverse complement strand
CCATATTACTTACTTACATAATCCCTTATTAACCATGCTGCTCCAATAACACCCGCGTCATTTCCGAGTGTCGCAACTGCGATTTTTGTTGATTCCTTTACTCTTGAGAAGGCGAATTTCTCAAAGTTTTGACGAACGCTGTCTAGTAAAATATCTCCCGCTTTTGAAACTCCACCACCAAGAACAATTTTCTCTGGGTTAAGTGTGTTTGCAATATTTGCTAATGCTAATCCAAGATGGAAACTTACTTCCTCAATTACTTCTTTTGCAAGAGCATCCCCATTTCTCGCACTATCAAATATATTTTTGGCAGAGATGGTACCCTCTTCACGATAAATCGAAGCGAGTTCTCCATTTAAATCCTGCGCCTTCTTAAGCTTTTCTTTTCCTATTCGAACGATACCTGTTGCTGAAGCAATGGTCTCCAAGCAACCAGTTTTTCCACAGTTACAAGGGGCTCCACCGACAGGGATGGAAGTAATATGTCCAATCTCACCAGCTGCTCCGCTTACACCTTGAACAATATGCCCGTTAGCGATCACGCCGCCTCCAACACCTGTTCCTAACGTGACAGCAACGATATCCTTCCCACCATTTCCAGCACCCTTCCACATCTCACCAAGTGCCGCACAGTTAGCATCATTATCAATGATAGCAGGTAAAGATGTTTCTACTTCTAATAAGTCCTTTAAAGGATAATTATCATCCCAGCCTAAATTTACAACATTGTAGATAATGCCAGTTGAATAATCTACTGGACCAGGTGCACCCATTCCTATCCCTAGAAGCTTACTTTTAGGCTGATCTAACTCTTCAAGAGCCTGATCAATTGATTTGGCAATGTTTATTGTAATATTTTTTCCCTTATTGCTATTATCTGTTGGGATTTCCCATTTCTTTAGGATTTCACCATATTGATTAATAAAAGCAAGCTTTGTTGTTGTTCCCCCTAAATCTACCCCAACCAACCACTTGTCTGTCATTTTCGCACCTACTATTCTTTATTTTTTTATTTGTTGAATTTCATGACGTACAATAAATAATGCCGTTTGAAAGTCCTGCTCTTCAATCAACTGAGATTGATATAACTCCTTCAGTTCTTCCTCCATCAACTCTAAATCAGCTAGGCGGTCACCAACATAAATAATCGTTCCAAATTTCTTTAAAAATTGTTGAATATCATATGTATTCTTCATGTATTTACCTCAAGTACTTAATTGTGAAAGCTTGTACAAACGCTTTCATAAAAAGTATAATCGAAAACCGCGCTTTACTCAATACTACAAAAAAAATATGCCTTTCTAAATGAAAGACATGTGTTATCTATCAGGATCTTGGGGATGTAAAATTTCTGGTCTCTTACTTTTTAAAGGAATTGGTGATCGAATTAGAACATCTTTTAGTGCTTTTATATCAAAGGGGATGAATGGCCAAAGATATGGGACACCAAATGATTTCATATTTGCGAGCAACAGAATTAATAATACGATCCCTACCACAAATCCGATCGTATGGAATAGCGCAGTAAAAATTAGTAAGCAGAGTCTTACTAATCTTGATGCTAAGCTTAACTCATAGCTTGGTGTTGCAAACGTTCCAAGAGCTGCAATAGAGAAGTATAATATGACTTCATTACTGAGTAATCCTACTTCGACAGCAACTTGTCCAATCATTAAGGCTGCCACAAGACCAAGTGCAGTTGCTAAAGCTGATGGCGTATGAATAGCTGCCATCCTTAGCACGTCAAGGCCAATCTCAATCAGTAGAAACTGTAAAAACAGGGGGATTTGCCCCATCTCATTTGGCCCTATAAAGGAAAGAGCATCTGGCAACAAATCTTTATTCGTCGCTAATAAATACCACAATGGCAACAAAAAGATAGACGCCCAAACGGCTATAAAACGTACTAATCTAAGATACGCGCCAACAATAGGTTTGTTCCGATACTCCTCAGCATGCTGCAGATGATGCCAAAAGGTAACAGGGGCAATGATTACACTTGGTGACCCATCGACGATAATACATACATGTCCCTCATATAAATGTGTAGCAGCTGTATCCGGTCTTTCCGTATATCGAATAACAGGGAACGGATTCCAATGTCTACCTGACAAATATTCTTCTATTGTTTTATCTGCCATGGGCAAGCCATCCGTATCAATTTTTGATAAAGATTCTTTTAACTGTTTAACCATTTGGGGATCGGCAATATCTTCTATATAACTAATAACAATATCAGTCTTTGATCTTCTTCCGACCTGCAAATATTCCATCCTTAACGTACGGTCTCTTACTCTTCTTCGGGTTAAGGCTGTATTGAAAACTAGTGTTTCGACAAAGCCATCTCTTGCTCCTCTTACTACCCTTTCAATATCCGGCTCTTGAGGACCACGAACAGGGTAGGTTCTTGCGTCAATTAGAATGGCTGTTGGAATCCCATCGACAAGTAGAGCTGTAGGACCGGCTAATACAGTATCAACCACCTTATCCAAATCGTCGGTAGTTTCCACTTCGACATAAGGGATATACGTTTTTAGCAGTGCACTCAATGCGTCAGGCTCAAGCTGCTCCTTCTTTAAATCTGCTAACAGCTTCATTAAATAGTGAAGAATATCATCTTTTACAAAGCCATCTACAAAATAAAATGCCATTCCTTTCTCAGCGTATTCTACATCTAACTGAATAACATCAAAGCTTTTATCAACACCAAGAGCATCTCTTAAATAACTTGTATTGGTATGTAGTTTTGAACTTACCTTATGTTTTGCTGCTTCCATAGCGTCCACCTCGTTCAATTGAAGAGCTTGTCCAAACATTTCCATGTATACTTCAACATCTTAGACATTCACCCAAAAAAACATACTCTTTCAATTGAAAAAGGTGATGCTAAAAACATCACCTTAGGAATAATCATTTCTATTGTTGTAATTTGCCTATAAAACTTTGATACTCTTCTCGATCGGGCGCAAGCTCTAATGCTTTTTGTACATATGTTAGTGACTCTTCTTTGTTTCCTAATTCATAGTAGATAAGGGAAAGATTATAGTATGCCTCATGAAAGTATGGATCAAGTTCAATTGCTTTTTGCAAATGGTTTTCCGCAGAGGATAGGTCGTTTCGTTTAATCTCAACATAAGAAAACTGAAAAAATAATTCTGCAGATGACTGATGAGTTTGAATGGCATGGGACAATAAACGATATGCTTCATCATAGTTCTCATCTTGAAGATACACCTGAGACAAGACCATCACCGATTGTGTATCTGTAATTTTTTCTGGGTTTGTGTAGCCATACCATAACATACTACCCATCCCTGCTACAGTAAGGAATAAAAACAATAGTTGCTGCACCCATTTTTTATGTTTTGGAAAATGGACAATCGATGCAGCTAGAAATCCTCCAACAAGACCACCAAGATGACCAGCGTTATCAATTCCCGGAATCGTAAAACCAAGAGACAGGTTGATGGCGATGACAACAAGAACATTAAAGCCCATTGTCCGAAAGAAAAGGGAACGATAATTAAGCCCAAAGTATAAAAGAGCTCCAAAGCAACCAAAGATTGCACCACTTGCACCAGCCGAAAGACTAGTAGTGAATAAAAAACTAGCCAGTGAGCCACTAAACCCAGCGACCAAATATATAAAAAGAAATCTCATTCGTCCATATATTCTTTCAATCGTAGGTCCAAGATAATACAATGCCAATGTATTCATAAATAAATGGAAAAATCCGATATGAAGGAGGATGGGTGTTAAAAATCTCCACCATTCTCCCTCTATAATAAGCGGATTGAACTTCGCACCATACTTAATGAGGGTGGCCGTATTTGTGCTTCCACCTTTCCATTCAAGTAAAAGGAAAGCGATGATTTGAAGGACCATGAAGAGATATGTAAAAAAGGGTTTTCCATTTTCAAACATGCTCTTCTCAATTTTTATTCGTTCAATAGCTGTTTCTAACGTAGCATTTTTTAAGAGCTCAATTTCATTTAGAGAGAACTCCTCCTTGCTCTCCAGTGGTATTTCCTCACTGAATATATGTTCCAATTCAGATATTTCCTTATTATATGTGTTCCGGGTAATCACCTTTGTTGTGACATTTGTTTTGAGAATCCTTTTTCCTGAAAGTAGAAACTCATAGTCATCGACGGGTGGATAGGCTGACACATATAAATTTAATATGTTTGCCTCGCCGCGAATCAATTGACGTCGGATTGCTTCACCATTGTTTCCACTGTTTTCAATATCCCGAGCAAGCCAATTGCTCCAGTCTAAGTCGATCCTTCTAAGACGAATAATTGGTACTTGTTTGTTTTCTACTCTTTCAAACCACAATTCCTCTTGCGAAGGAGAGATTCTTAACAGTCGATACTCCTTTTTATGAATAAGAAAATGTGCAAGCTTCCAAAATAAATAATCTTCTAATTGGTTCAAGCTTCCCCCTCTTTCCTTTGCATATATTTAATCACATTATATACGAGATTGATTCTTAATAAAAAAGTTTTGAGTTCGGTCCTGTACGATTGGATAAATGAGCATAAAAAAAGACCAAAGTTTACAAAAACTTTGGTCTTTTTCTTAAAAGGCAGGACGTCCTGAGAATACCGTTTTTGTCATTAGGTTTCGAACATACGGTACATTCATTAAGGAACTTACAACCATTCTTCTTATCATTGGACTACCGAGTACGATATTAACCAAACGAAAACGATTCTTATAGGCATAATATCCACCAATACCAACTAATACCATGGAAAATAAACGTGACATATTCATCCCTCCTACCTATAGTTTGAAACGTCAAATTCATTTTTATCCATGACAAATGAAAATCATTTTTCAATCTTCATAACAGGTTCCATTGTCTTTTTTAGCACTTTAACAGAGTGAGCAAACTTTACCTTCTCTGTTTCATCTAAATCTAAATGGACTACTTCTCTAATTCCATTTCTGTTTACTACTGCAGGTACGCCTATGTATACATCATTTTGATCGTATTCCCCATCAAGGTAGGCTGAAACAGTAAGAACCGAATTTTCATTTTGCAAGATCGCTTTTGTTACACGAACTAAGCCCATGGCGATTCCATAAAAAGTCGCACCTTTTCTTTCAATAATGTGATAAGCTGCATCCCTTACATTTAGAAATAGCTCCTCTAAATCCTCTTGCTTATACTCACTATTTTTCTTAATCCATTGTGAAATTGGAATGCCGGCAATATCAGCGCGACTCCATACAGGAAGTTCTGTATCACCATGCTCACCGATAATGTAGGCATGAATATTTCTAGTATCCACATTAAAATAATCTCCTAACAGGTAGCGAAACCTTGCTGTATCAAGAATCGTACCAGATCCGATGACTCTTTCCTTGGGCAATCCAGAAAACTTCCAGACAGCGTAGGTTAAAATGTCTACAGGATTTGTAGCAACTAAAAATATACCATCAAAGGAATTTGCCATAACTTGCTCAACAATCCCTTTAAAAATACGAGTATTTTTTTCAACTAGGTCTAATCTTGTTTCACCCGGCTTTTGATTGGCCCCTGCACAGATGACAACTAAATCAGCATCTTTACAATCACTATAATCACCAAACCATATCTTTGTTGGGCTTGGAGCAAAAGGCATCCCATGGTTTAAATCCATAGCATCCCCTTCTGATTTCTCTTTATTTAAATCAATTAGCACTAGTTCTTCCGTTACCCCTTGGTTTAACAGTGCAAATGCATAACTCGAACCTACAGCACCTGTTCCAATTAGAGCTACACGATTAACATGATTTTTCATTCCATTCCCTCCTTAGTTCATTACTTATGGTTTCCACAATCAAGATGACCTAATACATTAACAATATCGAGATGGCAGGAGCAAAGCCAGATATAAAGTTAACCACGTCATTATTAAAGAATTTTCTTCCTCTAATTATGGTTGTTTTTCTTTGACAATGAACCATTTTCTCAGTTTCTACCCCGCAGAGTGAGCACCTATACAATGCTTGTACATATGCACCGAGAAAAGTATCAATAACATTGCCGAGAAACCCAAATAGGAAAATCACCCAAAATTCAGATATTTGTAAGTCGAATAGTACATAAGATGAATAGGCAATCACCATTGAACCTACTACCGCGGCCATTGTCCCTAACAAACTGACCGCTCCCGATGTTCCTCTTTCGACAACTGAAAATGTACGAACAGAGTAAGGGCGTTTTTTACTTAACGTCCCGATTTCCGATGCCCAAGTATCAGAGTTAGAAGTAGCAATAAAGACACAAAAAGCTAAAAGTAAACTATTGGTTTGAAAGAATCCATACCAAACGCTTATTAGTGCCGCCATTCCACCATTGGCCAGCACTTGTTGATAATCCCGCCTAGAACCCTTTGCATGCTTCTCTTCGGCTACCATCTTGTCTTTTCTTTTGTATACAGACCAAAGACTTGATGAAGTAAAAAATATCCCTAATAAAATCAATCCTTCTATCCCTAAGCCAAAGCAAATAAGTAGACCGACGAATACGGCTGTAACACTTCCTGACTTTGTCAAAAATCGCAAGGCATACCCAAGAACAGATGCCAAAATGATAAAGGAAGGCATTAGGATATATTCAATCAATACTAATAACCTCCTCTGGGGTAATTAGCTTTCGTACCGGAATATCATGTGGTTCTAACGGAAGGGAAGGTTTAATTTGTTCTGGAAAAGCCAAAGAGATGGTCTTACCTTCATAATCACTTAGAAAACGATCATAATAACCACCACCAAAAC
The DNA here is from genome assembly GCA_011524525.1 of Bacillus sp. (in: firmicutes). GTDB lineage: Bacteria > Bacillota > Bacilli > Bacillales > Cytobacillaceae > Robertmurraya_A. Next base: position 5,703 of record WTKE01000104.1, on the reverse strand, counting down.
CTATACGGTAGCCTTTAGTTGTATAACCTAAGCCAGGAACAATCACTAAATCTATTCTACTTTTATGAACCTCAACCGTTTGACTGACAATTGGTTCTAGTAGACCAAAAAAGACAGATTCTAGCTGTTCAAAAGATTGAATACCATGAAAAGTCATAGTACGCGTCTGCTGGTGACACTTTGGAACAACAATCGTTTTCCCTGTTTGCCAGGCTTCATGGATGATGGGGTATGTATCTACTTCAGGTGTTCTCGATATGGTAATTGCAATAGTAGAAGCGTCCTTCCACTCCTCTGTATTGAATAAACGAGTTGCAATTTGAGTGGATTGGATTTCATATTGTTGTTGCGGCTTTTGCTGAAGATCTTGTTGAAGGCTGGAGCGAAGGAACCTTTTACTAGTCAACGAAATTCCCCCTGGTATCTGAATGTTTGTATGTAAACACAAAAAAAAGCAGTGGGAATGACCCTACTGCTTATTTTGTTTCACGGTGTAAAGTAACTCGCTTTAATCTTGGGCAATATTTTTTCAGCTCGATACGATCTGGGTTATTGCGCTTATTTTTTGTAGTGATATAGTTACGATCACCAGTTTCAGTGCAAGCTAATGTAATGTTCACACGCATATTTATCCCTCCAAACTCTATCTGTTCAGACTTGTTCGTTATTTGTTCATACGACTTTTCTATAATACCATTATTTATTTTGAAATGCTAGTGTGTTTTTTAAAAATTGTATCATTAAGATGTAGAAGCAAATTCTTCTCCGTTCCTTGAATCACCCATGCGGTACCTTTTCTTAAAGTTTGAGCAGGGATGGTTAAATCGAGTGTAAAGATACTTGCAGCAGCGCCCTTTCCCATCGGTTGATATTTCAAGATTCCTTTTGTTTGATCTGCCCATATTTGTTCTGTTGGAATATTCCAAAGAGGCTGAATGGTTTGCTGAATGGTTCCTTCTTCAGAGCGACCATTTACTAAAAATATCTTCTCACCTGAAAGATGAAAAATTACTTTTTCAAGGGGCGATACAAATGAGAGGTGCTCGGTCGCTACTTCGTGGTGACGGCTCATAAAGAGGAGCTTGACTTTCTTTTCCACTTCGTTATGATTTCTGACATATACTTGGAACAAACGAACTTTGGAATGGATACTTTCTTCTTTAACATGAATGGAAATCGACTCTGAAGAAATTAATTTTTCATGCCCATTTGAAATCCAGTACATATTCCCACCTATCCAAACACCAGGAATAGTTGAAAACTGTTTTCTCATATTAGGAGTGTGTTCAACTGCGTCCTTTTCCATTGACAAATACGTATGTGTTATCATTTTACACCCCTTGATAGATCGTTATTTGGTTACGGCATTCATAGGCCATTGCTCTAGCAACTTCGATACTCTCCGCATGTGTATAGATGGTTATATAATCTTCCATTTCAAACGGAAAAATATATACCCAACGATTATCACTCAAGTGGAGCTTGATTCCTTCTTTTATGTTTATATCCTTTGTATTTTCAAGCATACTCTCGATAAGTATTCTAACCATTTTACTTTTTAAATTCGATGGACAGTGAATTTTTGTTACGGTTACTATTGCATCAAATGGTATTTTGGTTTCAAGTTTCTCCATGCTGTATTCACTACCAGGATGATCTTCATGCTCATAGGTGGGGCCACTTTCAAAAAAATCTACAGATTGGGGAGTGACACTTCTAATTAATTTACTCTGTATCTCTTTCTTTCCAAAAACCAACATATTATCTACCATACTTGCTCCCTCTTCAACCACAACAAATGAAGCAATGACACAATTTACAATATGAGAATCCTTTTTAATTTGAACTCCGTCCCATAAAATACAATCTTCTAAGAAACAGTCACTCTCAATCACACAATTATTACCGATGACCGTGTTGGCACCGATGATCGTATTTGAACCAAGCTTAGAACCTTCACCAATAAGAACCGGACCTTCCATGCTACATAACGGATCAATCTCACAATTCGGGCCTATCCACACACCCTTTTTAATCTGCTTGTATCCTCTTTTTATTTCCCATCCCAAGAAGGATGACAAGGAATCTCGATGAACTTGGTGGTATGTATGAATTTGGCCAATATCAATCCAATAGCCCTCCAAACTAAAGCTGTAAAGAGGAAAATTCTTCTGTAATAATAGAGGAAATAAATCATGGCTAAAATCAAATGGACGGTCACTTGGAATATAGTTAAGTATGGCTGGTTCAATAATATAAATTCCTGTATTAATTTGATCACTGAAGATTAAATGCTGAGGTGGCTTTTCTAAAAAGCAACGAACTTTTCCTTTCTTATCCTTAATAACGATCCCATAATGCTCTGGGTGTGACATCTTGGTGGTTACTATCGTAAGATCACTTCTTGACTCAAAATGGAATGTAATAGCCTTTTGAAGATCGAATTGATTAACTACATCCGAAGATATCACAATAAATGTTCCATCAATAAACTCCTTTAAAGCTTGAAGACCACCTGCAGTACCCATTGGGTTTGTCTCATAAAAATAAACAAGTTTTACTCCGTATTTGCTCCCGTCACCACAATGTTTTTGTATTTTCGTCGCTAGATGATGGATTGTTATGGCTATTTCAGTTACTCCCTGTGATTTTAACCATGAAATACAAAGATCAATTACAGGAATATTCATAATGGGTACGAGAGGTTTTGGAGTTAACAATGTAAGTGGCGACATCCGGGACCCTTTCCCACCAGCCAAAATCACGCCCTTCATTCTTATCTCTCCCCTACATCCTTTGTTTGTACGAACTTAGCTATAACCTAATCTGCAAAACTGTTTCTTCAAAAACTCGATGTGTATCCTCCGCAATACTTTTCCAACTATACATAGCCTCAATCATTCTTTTCCCATTCTCACCTAATTGAATAGCCAGTTCTTCATTGTCTAAAAGAATCGTTACCTGCTCAATAAAACTCTTTGGATTATTGCTGCTCATTAATAAACCCGTGTGTAGATGATCGATAATGCTCTTGAGACCTCCAACATTTGATACAATTGTTGGTTTCGAATAGGCCATAGCTTCTAGTGCAACGATCCCAAAAGGCTCATACAAACTTGGGAATACAGCTAAATAACATTGCTTAAAAAGAGCTTCTCTCTCAGCATCTGTAACAAAACCAATAAAATAAATATTTTTTAACCCGAATATTTCCACTCGATGTCTGAACTCTTGGAGCATCGGACCTTTTCCAGCAATCATAAAGTAAACATCTGGTCGACTTGTTTCTATTTCTTTCGCTGCTTCAATAAGAGTATGGAAACCCTTTTCCTTTACCATCCTACCAATTGAAAACACCATTTTTTTCTCAGGATGGATAGGAAATTTATCCAATACTTCCTTACTATAAATAATGTTGACAATGCTTGTATCTATTCCATTGGGAATCATGACAATTTTATGAGGTTCAATATTAAAAATGTGAAGTACTTCTTCTTTCATAGATGTGCTGCAAATAATGACTTTATCTGAATGAAGAACGAGCTCTTTCTCTTGTTCATAAATCTTCTTTTGCATTTCAGTATATATTCCTTCGTTCCTACCATGTTCAGTAGCGTGAATCGTAGTAACTAAAGGTAATTGTCGTTTCTCTTTTAATGTCACTGCAGCAGCGCCTACGAGCCAATCATGCGCATGAATCAAAGCATATTCATGTTCTTCCATAAGATCCATAGCCCGATGTACAATTGATAAATTTAAACCTCCGACCCAACGAATAAAACTGGGGTCCCCCTCATTTAAAGGAACGACTCTAAAAATTTCTAAATTTCCTATTCTTTCATAAATGGGAAGTTCCTCAATCCAAGTCGTTATGATATGAATCTGATAGCCAATTGATGTTAATGCTTTAGCTAATCCTTCCACATGTCTGGACAAGCCTCCAACCACATTAGGAGGGTACTCCCATGAAAGCATAAGAATTTTCTTATTGTTCACGTCCCCACTCACTTTCCTTCACATTTTCATAAAAGCTGTATGTACTTACATATTGATTCCAGCCCCGTGATTTTCTTAAAACCATACCTGGTGATTTTTGTTCTTCAATGAAATCCATTTGTTCCATTTGAATAAAGTCAGATTGTTGAACTGGGAAGTATTGATCTTCCAAGAAAAAGCCTAATTCCAGTAAATATACCTTGTTTTCCTTTAATCCTTTTAACGTCCAATAGTTTTGTTGTAGGGGAACTCTTATGTCTTGGTATCGACAAGTTGCCTCATTATTACGTAATTGGTCGGTCACGTCATACACTCTCACAACCTGACCTTCTATAGACTGTTTAAAAAAACGTTGTAACACATCTAATTTTAATGGCGATGTATACCAACATACGAAAAGCTTGTCTTTAGCAATAAATTGAGTGTGAATCCCATCCTTTTCTTTTCTTTTAGCCAATGTATTGGGGACAATCGTCATTATGCACCTCAAGAATTTAGAAATTATCAGTATATGTTTTCTTTCTTTAAAAATACCTATTTGTTAGTTTCATCGTAGCATTGATACGTTTCTCTCACAATAAACACATTTTGTCGTAATCTGCTTATCCCCGTCATACCGACTCTATAGGAAGAATTATTTTTTAAATTTACAAGTCTTGTAAGTAAAACTAGTTATTTCGACCTTTTTTTCTCATTTCCCTCGACAAAACCCACTTATCTTCTTACTTTGATTCGAAAATTGTCGTATATAGTGATACAATGTTTTTATTGATTTTTAAGAGGTGAAAGAAATGGAATATGTTTTACTAAGTTTATTGGTTGTATCAATACTTCTCTTCGTCCTATCTTTTTTTGTTAAGGATCCGGTGAAAGAGCTTAAGAGTGAAATCGATCAGTTATCCCTAAACCAAATTCAAGAGCTATACCAAATGAAGAGAAAAATAAAGATTCTTGAAGAGGAACTTCTAGTACCCGATTCAGACTTTTCTAGTACTGCTTCTCAAAAAAAAGAAGTTCATGCAATATTAAAGAACCAAGTTTGGTCACTATCCCAACAAGGTCTCTCGATTGAACAAATCGCAAAGCAATCTTCTCTTCCTATTGAGGATGTTGAGATGATCTTAAATGAATTTTCTATGAGGGGCGAAACATATGAATAAGATTCATCTAAGAGCATTTGCTTTTGGTCTCCTTTTATCAACTTGTATATTTGGGTCCTATTATTATCTTTCCGGAGAAAGTGGAGCAGCAGCAAAATTAAGCAATAAAGAGTTAATTGCTCAAATAGAAGATAAGGGATATAAAGTAGTTGAGCAAAAAGCATACGAAGAGTTAGAAGCAAAGGCAAAAGACACTGAAGCAACACCATCTGAAGAAGAAACAAAAGAGGCAGAACAAACAGATACAGTGAAAGAAGAGGAACCAAAAGAAGAGGAACAGCCTGCAGAAGCTGTTAAAGAGTACAAGCTTAACATTATTAGTGGTATGCAATCAAGCGAGATTGCCACACTTTTAAAAGACGCAGGAATCATCACTGATGCCTTTGATTTTGAGCAATATTTAATCAATACTGGTTATCATACAAAAGTTCAACTAGGTGAGTTTGTTGTTAAAAGCGATATGACTTACGAACAACTTGCAAAGATTATAACAAAAGAGGCTGGGACATAATTAGCTTCTGAAACATAAAAAAGTGAAATCGTCAGT
>WTKE01000099.1 GCA_011524525.1 Bacillus sp. (in: firmicutes) | reverse complement strand
AAATTATACAAATATCCCTGATAGAATAATAATCTCGATTTATTAGTGATACAGGAACATCTTCAGTCATACACTTTTCTTAATAGTGACTGTAAGGAGATGAAGGGTATGATCCATGAGATGCAAAAAGCACTTCTACTCGCTGAAAATATAAAGGGTTTTATTCGGTATGTTGAAAAACATAAAAACAGCTTTATGGTCGATGCAGATAAGATGTATCAGGTAAAACTATTTATTAATGAATATAAATTTAAAATTATTTCGGATGAACTTCATAGAATCAACCAGTTTGAGTGGGATGGAAAGTACACATATTATTTAGTAGATAGCCTTCAAAAAGGACTCACCACTATTGATGAGTATGTTCAATACAACTACAATGATTTGTTTATATTGACAGCTAGACTGTATACACTTAAAAATCTTAGTTATTCTTTTCAAAATCATTAGTCTATTCACTACCTAAGAATGACAAATAAACTAGGAACCTGTGTGCTTGAGAAAAATAAGTTGAGAATCGTACGCCACATCGTGCGATTCTTTTGTTTAAAAAAGAATTAAAAAGAGACAAATTGAGACAGCTGTCTCGTTTTGTCTCTTTTTTTATCTCTAGTTTCATTTTGAATCCCTAAAGTATTAGCTTTTCATGTTGGCATAGTTCTTGCATTAAAAATAGTGTAACGAATTTTTCCTGGGAGGTTGGAATAAATGAGAGCATTGGAAAGCAAAGATGTGGCTTTAACTAAGGAAAAAGCACAGTGGATGTATCAAAAGATGTTAGAGATTCGCAATTTTGAGGACAGGGTTCATGAGTTATTTGCACAAGGAATCTTGCCAGGTTTTGTTCATTTATATGCTGGAGAAGAAGCAGTAGCTGTTGGGGTATGTGCCCATTTAAATGATAAAGATAGCATTACAAGTACTCATCGTGGCCATGGACATTGTATTGCTAAAGGGTGCGACTTGAATGGTATGATGGCTGAAATTTATGGAAAGGTGACAGGCTTATGTAGAGGTAAGGGCGGCTCGATGCATATTGCGGATCTTGATAAAGGGATGCTTGGTGCGAATGGAATTGTTGGTGGCGGATTTCCACTCGCTTGTGGATCGGCTCTTACGGCTAAGTATAAAAAGACTGATAATGTAAGCGTTTGCTTTTTTGGAGATGGTGCTCAAAATCATGGGACTTTCCATGAGGGCATTAATCTAGCAGCAATATGGAAGCTTCCTGTTATATTTGTTGCTGAAAATAATGGCTATGCTGAAGCCACTCCTTTTTCCTATGCGTCTAGCTGTAAATCGATTGTTGATCGTGCGAGTGGCTATAACATTCCTGGTATTAAAGTCGATGGGAAGGATGTTCTTGCCGTTTACCAAGCGGCTGAGGAAGCAGTTCAAAGAGCAAGACGTGGGGAAGGTCCTACTCTTATTGAGTGCGTAACGTATCGGAATTACGGTCACTTCGAAGGGGATGCTCAAAAATACAAGACAGAACAAGAAAAGCTAGAGCATAAGACGGATAAAGACGCAATCTTACTATTTAGAAATCATATTGCAAGCGAACAGATGCTAACAGAACAAGAATTAGTTGAGTTAGAAGAATCGGTTGAAGAAGCAGTAAAACAAGCGGTGAAGTTTAGTGAAGATAGTCCATATCCTAACGCGTCTGATTTATTAACTGATGTGTATGTCTCTTATTAATTAATACGATCCATATAAAAGGAGGAATCAAACATGACAAGAAAATTGAGTATGTCAGCTGCAATCAACGAGGCTATGAAACTAGCGATGCGAAAAGATGAAAATGTCATTTTAATGGGGGAGGATGTTGCTGGAGGAGCGCAAGTTGACCATCTACAGGATGAAGATGCATGGGGCGGTGTACTAGGAGTAACAAAAGGGCTTGTACAGGAATTTGGTCGTGACAGAATCTTAGATACTCCCATTTCAGAAGCTGGTTATATGGGGGCAGCTATGGCAGCGGCTTCCACAGGCCTCAGACCAATTGCGGAGCTCATGTTTAATGACTTTATCGGAAGCTGTTTAGATGAAGTATTAAATCAGGGAGCAAAGTTCCGTTATATGTTTGGTGGGAAAGCACAGGTGCCTGTGACGATACGGACGATGCATGGAGCAGGTTTTAGAGCTGCAGCCCAGCATTCTCAAAGTTTGTATGCGCTGTTTACTGCGATCCCAGGCGTGAAGGTGGTTGTTCCATCTACGCCATATGAAGCCAAGGGATTATTGCTTGCTTCTATAGAAGATAATGACCCGGTCATCTTTTTTGAGGATAAAACACTTTATAACATGACAGGTGATGTTCCAGAAGGATATTATACGATTCCAATAGGAAAAGCAGATATCAAACGTGAAGGTTCTGACGTGACGATCGTTGCAATCGGGAAGCAGGTGCATACCGCATTAGAAGCTGCTGCCACACTTGCAGCAAGTGGAATTGAAGTGGAAGTGGTAGACCCTCGAAGTCTTTCACCATTAGACGAAGAAACGATTCTTTCGTCGGTAGCAAAAACGAATCGACTTATCGTTATTGATGAAGCAAATCCAAGATGTAGTATTGCAACAGATATTGCAGCGCTTGTTGCAGATAAAGGGTTTGACACCCTTGATGCACCCATTAAACGAATCACTGCACCACATACTCCAGTACCATTCTCGCCTCCATTAGAGGACATTTATTTACCGAAGCCAGAACGTGTGGTCAAAGTGGTGTCTGAATTATTAGGTACACCAATCGAAGTATAGATAGAGAGCTGGAAGGAGAGAAAATCATGGCGGTAGAAGTCGTAATGCCCAAACTGGGAATGGCTATGAAAGAAGGGACTGTTTCCGTATGGAACAAAACAGTTGGTGATGCGGTCGGAAAGGGTGAACCGATTGCTAGTGTAAGCTCCGAAAAAATTGAGATTGATGTTGAGTCTCCAGCAGAAGGAACCGTATTGCAAATTGCGGTTCCTGAAGGCGAAGGAGTTCCGCCTGGTACAGTTATTTGTTATATCGGAAATCCTGGAGAAAATATAGCTTCTGTCACGAAGGTTCAAGAAACAAAATATGAAAAAGAAGCTTCTGCTTCTGTGCAGCTGGAACAAACGGAGCCTAAAAAACAAGCGCGAACAGCTCGTGATCGTATAAAAATATCTCCAGTTGCAAGAAAAATGGCTGAGGCTGGGGGATTGGACATTGAAAGCATTCAAGGAACCGGGCCAGGAGGCAGAATTACCAAAGAAGATGTTCAAGAAGCATTAAAACATGCACGGTCAGCACAAGTTAACGAGGTAACTAAACCTGAACAAACCTCTGTTGAAACGGTAGAAGAAAGTCAACAAATACCTGTTACAGGTATTCGAAAAGTGATTGCTGAAAGAATGTATGACAGTCTTCAAAAATCTGCTCAGCTGACCATTAACATGAAAGTGGATGTATCAAATTTAATTGCCTTGCAAAAGCAAACCATGGAGACTGTTCAATCTCGATATGACAATAAGCTGACCGTAACAGATTTTATCGCAAGAGCTGTGGTTCTTTCGTTAAAACAGCATGAGCAAATGAATAGTGCCTATATTGAAAACAAGATCCATTTATATAAACAGGTTCATCTTGGAATGGCTGTCGCCCTTGAAAGAGGATTAGTCGTTCCTGTAATTCGAAATGCTGATCAATCCACTCTTATTGACCTTTCTAAAAGTATTAAGAAACTAGCGAAGAAGGCAAGAGAAGGGCAACTTAGTCAAGATGAAATGCAGGGCTCCACGTTTACTATTAGTAATCTAGGCGCTTATGGAGTCGACCATTTTACTCCTGTATTGAATCCACCGGAAGCTGGGATCCTTGGTGTTGGTGCTGTGTATGATTCCCCTGAATTTGTTGGCGAAACCATCGAGAAAAGAAGCATCTTACCACTTAGCTTAACGTTCGATCACCGTATACTCGATGGAGCCCCGGCGGCGGCCTTTTTACAAACGGTGAAAAAGTTTTTAGAAGATCCTATTACGATGCTTTTTTAGAAAGAAGGGGGTTCTTTTGACAAGGATTATGATTATTGGAGGTGGACCTGCTGGTTATGTGGCTGCGATTACGGCAGCCCAGCAGGGACATGAAGTAACTCTTATTGACCAAGGTCCCTTAGGGGGAACTTGTTTAAATGAAGGATGCATGCCAACGAAGTCTCTACTCGAAAGCGCAGAGGTATTTAGACAGGTCATGCATGCAAGTGAATTTGGCATACGCCTCCCGGTGGGTGAAATAGAGGTTGATTGGCAAAGTATTCAGCAACGGAAAAACCAAATTGTTTCCACTCTTGTCCAGGGAATTCATTATTTAATGCGAAAAAACAAAGTGAAAGTGATCAATGGAAAAGCTACCTTTGTTACCAGCCGAGTGGTTCGGGTAGAATCGGAAGGGATACAACAAGAAGTTTCTGCCGACAAAATCATCCTTGCAACAGGCTCAGAACCAGTTGCTTTGCCTTTTGCTCCTTTTGATGGTAAGTGGATCCTTCACAGTAGTCACGCCATGTCGATTCAGGAGACTCCTGAATCGATGGTGATTATTGGTGGAGGAGTGATAGGCTGTGAGTTTGCTAGTGTGTATAGTAGATTGGGTACGAAGGTGACTATAATCGAGATGTCTTGCCAGCTATTGCCGGGTGAGGATGAAGAGGTGGCGACCATCTTACATAAGCAGCTCGAAGACGATGGGGTCACTGTTCATACATCAACAGCGCTTAAGGATCTACAAAAAGAAAATAAGAAAGTGGTCTTTGAAAATGAAGAAGGGTCTAAAGAGCTACATGCAGACCTTGTGCTTGTTTCAATTGGTCGAAAACCGAGAGTACAAAATCTAGGCTTGGAGCATATCGGGCTTGATTTTTCCAATAATGGAATCTTCGTGAATGATTGCATGGAAACGAATATTTCAAACATCTACGCCTGTGGAGACGTCATTGGTGGGATTCAATTGGCACATGTTGCTTTCCACGAAGGAACTGTGGCAGCATTACAAGCTTGTGGAGAGGAAGCTCAAGTCAATTATCGAGCTGTCCCTCGCTGTATTTACACTTCACCAGAAATCGCTAGTGTAGGGTTAACGGAAAAGCAAGCAAGAGAACAATACGGGGATATCCGAATAGGTGTGTTTCCTTTTGCTGCGAATGGAAAGGCACTCATTTCAGGTAAGCAGCTTGGAAAAGTAAAAGTATTAATTGAACCGGAGTTCGGTGAAATCATTGGAGTATCCATTGTGGGAGCGCATGCGACAGAACTCATCGGTCAAGCGACGGTTATGCTTCACGCCGAAATGACAACGGATTTATTAGAAAACTTTATTGCTGCCCATCCCACGCTTTCAGAGGCGGTCCATGAAGCCTTGTTAAATGCCATTGGTCATGCGGTACATGTTTAAATTAATAGGAGGAATGGTAATGAGAGCTGCTCTCTGGTATAACAGAAAAGAGATTCGTGTGGAAAATATTCCTGAACCATCCGTTGAAAAGGATCAGGTAAAGATAAAGGTTTCGTATTGTGGAATTTGTGGATCAGATTTACACGAATACTTAGCTGGGCCCATTTTTATTCCCGTAGAAGAGCCACACCCTTTATCAGAGGATCAAGCTCCAATTGTAATGGGTCATGAGTATGCGGGTGAAGTAGTTGCAGTTGGTAATGAGGTAAGGTCAGTAAAGATTGGTGATCGTGTATGTGTGGAGCCCATCTATAACTGTGGAACCTGTATCTCATGCCAAAAAGGTCACTATAATGTGTGTGAACAATTAGGGTTTGTAGGTCTTTCTGGTGGTATTGGCGGTTTTTCGGAATACAGTGTGGTTCCAGAAAAGATGGTTCATCAAATTCCTGACCACATGTCATGGGAACAAGCGGCACTTGTCGAACCTACAGCAGTAGCGGTACATGCGGTTCGACAAAGCGAGATGAGGATAGGTGACTCTGTTGCGGTAATCGGTACTGGTCCAATCGGGTTATTAGTCATTCAAGCAGCAAAAGCAGCAGGATCCAGTCAAATTATTGCTGTAGAAGTATCTCCAGAACGTCGAGAAATAGCGTTACAAGCAGGGGCCCATATGGTCATTGATCCTATCGAGGTGGATGCAGTACAAGAAATAAAAAGGTTTACAAATGGTCTAGGGGTGGATGTTGCCTTTGAGGTAGCGGGTATCGATGCCACAATAAACACCGCCATTCAAGCGACCAAAGCGGAAGGGAATGTAGTAAACATTAGCATTTGGGAAAAAGAAGCTACCATTCCGGTAAATAATTTTATCTTAACAGAAAGAAAAATGACAAGTATTATTGCGTATCGTAATATTTTTCCTCAAGTAATCCAATTGATTGCTAACGGACAAATTCAAGCCGAAAGACTCATCACTAAAAAGATATCACTAAATGAAATTGTCGATGAAGGGTTTGAAGCATTAACGAGTAGCAAAAATCAAATTAAGATTTTAGTAGATCCATTTAAGTAATTACTAAGCCTTTGCGTTAAATAGCAAAGGCTTTTATTTTTGGAATTATTCTATATACGACTGATTACTCATTGAAAGCGGATACAACCTTTACTATAATGATAATTGGATAGTTTTCCCTTCATAGGTAAAAACGTGGAAATATTTATCATGGATAGAGGAGGTTTCATGGATACTACCTTTTATTTTGATACTTGGAAGCGTTTTGTAAAGGAAGGTGTACTCGATTCAGCACGGTTAAATCAAAGAATCCTAGAGTCGTGGTACCGATGCAAAACAGAAAAAGTGAATCCCTATCTAAATAAAGCCCACCATGTACTCACACAACAAGAATTAGATGCAAAAAAGGCAGAAAATACACTTCTAATCGAATTGGCTACCCCTTTTTTAAAGAAAATGAATCAACCGTTAAAAGAGTCAGGGATGATGGGCTTATTGGTTGACCCTGATGGATACGTCCTTTCTATATCAGGGAATGAGAGAACGTTAATGAATGCGCGAAGAATAAATTTTGTTGAAGGAGTACAGTGGACGGAAACGGAAGTCGGTACGAACGCAATTGGAACGGCGTTACAAGCAAAAGAACCCGTAATTATTCATGGGCCTGAGCACTATTCGATTGCATCCCATCAATGGAGCTGTTCAGCTACTCCTATCATTCATGAGGATGGAAGCTTACTAGGAGTCATTGATGTGTCTTGCCCAGTCGAGTCGTCTCACCCCTTTATGATTGGAATGGTAACTTCTATTTCTTATGCGATAGAAAAGGAAATCACTAGTAGGTCTTATAAAAGAGAAATGAAACTGATTCAACAAGCAACCGTTCTTGCAGAAACATATAAAAATCACCTCTTTATCGTCTGTAATTTTAACAACATGATTTTATCTGCCAGTAATTCCATCCGAGAAAAAAATCCCCGAGTGATCGGTATGAACGTATTTGAATTCCTACATAACAAGTACAACATTGATTTGGAAATGCCATTTTTCTTAAAGGAAGAAAAAAGAAGACATGGAACCTGCTTTTTTCTATCTGAAATAATTACAGAACAGAGTCGTATTTTTGTGTCTCATTCAAACAATTCCTTTTCATTTCAAGGAGAAGCGGGAGTGAGTCAGGTTTTTCAAAATACGTTACAGAAGGTAAAACTCGTTGCTCCATCCGATACATCCGTTTTTATTACAGGAGAAACAGGTACAGGAAAAGAATTAATTGCAAGGGCAATCCATGATAACAGTCCTCGCAAAAATGGTCCCTTCATTTCCTTAAATTGTGGTGCAATTCCAAAAGATTTAATGGAAAGCGAGCTTTTTGGCTACGTAGAAGGTGCTTTTACAGGTGCCAGAAAACAGGGATATAAAGGAAAGTTTGAACAAGCAAATAAAGGAACCATCTTCCTCGATGAAATTGGTGAAATTCCACAAACGATGCAAGTCGCTCTATTACGTGTGCTTCAGGAGAGAAAAGTGACTCCAATTGGTAGCACGAAGGAAGTACCGTTAGATGTACGTGTGATAACAGCGACCCATAGGGATTTAAGGCAATTAGTCGGTGAAGGGGATTTCAGGGAAGACCTTTTTTATCGTTTGCATGTATACCCAATTGAAGCACCTGCTTTAAGAGATAGAAAAGAGGATATTCCACATCTTGTAAGGTATATTTGCCAAAAAAGCAACTGGAACATTGATTATTTGGAGGACGTTGTAGATAGATTAATAGAGTATGAATGGCCTGGTAATATTAGAGAGCTTACCAATGTGTTAGAGAGACTATCGATTATGCTTCCACAATGGCCTGGTTCGATTGTTGGCCTGATCAATGAGGTATTGCCAACACAGTCAATGGACAGTCTGCCAAAGGAAGAAAATGAACTCGTCAAAACGCCTTTAAAACCACGTGAAAAAATTCAGCGAGATCTTATGCTTGATGCATTGAAAAAAACAAAGGGAAACGTCACAGCAGCAGCTAAATTGCTTGATATCCCAAGAAGTACATTTTATAAGAGATTGCAGAGGTTTAGTTTGTAAACGGAAGCTTGAACAATAGAAGGAGGAAGTTCATTGGAACTTCCTCCTTTCTATTGTTCTTTATTTTGCTTTACTCGGCCATATCAATCCGATAATCACGCCAATAAAAGCGGGCAGCATCCACCCAAGGCCAATTTCATAGAGTGGTAGAAATTCTAAATAAAAAGTTTTAATTGATTCGAGTAATCCCACAGTCGCTCCAGGTAAATAAGCTGCTAATGTGCTATACCCATCAATAATACTGACAAAGAACGTGAGTAGCATAGTTGCAGCGAATACGCTTTGTTTCCCTTTGAATAATGGTGAGAATAATGCCAATAAAATTAGAACAATAGCTAACGGATATAAAAACATTAATACCGGAATCGCAAACAGAATGATATTGTTCAAACCGAAATTAGCAATGGCAAAAGAAACGATACAAAGAATAAGCACAAACCAACGATAGCTCACTTTTGGAAAAACATTATGGAAAAATTCACTACATGCCGTAATAAGTCCAATACTCGTTTTTAAGCAAGCGAGAACAATGATAATCGCTAATAAAATATTACCGAATGATCCGAAGTAATGCTGAGAAACAGCAGCAAATATCTCCCCACCATTTGTAAATGTTCCTACTGCGTTTATACTCGATGCACCCATATAAGTAATAAGACCATAAATGAGCGTCATTAGTCCCATCGCAAATATACCAGATTGCCAAGTTGCTTTGGCAATCGCTTTTGTTTGAGTGATGCCTTGGCTTTTAATCGTGTTGATGACAACAATTCCGAAAGCAAGGGAGGCAAGGGCATCCATCGTGTTATAGCCTTCTTTAAAGCCTGTCATAAAGGCTAAGTTTTTATAATCTCCAGTTGGCTCACCAAAGTTACCCATCGGCTTCAAAATCGCAGTCACAATTAATATAAATAAAAATACTAAAAAGGCCGGTGTTAAATATTTTCCAACGTAGTCCATAATCTTTGCTGGGTTTAACGAGAAATAATAAACAATGGCAAAAAATACAAGGCTAAATAGTCCAAGCCATAAACTTGCTGAGTCTGGATTGATATACGGTTCAAAGCCAACAACGAATGGTACAGTTGCCGTACGTGGGATCGCAAAAAATGGTCCAATCGTTAAGTAAAGGGCCATCGCAAATACGACACCAAAAAGTGGATGTACGCGACTTGCTAAATCACGCAAACCTGTACTTCCTGATAACCCAATTGCTAGAATACCTAAAAAGGGGAGGCCTATGGCAGTCACTAAAAAGCCAATAAGTGCTGGCCAAAAGTTCGTACCTGCAAGTTGGCCTAATTGGATCGGGAAAATTAAATTTCCTGCACCAAAGTAAAGACCGAATAGCATTGTACCGATCAATGCATAAGTGGAAAACGGTATTTTCTGTTGCATGTTGAAACTCCTTCTAGATGATTTTTTTAATTAAACTACTATATTAGAAACATATTTAGTAGTCACAATAAAATTGAATATATAGATTTATCGTTATATTGTCAATCCGATTATTCAATAATAACTAACCAAGACAGAAGGAAAGTAAGATATTATAAGCGAATTTAAATAGAAAATAAATGACATTGTCAAAGTGGATGGAGGGTGAGATATTGATGTGGAACCAAAATAAATTGACAAAACTATTAGGATTAGATTATCCGATCATTCAAGCACCTATGGCAGGTGGTGTAACAACTTCTAGGTTTGTCTCTTCGGTGTCAAACGCTGGGGCTTTAGGGATGATTGGTGCTGGATATATGCAGCCCAATGAATTACGTCTTCAGATAAGGGAAATAAAATCTTTAACTTCCAGAACATTTGGGGTTAATTTATTTATACCTGAACAACCCGAGATCTCAGAAGAAGATATTAATGAAGCAATCGCACTCTTACAACCTTTTAGAAACGAATTAGGGATAAAAGATGAATTACCTACATACGAAAACGAATGTACATTTGAAGAAAAAGTAAAAATTATCATTGAAGAAAAGGTGCCTGTGTGTTCATTTACTTTTGGTATCCCATCAGAGGATGTAATAAGAGAATTAAAAAAACATAAGATCATTGTTATTGGAACAGCTACAACTGTAAATGAAGCTGTAATCAATGAAAATATGGGGATGGATGCTGTTGTAGTTCAAGGAAGTGAAGCAGGGGGGCATCGGGGAACTTTCATAAAAGATGCGCAAGAAAGTCTAATAGGCTTAATGTCTTTAGTGCCTCAGGTTGTGGATCGTGTCAATATTCCCGTCATTGCATCCGGCGGAGTGATGGATGGTAGAGGTGTGATAGCTTCAATTTTTTTAGGCTCAGAAGCAGTTCAAATGGGGACAGCTTTCCTCACTACGATAGAGAGTGGAGCAAATGAACAGCACAAAAATGCTATTCTACATGCAGCTGAAGACGAGACAAGTTTAACTACCGTGTTCTCAGGAAAACCGGCTAGAGGAATTAATAACCAGTTTATAAAAGAGATGAAGAGCAGAGAAAACTTGATACTAGATTATCCTATTCAACATTACTTAACTAGTAATATTAGAAAAGAAGCTGCGAGACAAAATAATCCTGAGTTTATGTCTCTTTGGTCGGGTCAGGGGGTAAGGCTAAGTAAACGTCAATCTGTTAATGAACTCATCAAAGGTATTGTTTCTCAGGTCAACCAGTTGTTGAAAGAATTTTGAGTGTAAAAAAGCCATTCAGCTATTAGCAATGAATGGCTTTTTATCACTTAATTTAACTGTTCAGCAGGACCAAAGAATTCAAAATGAATCTTATCAGAAGAAATTCCTAAGTCTTTTAATGCATTATTTACTGTTTTCATGAATGGGATGGGACCACAGAAGTAGAAAGAAGCGTTTTTATCTTTAACGATTGAATCAATCCATGGCAGGTCAATATATCCTTCTTTAGTATACTCTTTATTTAATAGATCCTTTTCAGTTGGCTTTTCATAGCAAAGATGATACTCGAAATTCTGCGATTGATTAGAAAGTTCTTTAACATGATCATGCATAGCGTGAGTTGTACTGTTAATAGCAGCATGAACGAAAGTTACTTTGCGATTTGGCTGTTTTGAAGCAATGGTATTTAACATGCTAATCATAGGTGTAATACCAACACCTCCGCTCAACAATACAACAGGCTCGGTAGACTCTACATCAAGAACAAAATCACCGGCAGGTGCTGTCACTTCTAGAGTATCTCCTTCTTGGATGGTATCGTGTAAGTAAGTGGATACTTTCCCGTTTGGGATATGGTCAGAAGAAGAGGTTTCCTTCTTTACACTAATTCGGTAGTATTCTTTTTCAGGGCTGTCAGATAAGCTATACTGGCGGATATGAGTGTACTCTTCTCCGGAAATTTTCACGCGAATGCTAATATACTGACCAGGAGTGAAAGTAGGAATCCCCTTACCATCCTTTGGCTGCAGGTAGAATGACGTGATTACTTCACTTTCTTTTATTTTTTTAGCAACAGTGAAGTCTCTGAAATCATTCCAGCCACCAGATAGAGAAACTGTTTCCTCATACATTTCTTTCTCTACTTGAATAAATACATCAGCAATGACACCATATGCTTTCCCCCAAGCATCAATAATGTCATCGGTTGCAGCATCGCCAAGTACATCTTTTATTGCCAATAATAAATGTTTACCGACGATAGGATAATGCTCAGCTTTGACTTGTAAACTTCTATGTTTATGGGCAATTTGTCTAACAACGGGTAGAATGGCTTCTAAATTATCAATATATGCAGCGGCAGCATAGACCGTATTCGCAAGTGCTTTAGGCTGTCTTCCTTGTTTTTGATTGGCGTGGTTGAAAATATTTAACAACTCCGGATGGTTTGTAAACATCATTTCGTAGAATCTCTTGGTAATGGCTTCTCCATGTTGTGCTAAGACAGGAACCGTAGATTTAATAATTTCAATTGTTTTCGAATCTAATGGACTTGTGGTTGTAGTCATGTTAATCTCCCCTTAATAATATTCTCACAGTGTTAAA
>WTKE01000085.1 GCA_011524525.1 Bacillus sp. (in: firmicutes) | reverse complement strand
ATATATAAAGGAGTGTTACTAATGAACAATCAATTAAAACAACATTTAGAGACGATACAAAATAAGCTATGGGATATGAGCGATTCTATTTACCATGAGCCTGAACTAGGTGATCAAGAATATAAATCTATGGAAAAACTGGTCACGTTTTTAAAGGAGCACCATTTCGTAGTGGAAACAGGAATTGTCGGTCGAGCGACTTCCTTTAAAGCGGTATACGACAGTAATAAAGAAGGACCTACGATTGCTTACCTATCCGAATACGATGCTCTACCTGGAGTGGGACATGGATGCGGCCATAATATGATAGGAACAATGAGTGCAGGTGCTGGCGTATTGTTGAGCAAATTGGTGGATAAAACAGGTGGACGAGTGGTGGTTCTTGGAACTCCTGCTGAAGAAACGAATGGAGCGAAGGTTCCGATGGCGGAGCAAGGGATTTTTGACGATATTGATGTGGCTATGATTTTGCACCCAGCTGATGAATCCTATGAAAGTGGGGATTCCTTGGCAATGGATGCGATTCAATTTGCTTATTCAGGTCAGTCAAGCCATGCGGCAGCATCTCCTGAAAAGGGAATCAATGCTCTTGATGCAGTGATTCAACTCTTTAATGGTATTAATGCCCTTCGTCAGCATGTGACATCAGATGTTCGAATTCATGGAATTATTAAAGAAGGTGGCATTGCGGCTAACATCGTTCCTGATTATTCAGTTGCCCAATTTTATGTGCGTGCGAATAACCGTAGCTATTTAGATGAAGTCGTTCAGAAAGTGAAAAATATTGCACAAGGTGCGGCATTAGTAACAGGGGCAACAGTTGAAATGACCAACTATGAACTTAGTTACGATAACATGCAAACCAATCAAACGCTATCGGCCCTTTTTACAGAAAACCTACTTGCTACAGGAGTGGAAAAGGTACTAAAAGCAAAGGACTCATATGGATCTATTGATATGGGCAATGTAAGTCATGTTGTGCCAGCGATTCATCCGTATATTGGACTCGATTCACCAGGACTTGTAGCTCATACAAAAGAATTTGCTGATATTACCATTACGGAGAATTCTCATCAAATTTTAAGTAAAGGCGCACTTGCTCTTGCCTCAACTGGTTATGAATTACTTACGAATAAAGAAATCTTTGAAAAAGTGGTAAACGAGTTCCTAGAAACGAAAAGAATGCATGGATAATTGTATTGATTTATTAAAATAATAAAATTATAAATGCAGTTCGAAGAATAATCTGAATATTTTTATATTAAAAAAGCTACTTTTCAAAAATATACGTATGTGTTATTATTCATTCAGTTGAATAATTATTCGTATATATCATATAAGTGTCATTTAAGGAGGAAACAACATGAAAAAGCTCGGCTTACTTATTACTTTAATTTTAACGTTAGTATTGGCAGCATGTGGCCAAAATGATGAATCAGGAAATGGTGAAGCAGGAGAGGACAAAAAGGTATTAACGATGGGAACCTCTGCAGATTTTGCACCGTTTGAATCTCGAAACACATCAGGAGAAGTAGAAGGCTTTGATATTGATCTAGCTAAATACATTGCAGATGAGTTAGGTTATGAGCTGAAAATTGAAGATATGAAATTTGATGGACTAATTGGCGCTCTTCAAGCGAAACGTGTCGATTTAGTTTTATCAGGAATGTCTGCTACAGAGAAGCGTGCTCAGAACGTTAATTTTTCTACTCAGTATCATCATTCAGGTGAAATGTTTATCACATTAAAGGACTCTGAAGTGACATCCCTTGATCAATTAGAAGGAAAAACGGTTGGAGTTCAGTTAGGTACGATTCAAGAAGAGGGTGCTCGTAAGCTTCAGGAAACAGTTGATTTTGAAATCAAGGCTGTTGACAATGCAACCATCTTGATTCAAGAATTGCAATCGAACCGTATTGATGTAGCATACTTGGATAAGGCAGTAGCTACAGGATATATTAATGAGCAAGGATTAGCAGGATTTGATGATCCTACTTCAAGCTCACCAGGAATGGCGGTAGCTTTTCCAAAGGGCAGTGAACTAGTTGACGATGTAAACCAAGTCCTAAAGGAAATGGAAGAGAACGGAAAGCTAGATGAATTAAAAACGAAATGGTTATCAGAAGAATAATTTTAGTTGAAAAATATTAAAGTGAGGTGTAAGGCATGAATTTGGATTTTAGCCAAATTGTGCCTTATATTCCTTTTATTTTAGAAGGAATATGGGTTACATTACAGTTTGTCATTATATCGATTATTTTCGGTTTTATTTTAGGAACAGTTTTAGCATTATGTAAAATTTCAAAAATCAAAGCATTGAACTGGTTTGGGGATGCGTATACCTCTATTTTCCGTGGGACACCATTAATTTTACAGTTAATGATTATTTATTTTGCGATTCCACAATTAACAGGCTTTGATATTTCTCCATTTTTATCAGCTATTCTTGCTTTTGGATTAAATTCCTCTGCCTATGTATCGGAAATAATCCGTGCGGGAATACAAGCAGTTGATAAGGGACAAACAGAGGCTGCTCAAGCTCTTGGGGTACCTTATCGCTTAATGATGAAGGACATTATTTTACCACAGGCTTTAAAAAATATTTTACCTGCACTCATGAATGAATTTATTACATTAACGAAGGAATCGGCTATTGTATCAACAATTGGCTATTTAGATTTGATGCGTCGAGCACAAGTAGTCGGAGCTGATATTTATCGAAACTTTGAACCTTTAATTTTTGTTGGAGTCATTTATTGGTTACTGGTAATGGTATTAACGATCATTGGGAAAGTTGTTGAAAGGAGGTTGAAGTTCAGTGATTAAAGTGGAAAACCTCTATAAACAATTCGGTGATAATGAAGTGTTAAAGGGTATCACGACAAATATTAATAGCGGTGAAGTTGTTTCAATTATTGGTCCATCTGGATCCGGAAAATCAACGTTTCTTCGCTGTATCAACTTATTAGAAGTGCCAACGAAGGGGACCATATCAATAGATGGTCAAAGTATTACAGATAAAAATACAAATATACTTAAGGTTCGTCAACAAATTGGAATGGTTTTTCAGCATTTTAACTTGTTCCCTCATTTGAATGTTCTTGATAACTTAACGTACGCGCCGATCAAAGTAAAAGGAGAAACGCGACAAGTAGCGGAAGAAAAGGCTCGTAATTTGCTTGCGAAAGTGGGTCTTACAGAGAAGGAAAAAGCTTTTCCTAGTAACCTGTCAGGTGGACAAAAGCAACGTGTGGCGATTGCTCGTGCTCTAGCGATGGAGCCCAATTTAATGCTGTTTGATGAGCCAACCTCCGCACTTGACCCTGAAATGGTTAAGGAAGTACTGAATGTAATGAAGGATCTAGCAAAGTCAGGTATGACAATGGCAATCGTGACCCATGAAATGGGCTTTGCACGTGAAGTGGCAGACAGAGTATTATTCCTTGATGGTGGAGTTTTACTTGAAGATGCTAGTCCTGTCGAGTTTTTTAGTAATCCAAAAACGTCAAGAGCAAGAGAATTCTTAGAGAAAGTATTATAAAATATAGTTAATGAAGAAGTTAGAGCTGCACGTGGGAAGATGTGGTATAAAACTTAAAGCTATTTAAATAAGAAAGTTGGGTATTCATAAACACATGAATACCCTTTATTTATTATTACATATTTATCATTAATAGTTAGACATAGTAGTATGTAAACTACTAATTGATTCAGAAGTTTCTTGACATTATTTTTGTAGATTGGTAAGGTTGAAAAAATTTGTATCCAGTTTTGAGATGGAAGGGAGACATACTCGTTGAAGAAAAACAACCCAATTGACGCTATTTTACAAGAGCATTCACTTATTATAGTAGATGGAGCCATGGCTACTGAGCTTGAATCCAAAGGATGCAATTTGGATGATCCACTATGGTCTGCTCGTGTGTTACTTGAGAATCCACAGCTGGTTTATCAGGTACATTTAGACTATTTTCAGGCAGGTGCAGATTGTGCGATCACTGCAAGCTATCAAGCAACAGTTGAAGGGTTTGCAAAACGTGGATTAAAAGAGGAAGAAGCTTTGGAATTGATAAAAAAGACAGTTGTGCTTGCGAAGAGTGCAAGAGATGACTTTTGGCAAGATGATCAACAACTTGATAGACCGAAACCATTGGTAGCTGCGTCTGTTGGTCCATATGGTGCATTCTTAGCGGATGGCTCAGAGTATATTGGAAACTATGGGGTGAGCGATCATATCCTTAGAGATTTCCACCGACAGAGAATAGTGTCACTTATTGAAGCAGGAGCTGATACATTGGCATTTGAAACCATTCCTTCCCTTCAAGAAGCAAAAGTATTAATCTCTTTATTGCAGGAGTTTCCTGGTACTTATGCCTGGCTTTCCTTCTCATTGAAGGATGAAGGATCAATAAGTGACGGTACGTTGTTACAAGAATGTGCTGAACTGGCGAATGAATGTGAACAGATTGCTGCCGTTGGTTTCAACTGTGCTCCATTAGATTATGTTACAGGTGCCATTAGCCATCTGAGGAACCACACAGAAAAACCTATCATTGTTTATCCAAACTCTGGAGAAACGTATGATCCCAAGACAAAAACATGGCACGGTCAAGAATCATGCCATACACTCGAGTCTAAATCAAAAGAGTGGTATGAAGCTGGTGCTCGATTAATTGGAGGATGTTGCCGAACTTCACCAAGAGATATTGAAGCTGTAGCGGGGAAGTGGCGCTAATTTCCGAGGAAATAACAACAACTTCGTGGGAATATACCATAATTCGCTAAAAAATAATAACCTTCCTATTGCAAAAAATGCAAAGGGTTCCGAGGGTATAAATAACACAATAAAATAGCGTGAGAATGACTCACGCTATTTTTGTTTTTCAACAGTTTAATTGAGAATCTTAATAACTCCTGTATTCGGACTCCAAAGAGCAAAAAACTCCGAGTCCCGTCCGAATAGCGCCAGGATTTGGTTATGAATTAAACCCCTTGGCTTAATAGCCGCGCTTCTTCACTTATTTCAACTGTATCCTCCATTGGCGCCCTAGTAGAAGATGTTTGTTGAGCATTTGAATTAGAATTATTTCCTTGGAGTCTTTGAATTTCCGTTTCGATTTGCTGGATTTGTTTTTCAAGCTGCTGTAATTGTTTTTGCTTTTTGTCATCGTCTTCTTTAGAATTCTTCACTTTTTCCATTTGATTTTGTAGCTGTTGCTTTTGCTTTTCTAATGCTGCAATGGAAGTGCTTGACTGATTCGTAGAATTATAGGCTGTAGAACTTGAAGCAACGGAAGATATTTGCATAATTTAGTACACGCTCCTAAAAATTAAATAAGGATTTTACCCAGTCCCAAAATGATCCCGAATTCTCTGATGTTTGGTCAGACGTTTGCATTGCTTGTTTATTTTGTCCTCGTTGATTTCCTGACATGGTTGACTGAGCAACTGTAGAATCGTTGGTTTTTGATACAGAAGCTTCGGTAGTTTCATCAATATTAGAGGTTTCAGTAGTTTCAATTTCTTCAATGTCTTTATCAAAAACTAAAACATATGTTTTACGGTCATCTCCGTTTGTAACGGCTAAGGAGATCACAGTTTTTGCTTGATCCGGTAGAGCAACAGTCGTACTCGTGCTTCCTTCAATTTCAACCTCAGCATCACTTTCATCCGTTGTAGCGGCAATCGTAACACTAGTTACATCTGTACCGACAGCAACATGGTATGTGTAAGTATCCGAATCAAAGGTTTTATTCCAGCTTCCTGATGAAACGGTTAGTGCTGATAGATTAGCAGTAGTTGTAGTTTCGTCTTGAGCTCCTGTACTACTTGTCGAAGTTCCCTGAGCAGTCGATGATGTTCGAGTAGAACTAGACACAGTTTGTGCAGTTGAAACAAGATTAGTAATAGTCGGTTGATCCTTAGTTGTTGTAGTTTGGTTGGTATTGTTTTTTGTATTGTCAGTCGTATTAGTATCAGTAGAGCTGTTTACCATAGCCGCTCTTGTGATCGTAACAGTATAGGTAGACTGAGTTCCATTTTCTGCTGTGATAACGAAAGACACGGTGGATTTACCTACTGGGAGCTCAATGGTATGGCCGGTTTTTGGATCTACAGTAATTTCTCCCACTTTAACAATAGATGTGTCGACGGATACTTCAGGTCTAATAGTTATGGAACTTATGGAATTTTCTACATCAACTGAGTAACTTGTAATAGAAGGTGAAAAATTTAGAGCTCCACTTGAAAGAGTAAGATTTGATAGGCTACTATTTTCATTTAATGCCCGAAAAATGGTCAGTGTATATGTAGTTACTTCACTCCCATTTGTAAGCATAATTGTAAAAACATTTTCACCTGTATTCAGTGAATAAATCAGCTGCTCTTTGCTTGTAACTTCCTCTCCATTTACTGATAAAAGGGTGCCATCGACTTCAGTGTCCAGAAGTAAACTCATGCTATTTATCTCATTTGAAACAGTTGCTGTATATGTGATTACATCTTTAGAAAACGTTTGATCGAGCTCAAACTCAGAAATTTCAAGTGCTGATAATCTTGTTGTACTTTCTGTTGTTATGTTTTCCTCGGCACTAGCGTGATTAATAGGGGAAGCAGAAAAAGTGGCAAAGGTAATCATGGATCCAACAATGGCTACGTTTAGTCCTTTTTTTATATGCATGAATTGCACCTCGTTTCGAAAGTTAAATCTTAAATATTGTAGGTTAGTAGTTCTCATAAAATATCATCTGGCCATGATCATCACGGCCAGTGATAAGTTATTCCTGACGAAGCGCTTGAATTGGATTTAGTTTTGATGCTTTGTTAGCTGGGAACACTCCGAAAACGACTCCTATTAATAGGGAAAATAAGAAAGCAAGTAATGTAACGGATGGGGAGTAAGAAATGGTGATGCTAGAGAATAACTCCATTAGTTTTGATACTCCTAATCCAATGACGACTCCGATTAAACCACCGAGTGTACTTAGAACAACTGCTTCTATTAAAAATTGCAATAATATTGATCTACGATTGGCACCAATGGCTTTTCGAATTCCAATTTCTTTCGTTCTCTCAGAAACTGAAACGAGCATGATGTTCATGATTCCGATACCGCCTACAAGCAAGGAAATGCTTGCTATGCCACCAAGCATAAGGGTCATTGTATCGGAAACAGAGGTCATTGTCTCCATTAAATCCTCTTGGCTTGATACAGAATAATAGTCACTTGAACTCGGGAATAGAGTAGTCATCACACCTTGTACTTGAAACATGGCGCGGTTAACATAATCTTCGCTCTCAGCTTGAAAGTAGACGGTTCCAATTGCTGTACTCTGCGTAATTCTCTGGGTAGTTGAAAGGGGAGCAATAATAACATTATCTCCACTCGTACCGAGAGAGGTACCAACAGACTCTAACACTCCCACTACTTGGAATGATACACCTTCAATTTGTACACTCTGTCCAACTGGGTTTTCATATGGAAACAAAGTGTCTGCAGTAGTTGATCCAAGGACGACCACCTTCTGTCGTAGTTCATCATCCATATCGGTAATGAATCGCCCTTGATTTAATGTTAAATTTCTAACGGATAAGTAAGAAGAGGTGGTACCTGTTATTGATACTTGTGCAGTGTTTTCCTGATTTTTTGCATTTATGCGCCCAGTAACAACTGGGGCCACCTCTGAAATACCGTTCAGTTCCTGAAATTCTAGAATTTGATCGTCCTTCAATTGGACTGCTTCCGTATCATTCACACTCAAAGTAATCAGGTTCGTTCCTAAGCTTCCAATTTCATCGGTTACAGACTGCGAGGAGCCTTGTCCAACCCCGACAAGTGTGATAACCGAGGCAACCCCAATAATAATTCCTAACATCGTTAAAATGGCTCGTATTTTATTGCTCTTGATACTCTTGAGTGCCATTTTGATAGACTCGACTAGGTTCAAACCAATCACCTCCATTTTCATAAAGCTGTCCATCATGGATTCGAACGATTCGATTGGTTTCCTTTGCAACCTCTAAATCATGGGTAATAATGACAATCGTCTGTTCGCGTTTGTTTAATTCTTTTAACATCTGCAATAATTCTTTACTAGTTTTGCTATCAAGTGCACCAGTAGGCTCGTCAGCAAGAAGTACAGGAGGGTCACCTGCTAAGGCTCTTGCTATAGCAACCCTTTGCTGCTGTCCACCTGAAAGTTGTGTGGGCATATGGTGGATACGTTCACCTAGGCCCACTCTTTCCAGACTATTTATTGCTTTTTCTCTACGTTCCTTTACACTTAATCCTCTATATACAAGAGGAAGTTCGACATTTTCGAGGGCGGTTAATTTATTTAGTAAATTAAAATTTTGAAAAATAAACCCAATTTTCACATTCCTTATGGCTGCTAGCTCATGGTCCTTCATACTATTGACCTTTTTTCCGTCAAGCAAATATTCACCCGAGTCTGGTTTGTCGAGGCAGCCGACCATATTCATAAACGTAGATTTACCTGAACCTGATGGGCCGATGATAGAAAGGAAGTCCCCTTCATTAATTCGAAGGGAGACCTCTTGTAGTGCTTTGACCGTTTCACCGCCTAGTTCGTATGATTTGGACATTTGATTGATTTCAATGACTGCTTTACTCATACTTACTCGCCGCCTCTTCCTGCTCTATCAGTAGGAGGTGTGCCCATTCCACCACTTGGGAAGCCGCTTGTACCGCCAGTTCCAGAGAAATCTTTCATTGTCCCTCTATCGGTAGTGGAGTCACTACTCGAAGAGATTGTAATGGCTAATTGAATAATTTGCCCTTCCTCTAGTCCGGAAACAATCTCAATATTTTGGTCATCATTGATACCTGTTTCTACAACTTGTTGGGTAGTAACCGCTTCTTCATTATCACTCGTTCCAGACTCTTGGATCGTTACATATTTTTCATTGCCATTAATTTTTACAGCTTCAATGGGAACATAAAGAACACTTTGTTTGCTTTCAGTTGTGATATTTACTTCAGTTGACATTCCTATTAAAAGATCTTTTGGATCATCAAACTGGACCGTTACTTCAAAGCTAGAAACACCATTTGTAGAAGTTCCTTCTTTAGACACCTTAGTAACCGTTCCTGTAAATGTCTCATCAGGATACGCGCTAGCGGTGATCTTTGCCACCTGTCCTTCTTTAATACTTGCAATATCTAACTCATCTACCGTGATTACTGTTTGAAGAGTTACATAATCGGTCACATGTGCAACAACTTGTCCGTTCTGTAGGTTGTCTCCAGCGTCCACATCAAGAGTGGTAACCGTTCCAGCATGTGGGGCAGTAATCGGATCGCTTCCATCCGTAAAAGTAACTAACTCAGTTCCTTCTTCGACAACATCATTTTCACTGACAAGAACCTCGTCCACTTCTCCACCAGAGGCTGCCGTCACGTCGTTGCTATTAATAGAAGCAACGGTGCCAGAACCACTAACTTGTACCTCAATATCTCCTCTTTGTACGGTAGAAGTCATGACTTGTGCTTCCGCAGTAACAACTGTCTGGTTGCTTTTATAAAACCAAAAGCCACCTCCAGCTAATAGAATCACAACAACTCCAATAGACATCCATCTCTTCAAACCTTTTACCTCCTCAATATGAAAACATTGTTATGAGTTCATTATTACGAGGAAACCTTAAAAAATCCTTAAAGATTTAAAAAGGGAGAAAAGAATTACCAAGAGTAAGGGGATTCAAGTTAATAAAAAAGGGAAGGTAATTATTTGAGTGGGATATGAAAATACCACAACATAAAGCTAATAATACCCATTGATAACACATAGGTTAAAATTGGGCGTGAATAATGTAATCGAATCATGCTATACATGATTGGATAAAAGAAAAAATCCATCCAATAGTGATAATTGTTATGTAAAAGAAGCCTGTCGAATTTATAGAAAACATATTCGATGGCCATGGAAGAGATGACCCAAAGGCTAATAAACCGGATTTGCCTAAACCATGGCTTTGCAAAGGGATAAAATGATAAGTACAAGAGTGTAATCGCGGGCAAAGTAATAAACGTATATAAAAGGTCAATCATGGTGTGTGACATCAGGAAGAAATCCGGCTTATATTCCCATAGCAATTTGTCATGACAAAAGAAGTTATATAGTAAATTACATGTGATCACATAAAAAATGGTGTGATTGTATTTCGACCATTCTCTCCAATTTCCTAACCTGTAGGCAAGCAAGAATAAAAGAGTAATCAATAGTAAGTGCATAGCTGTCTCCCTACATTAAAAACGTTTGATTTGACATTATTTTTCCAATTAGTTGAGAAAATATGTTAACAAAGTATTGACGAAAGGGAAATTATTCTATATATTATCTAATAAATTACAAATTCTTTGCGATGAAAAGGATATGAATGCTACTGAACGGTTAACAGAGAGGGAAGACAAAGGCTGGAATCTTCCTATCGCAGCTGTTGCATTTACCACCTTGGAGCTGTATTGGTGAAATTAAAGTAATCAATACCGTAGCTGCTACGATACAGCAAAACGAAGCCATCTCTCCTAATTTTAGAGATGGGAAGTTGGGTGGAACCACGAGACAAACACACTCGTCCCTTGTTAGAGGGACAGGTGTGTTTTTTATTTTATAAAGGAGGCCATATCAATGGAGCTAAATATTCAATTTCCGGATGGAAGTGTGAAAAGATATCAAGGAGGTGTAACTTTAGAGGAAATCGCTCAAGGTATAAGTCCGAGTTTGCGGAAGAAAGTGATTGCCGGAATGGTGAACGGAAAGATGTTTGATCTTAAAAGAGAGATCCATGAAGATGCAAGTATTCAATTGCTTGAAAGAAATTCAGATGAAGGTATAAAGATTATGAGACATTCAACTGCCCATGTGTTAGCTCAAGCGATCAAACGGTTGTATACTGATGTTCATTTATCTATCGGCCCAGTGATTGATAATGGATTTTACTATGATGTGGATGTCCCAGAAAGCATTACAGTAAAAGACTTAGGAAGAATTGAAAAAGAAATGAAAAAAATCGTTGCTGAAAATTTAAACTTTGAAAGAGAAGAGTGGTCACGAGAAGAAGCGAAGCGAGTGTTTGCCCAAGACCCTTATAAGCTTGAATTGCTTGAGGCCATTCCTTCTGGTGAAAAAATAACTGTGTATCGCCAAGGCGAGTTCTATGATCTATGTCGTGGTCCACATGTACCGTCCACTGGATATATAAAAGAGTTTAAATTAACTCATGTTTCGGGAGCTTACTTTCGAGGGGATAGCAATAATAAGATGTTACAACGTGTATATGGAGTTGCTTTTCCTTCAAAGGAAGAACTCGAGGAGTATTTTCACTTTTTAGAGGAGGCTGCTAAGCGTAATCATCGGAAGCTAGGAAGTGAGCTCGAGCTGTTCATGTTTTCTGAAGAAGCACCTGGAATGCCATTTTACTTAACAAACGGACAATTGATTCGAAATGAACTAGAAACATTCTTAAGGAAGATTCAAAATTCTTTTGACTATAAAGAGGTCCGCACTCCTTTTATGATGAATCAGAGACTATGGGAGCAATCTGGTCATTGGGATCACTATAAAGACAATATGTATTTCTCACAAGTGGATGAACACAGCTTTGCTTTAAAGCCGATGAACTGTCCTGGACATATGTTGATATTTAAGGATAAACTTCGATCTTATCGTGATCTTCCAATCCGTATGGCGGAGTTTGGTCAGGTGCACCGGCACGAATTTAGTGGGGCTCTAAATGGCTTGTTACGGGTAAGAAGCTTTTGCCAAGATGATGCACATATCTTTGTAACACCTCATCAAATAGAAGATGAAATTTCTTCTGCTCTACAATTAATAGACCATGTATATAAAGTATTTGGGTTTGAATATAGCATCGAGTTATCGACAAGACCGGATGATTATATGGGGGAAAAGGCTTTATGGGATCGAGCAGAAGGGTCCTTAATAAATGTGTTAAACAAACTGGGTCTCCCTTTTCAAGTTAATGAAGGGGACGGTGTATTTTATGGCCCTAAGATCGATATCCACATTAAGGATTCTTTAAAAAGGAGCCATCAGTGCGCAACAGTTCAGCTTGATTTTCAAATGCCTGAAAAGTTCGACCTTTCCTATATTGATGAACAAAACAAAAAGGTCCGACCTGTTGTTATTCACCGTGCTGTATTTGGTTCTATTGATCGCTTCTTAGGTATCTTAATAGAGCATTTTGGCGGAGCCTTTCCTGCATGGCTAGCACCGGTTCAAGTCAAGATTATACCAGTTTCGAATGATGTTCATAGTGAATATGTAGAGAAGTTAAAGCAACTTCTTAAAAAGGAAGAAGTTCGCGTGGAGGTTGATTTCCGTGATGAGAAGCTAGGCTATAAAATAAGAGAAGCACAAATGAAAAAGATTCCTTATGTGTTAGTAGTAGGTGATCGTGAACAAGAAAATCACTCGGTTAGCGTGAGGCAGTATGGTTCAGAGAATTCGTTAGATATGGAATTTGGACAATTTACGAACATGCTCCGAAAGCAGATTGTTCATAAGAAGTTATTAACAGACTGAATAACTTTAATAAAAAACTGAAAACGAATTGTAAAATGGAAGAGAATAGTATAGTATTTATGTTGGATACAGGGATTAACGCCTTGATCTATTGAATAAATAAATGTAGGAA
>WTKE01000019.1 GCA_011524525.1 Bacillus sp. (in: firmicutes) | reverse complement strand
TGACACTTCCATTTTTTTATGAAAATTAAAATCCTTTTTGATATGATAAATGTAGAAGATTCAAACTACATAATGGAGGCCATCCATGGAACGTTTGACTAACCATTTAATTGTTATTTCATTTGACTGCTTATCAAGCTTAGATTTTCCACTGCTAGAAGAACTACCGAATTTTCAAAAGCTATTAAAAAATAGCACCTATTGTAAAAATGTACAGACGGTGTATCCCTCTGTTACGTATCCATGTCACGCAACAATCGTTACTGGAAAACTCCCAAAGAATCATGGAATTATTAATAACACCTTACTTCAACCTGGAAGGGTCTCGCCAGATTGGTATTGGTACAGAAGAGATATCCAAGGTACAACCTTGTATGACGAAGCCAAACAAAAAGGGATGAGTACAGCTGCTCTTCTTTGGCCTGTGACAGCAAAAGCAAATATTGACTATAATATGCCCGAGATATTCGCCAATCGTCGCTGGCATCACCAAATTCCTGTTTCATTAGTAAATGGCAGCTCGCTTTATCAGCTTGAAATGAACAAAAAATTCGGCCATATTAGAAAAGGTCTTTCCCAACCAGAGCTCGATGACTTTGTTCTTGAAGCTGCTGTTGAAACGATTCGTATGAAAAAGCCCAACCTCATGATGATTCATTTTACCGATCTTGACACGAAGCGGCATGAAACTGGTTTCTCATCAAAAGAAGCAATTGCAGCGATTAAACGACATGACCAAAGACTCGGCCGAATAATGGATGCCCTTGAAATTGCAGGAATACTTGAACAATCTACTATTATTGCCTTAGGTGATCACAGTGCACTCGATGAGTCTAAAGTGTTAAAACCTAACGTACTTTTTCGTGAGCACGGGCTTCTACAAGTAGGGAAAAATAATCAAGTTACTAACTGGAAGGCATACTGCAAAAGCTGTGATGGATCTGCATATATCTATATAAAGGATCAAGACCAAGAAACTTTGAGACGTGTTCGTGAATTATTGGACCTCTCTGAAATCGAAGCAATATGGTCTTCAAAAGAAGCTTCTCAATTCGGGGCAGACCCAAATTGCAGCTTAATGATAGAAGCAGCTAGAGGATTTTACTTTCATCAATCACTAGAAGGCGCTTTTATTGATGAAGTTACGGAAACAGACGTTACATCAAAAAAGTATACAAAAGCTTGCCATGGCTATTCACCAGAAAAAAGTGACTACACTACCCTCTTTATTGCAAGCGGTAGAGGAATCCGCCCAGGCCAATTTCTTACATCTATGAGGCTTATTGATGAAGGTCCAACACTTGCTCGCCTCCTTGGACTCGACCTAGGGGCCTTTGATGGAAGAGTGCTAGAAGAGTTACTAATAATGTAAAATGTTTGTAAAAATAGTTCCAAACCTAATCTATGAAGCTATTTTTATGTAAAAATGGAAGTAACCATCTAGGGGGGAATCTTATGAAGCGCTTTAACAGAGAAGAGAAAAGCTGGATTATGTACGATTGGGCAAGTTCTGCTTATTCTATCATTATCTCTACGGCTGTCTTTCCACTGTTTTATAAGGCAGCAGCTAATAACTCCGGAGTTGATGCTGCCGATTCAACTGCGTATTTAGGTTATACCATCGCAATTGCAACATCCATTCTTGCTCTACTAGCTCCCATATTGGGTACAATTGCTGATTATCAAGGCTTTAAGAAAAAGTTTTTCACCTTCTTTGTTGCATTAGGGATCTCAATGACAGCAGCACTAGCGTTTGTCCCGAGTGATCAATGGGTATGGCTTTTAATTTTTTACACGATTGCTGTAATCGGTTCGTCCGGGTCGAATGTATTTTATGATGCCTTTTTAGTTGATGTTGCCACAGAGGACCGAATGAGTCGTGTGTCGGCACGTGGGTTTAGCCTTGGATATATTGGAAGCACCATTCCTTTTATCATTAGTATTGCGGTTATTATGCTTGCACAATCTGAGATCCTTCCCATTTCTACGACTTCAGCAAGTCAAATCTCATTTGTCATAACCGCTCTTTGGTGGGGGTTATTTTCGATACCAATATTCAAAAATGTGCATCAAATATATTACATTCCTCGTGATCCTAAGCCTGTAGTAAGCAGCTTCAAAAGGCTCGGGAAAACCTTTATGGAAATTAAAAAATATCGGGCTTTATTCTTATTTTTACTAGCGTATTTCTTTTACATCGATGGTGTTGGTACAATTATTACGATGTCAACTGCATATGGAACGGATCTAGGTATTGGTTCAACAACACTATTAATCGTGTTATTTGTTACCCAAGTTGTTGCTGCTCCCTTTGCAATTTTGTATGGAAAGCTTGCCGAAAAGTTCTCTGAAAAAAGAATGCTTTACGTTGGAATTGTGGTCTATATCATTGTTTGTATTTATGCGTTCTTTCTTGAAACAGCCACTGATTTCTGGATACTGGCCATGCTTGTTGCCTCATCTCAAGGTGGAATTCAAGCCTTAAGTCGATCATACTTTGCAAAGCTTGTACCAAAGGAACGTTCTAATGAGTTTTTTGGCTTCTATAATATTTTTGGGAAATTCGCCTCCATTATGGGGCCACTCCTTGTTGCAACAACCGCACAAATCACAGGCCATACAAGCAGTGGTGTTTTCAGCCTCGTCATCTTATTTATAATTGGTCTTATTATATTAACAAAAGTACCTGAACCAAAGTCTTCATAATGTAGTAAAACCCACCGTACTGGTGGGTTTTCTCGTAGGATTAAATTTTGAATCCTGCTGTTAATTCTTGTAGATTTTTCGCCATTTTAGACAATTGTTCGGTTGTTCCCTCGATATTGGTCATCGTTGCGACTTGTTCTGATATACTAGTACGGATTTGATCGGTGCCTGTTGCCGTTTCTCCTGCTGTCTGCGCTAAATTACTCATTGCCATTTCCATTTCATTCGTTGATAATGCTTGTTTTTCAGCTGCTGCATCAATTTGGTTAATCTCATGTAAAATCTCATGAATATGAGAAATAATATGTTGAATAGCATCGGATACTTCATTGGATTTCTCGACTCCAGCTGTTACCAACTCCTCTACTTCTAGAACTGACACAACCGCTGAAGATGTTTTCACTTGGTTTTCCTGAACTAAATTTGAGATTTGTAAGGCTGCCCGATTGCTTTCGTCTGCAAGCTTACGAATTTCATCGGCCACAACACTGAAACCTTTCCCTGCTTCTCCAGCACGTGCTGCTTCAATGGCTGCATTCAAAGCTAACAAATTCGTTTGAGCAGAGATACCCGTAATGATCTGGATGAAATCACTAATTTTGTTTGAAGAGGTATTCAACTCATTAATGACTATGGTTACATCCTTTGACGATGCAGCAATATCTGAGATAGAAGATACTACTTCTGTTATTTTTTTTGAGCCATTTACAGCTGCTTCATGAACCAGTCTAGTATTATCTGCTGTTTGTTTCGTTGCTTTTGAAGTACGACTAGAGAAGCTTGCCATTTCAATTAAATTCCCCGTCGTTTCCTCCATTACTGCCGCACTTTGTGATGTTCCAGATGCAATTTCTGAAACGGTATAAGTGATTTGCTCAAGTGACTTTGTCGTTTCACTTGCCGCATCTGTTAACTGATCACTAGATACTGATATCGTTTCAGCCGATCCAGCTACTTCTTTTATGATTTTTTGAAGCTTTTCTACAAAGGTATCAAAACTTTTGCTTAGCTCCCCAATCTCATCTTTACTTTGATAGCCTATACGGGCTGTAAGATCTCCATTACTTTCAGAGATTTCCTTGAGCTTAGATGTAACCCTTCTAGTAGGGATACTAATAGATCTAGCGATAAAAATGGAAAGAAATAAGGTTGTCACAAATGCAATGACAATGACTAGTATCGTTATGACTAAAGTCGTTTTGTATACCTTCTCACTCTCGTTATACGTGCTTTCAGCTTGTTCAATTTGTAGATCGATGATTTGATCAAGTGAACTAACGGCTTCCTTTTTTGTTGTATCAAGTAATAACATTTCCTGCGGGGGACCTTGGCTTTCTACATCTATCTCCGTCTGCTCCTCTACACTTCCAACCCCATTACTTTCGAGGAAAGATGTCATTGCCTCTATATAATCATTGTAGCTAGCCAAAAATTCATCGTAGCTACTATCATTCTTATATACTTCTATGCTGTCATTTGTACTGTCAATTTCTTTTACGATTTCATCTTGAATGGATTGCATCTCTTCCTCATCTTGACTTGCGTCTTTAAGTGAATTGGCTAGAGTTCTTATGTATTCAATATCCGATTTAATAGACTCCAGCTTAACAATTGGAACGAGATTTTCATTATTTAGCGTTTGAATATTTGAGTTCACTTCTGAAATTTGTACAAGGGACGTTACTCCACTTATAATAAGAAAAATAAAAAAGCTAACTGTTAGAACAGCAATCTTCTGTCCAAATTTGAGATTTTTCAATAAATTCATTGGTCTTTTCTTCCTTCCACGACTATTTCATATAGGTCATTCTAACTAAAGAATGTTTCTATATTAAAAAGGAAGTATGAAAAAAGTATGAACAAAAAAAAGCCTGAAGTGTATGCTTCAAGCTTTTCGCTCTATATTGTTTTCACTTAAGTGATAATACTTCATCAAGTTTTTTCCCGTCAATAAATATAGATACCTTGTTTACACTATCAAATTGAAGTGCCGTTTCTTCAATTTGTGCCTTTACCCGAGGGTTATCAAGTGCTCCGCCAAGTTTTAGATTACCTGTTAGTTCAATAACTGCCTCACCGTCGTCTATTATGACGCTTTTAATTTCTAAGTCTGATTGATAAAGAGAATGATAAAAGCCTGATTGGCCATACATTTGCTCATTTAAGGATAAAAGCTTCGTAAGCGCAGCCTTTAATGGCGCCTTCGTTGGCTCAATATCAACTACGACCGGTATAGCACTATCGCTTGCACCAATCTTCTTTCCGCTCGCTCCATTATCGTCTATCCCAATAAGAAATATTTTCACTTTTG
This sequence comes from Bacillus sp. (in: firmicutes), assembly GCA_011524525.1. GTDB lineage: Bacteria > Bacillota > Bacilli > Bacillales > Cytobacillaceae > Robertmurraya_A. The sequence continues at coordinate 7,796 of WTKE01000019.1, read as the reverse complement.
ACACACCAGCGCTTCCTTGATCGGTTGTTCCTGGGTTGTCATCTGTGTCTTCTCCATCATCCTGATCTTGACTAGGATTATCTCCAGGCTCCTCGTTTGCCGGGTTCTCGCCTACAGATGGTTGTGTAACAGGATCGTCCGTATTCTTTGTACACCCAAATAGTAACATAATTGAAATGAATAGTAGTCCAAAAAGCTTTCTCAACCCTTCCCCCTCCCCGTTTCTTGTCTTACTTTAGTATATTAAGCTGTAATAGAAGGTTACCTATTAAGGGGAAGAAAATTTAGTTTTTCAGTTAAAATAATTTCAGGAATGTGTCTGTTATATCAGGGTCAAAGTGCTTTCCTCGCATCTCTTTTATGTACACTAACGCTTGATCTTCTGACCATGAGTCTTTATAGGGTCGACGGCTTGTTAAAGCATCATACACATCAACAATGGCAACAATTCTTGCTTCAAACGGGATATCTTCTCCTTGCAGCCGATAGGGGTACCCTGTCCCATCCCATTTTTCATGATGAAAAAGAATGATATTCTCTGCGATAGCTAAGTTGCTCATAAATTCATGACTAGCTGAGGTAGTAATTTTATTAAAAATATCCTTTCCCATGAGAGGATGTAGTTCTATAATTCTTCTTTCATATGACGTTAAAGGTCCTGGCTTATACAAGATCCCTTCAGGTATTCCAGCTTTCCCAATATCATGCATAATACTCGAATGAATAACATTGTTTATATAAGCCGTATCTAAGGTAGATTATGTGACAAGAACAGCTTGGTTATAGTGAAATATACTGTCAATAATAAAGAGCAGGAATTGCTCCTGCCCTAATTTCTAGTTTATTTAATTCCACCCAGAGAAAGTTCTTTTACTTGATTGTCTGCGGTGGCTCTTCCATCCAACCGTTCTGAATCATAATCTTTGCTCCCTCATGGGCATATTCAAATATATCCTTCATATATGTTGCAAATTTTAAAGGTATGTCGTTGCGAAGACTAAAAGCAGTTCCAACTGAATTTCCCCCTAATGAAAAGCTACAGAAGAGGCTGATACAGTACATCATTATTTTATCTGAAAATGGTGGAACTTTTGAATCTGTTATATTTCCACCTGCTGTTGTTGGAACTTGAATATTGTTCTGTAAAAGAACCTCACCCATATCCTTAATGATAGATTTTGCTAATTCTCCACCCTTATGAAAATACTTCTTGGCCTCTTTTTCTTTCGCCACCTGAGCGAAGCCTAAAATCATTTGCATTCCGGTTACATTTGATTCAATCCCATGATAAATATGAGCAATTTCCACCGTATTTAGGGGTCTTTTCTCACTAAACAGTTTTGCCCCATCAAGGTAGTTATTGGACTTAACAAATTCTATTGATTTATCAATTGTTACGTATGGTGCTCTTGGAAGAAGACCTTTTTTCAGCAAATATTTTGTACAATCATCGTAATATTTTTGTGTCATCTTTGTTAGATTTCTAAAAAAGAGAATGATATCCTCCCGATAGACCATCGTTAAATTTAAAGTATGCATACCCGAACTGATCTCTTTTATTAACCGGACGAACATAATATCGAAGCCATTATCGTAAAGCTTCGGTGCATCTTTATTTACATCTTGAGGAACAAAGCCAATCGGAATGGGTATTCCCTCTGCATTAAACATAGAAACCATCTGTGCAATAAACGGTTGAATGTCTTCTTTTAAAGAACTCATGATTTCTTTTGCTTCATGATCGTCAGATTGATTGATAAAATAGTCTAGCATTTGAAAAAGCATTGTTTTTTGTTGATAGGTAATCCATAGTGTTCCAATTTCAGAAGATGTCATTAAAGGTGTTTCAGGCATATCCATTTCCTCCACGCGTCAAAAAATAGTTTTCCTACCATTATTTTGCACGTGATTAAAATTAAACATTCTAATGTTTTTAAAACACCTAATTATGGAAATTATAAAATTTCCTTCACTCTCCCCACTACACCATTCTCAAGCATCACCTTGATACCATGTGGATGAGTAGGGCTATTTGTAAGAATTTTTGTAACCACGCCTTCGGTTAATTTTCCTGTTCGTTGATCTGCTTTTTGTACTACTTTTACTTGACTACCGATTTTAATGTTTTCTCTTTTTTGTGACAACATCATTCAATACTCGCTCCTCTATTATGAATAAGATCATTATCTACTACTTTCACCATATCTCCAAATCCTTAAAAAGGTAGAAAAAAGGATACAGACCAAAAATAGTCTATATCCTTTACTATTTATGAAAAGATTTTTTGTTCAAGTGTCACTTGATTAATCTTCACCCTATTTGGTTCAAACCCAATTCCAGGTAAGTCCGGTACAGTAATAAAGCCGTTGTGCATTTCTACTTCCGGTAAAATAATATCTTCCTTCCAGTAGTGTGAAGAAGGGGCAGTGTCACCCGGAAGCGTAAAGTTGGCTAGTGATGTAATCGCGATATTATGGGCTCTTCCAATACCGGCTTCTAGCATTCCACCACACCACATCGGAATCTCATTTTTTACACATAGATCGTGTATTTTCCTTGACTCTGTAAGCCCTCCAACACGACCAATTTTTAAATTAATGATTTTACAGCTTCCGAGCTGAATAGCTTTTCTTGCATCTTCAGCAGAATGGATACTTTCGTCTAAACAGATAGGAGTGGAAAGCTTCGCTTGTAACGATGCATGATCAATGATGTCATCACAGGCAAGTGGCTGTTCAATCATCATTAAATTGAATTCATCTAAGGCTTGAAGATGCTCGAAATCTTTTAATGTGTAAGCACAATTCGCATCAGCCATTAAAGGAATCGTAGGAAATTCCTGACGAATAGATCTCAATATTTGAATATCCCAATCCGGCTTAATCTTAACTTTAATACGCTTATACCCTTCTTTTAGATACTCTTCAATTTGCTTAAGCATCGCTGCTTCTGACTTTTGAATCCCTACACTTACTCCTACTTCAATCCGATCCTTCACTCCACCAAGCGCTTTTGAGAGAGAAAGATTCTTTTCTTTTGCGTATAAATCCCAGACAGCACACTCTAATGCAGCCTTTGCATTATAATTGCCTCGAATATATTGAAAACGCTCAGACACTTCATCTGGATGCGAAATCGATTCTTTTAATAATAGGGGAATTAGAAAATCACACATGATATGCCAATTCGTCTTTACCGTTTCTTCATTATAAATTGGCTCCATTATTGAGACAGACTCCGCCCATCCTGATAAACCACTTTTCGACTGTACTTCCACGATAATGAAATCCTTATCTACCTCCGTACCGACGCTTGTAGTGAACGGGGTCAACAGGTCCATTTTTACATGTCTTAAAATGATACTCTTTACTTCCATTTCACATTCCCCTTACTATAGCTTTTGTAAAACGTAGTAGTAGTGGTTTTCTTTTTCCTTCATCAAATCAGTAGCAGTGTATCCTTCTTTAAAATAGTGAATAAACACCTTTCGAGTTGCCTCTCTCCATTGCTTAGCAAGTGAGAAATCTTCGGCTTTAATTCTCTGAAAATTGCCAGGTACCGATACAAAAAGGGTATTATGAGCTAGGTTTAAATGAATTTCCGCTGGAATTAAGTTTCCATTGAACTGATCTGTTCTTATTACTTGTAGAGCGTTTTGATTTAAGTCCCTTTTCACACCCTTGGTCTTTAGCCACCAATCTACTAAAAAACGGTCGGTTGCAATTCCTGTGTTCAACCCATCGTTCATCTCACCGTATACATCTTCCAAATACGTGGTAGAAATACCGCCAAGTTTATGTAAATTCAGATTTGCATTCACGGTTTCAAGCGGATCATAGGTCCAGGTGATTAACTCATATCCCTTCAGAAGTGCCGTATTCTTCTGAGCCCATTTTAGTTTTTCGCCGACACCAAATGCACGATAATCAGGATGAATCCCGAGGCTGTGAGAGCAGAGATACGCTTTTGTTCCATCAAAGCCTGGGAAACTATATTGAAAACCAATTAACTTCTCATGGAGAAAAGCTCCAAGAACGAAGCCGCCATTTTTCACTGCCGCTACCGTTTGGTTGACCGGTACAGAATCTTCCAAACTCCAAATAAGCGCCTCTAATTCACGTACCTTTTCTAACTCTGTGACAGTTTGAAGGTTGCGAATACTTACTTCATCTTTCAAATGTCTTCCCTCCTTTATCGGAGTTATTACCAATTCTTTTTGTCCGCTTCCAATAACAGCTTTGTTAAAATTTTTGTTCCATTGAGTAATGCTGTAATGTCAAATTTCATATTAGGATGATGCAGGCCTGGTTCCAATCCGCAGCCTAAGCCAATCATGGTTGCCACCATATCTGGTCGCTTTAATGTATAGAAGTGAAAGTCTTCAGCACCAGGAGAGTCACACATCGGTACGAGACATTTCTCTCCTAGCACGGATATAATGGCTTCTTCGGCAAGCTTCACAGCAAATTCATTCTTCACTGCAGCAGGAGAATAACTCTCTTGTCGGAAAACAATCTTTGTTTCCGTTCTATCCTCAATGGTTTGAACGGTTTGTTTCGCCTCTTCTATAAGCAACTCCATGGCCTCATTCGATTTTGCCCGAAGATCAACGGTGAATCGTGCCGTTTCAGGGATAAGATTCGATGATTCTCCACAATGAAGCTCAGTCATTTTGATCGAGTATGGCACATCCGTTTCGACACGAATATTCTGAAAAGCTTGAACCAACAGGGCCGCAGCTTCAATAGGATTATTGCCTTCCTCCGGTCTCGCAGCATGTGCCGGTGTCCCTTTAATCGTACCTTTTATACAGCTTGATGCACCGTGCAAGATCACTGGAGCTGCCATACCATTTGCGACCTCAAATGCAGGGCGCAAATGAATTCCGCAAAGAAACTTAACATGGTCTAGCGCGCCTTCTTCAATCATTTTTAGCGCACCCTCTGCCTTTTCCTCTGCTGGCTGAAAAATAAAGCGAAGGGTATGATAATGTTTTATTTTAGCAAGTGCAAGTGCTGTGAATAACACCATTGTACTATGGCCATCATGACCGCATGAATGATTCGCTTGTACAACACCATCTATCTCTTGCAAGAGAGCATCCATGTCAGCACGAATGGCGATTACCTCGTTACTTTCACCCTTAATTTCAGCAATCAACCCATAATGGCCCTGAAAGGTTTGGACATCAAATCCAGCCCTTTCTAGCTTTTCCCTTACATACAGAGAGGTTTTTTCTTCCTTCCAGCTTGGCTCTGCAAGCTCATGAAGTTCTTTATACGTATTCAAAATTTGTTTCCGCTCTGTATCTATAAAGTTATCCAAAAGAATCATTGATGTCAGAACCTCTCTAGTTAAAAGATAATATGTGCTGCAATAGCAACAATCGGTAATGTAATAGCTGTACGAATTAAAAAGATTAATACTAAGTCTTTGAAGCTAACCGGAAGCTTCGATCCTAGTAGTAACCCGCCCATCTCAGAAAGGTAAATCAGTTGTGTAACGGATACACATGCAATGACAAAACGAGTTAATTCACTTTCAATTCCACTTCCAATAATGGCTGGTAAGAACATGTCCGCAAATCCAACAACCATCGTTTGAGCAGCCTGGCCTGCTTCTGGTATTTGCATGAGCATTAAGATTGGCTCAATAGGTTTTCCTAGTATGGTGAAAACTGGAGTAAACTCTGCAATAACTAAAGCAGTGACTCCAATAGCCATAACGATTGGTAGTACACCCATCCACATATCAAGTACATTTTGAAGTCCTTCTTTTAATGTTGCCTTTACACCTGTATTTGTCTTTGCTTTACTAACTGCTTGTGCTAATCCCCATTTTGCGTACGATGTACCAACAGGAATACTCGTTTCCTTTACTAAGGTAGCATGCTCATAGCCTGTGTCAGATTTTCTAGAAAGCGGTGGAATACGTGGCATAATTACAGCTGCCGCTAATCCAGCAATAACGATCGTAGCATAATAATGTAGAAAGTATTTATCAAGGTTTAAGTACTGAATGACTACAATCGTAAAAGTAATAGAGACAACGGAGAAGGTTGTGGCAATCACCGCTGCTTCTCTTTTTGTATAATAGCCTTCCTCATATTGCTTCGTTGTTAGCAGTACACCAATTGTCCCGTCCCCTACCCAAGATGCAAGGCAGTCAAGAGAAGATCGTCCAGGCAGTTTAAAAATTGGTCGCATAACCTTCATAGTTAATGCTCCAAAAAACTCTAACAATCCAAAGTTCAAAAGAAGTGGCAATAAAAATCCGGCAAGTAAAAAAGTGGTTAATAAAATGGGAAGTAGGCTAAATAGCAACATCCCTCCAGTATTTTCAGAGGAAATAAATTCTGGTCCTACTTTCGTAAGTGCGATCACTGTAAAAATTGCCCCTAATACTCGTGCAATCAACCAAAATTTGCTCACATTAAACAGTTTATTTAAAAAGGTATTTTCAATCATAAATTTTGGCTTGGCAATTACTGCAATAAGTGAACCCAAAACAGATAGGATAATGACACCGGTTGCAAAGGCCGGGATTTGATCAACAAAAAGGTTATTTAATTGGCTGGCAAAAAAAGCAACTGGAATCGTTATTCCTTCACCATTTGAAATAGGAACAATAAATAGCAAAATACCGATTAAGGATGGTAAGATAAATTTCAAATAATCTTTAAGAGAGAATGATCTCGTTGAAGCTTCCTCTCTTGCTGTTCTAGCATTTGACGCATTTGACATATAGGATAAACCTCCTCTTAAGTAATGATTTTTTCATTCTAAAAAAATATTTTGCTCAGAATATAACTGCTCTAATTTCTTCTGACGGACATGGCTGTTTTCATTGTCCCTTTTGTTCATTCCAGAGATAATCACTTCAAGCAAACCAATCACCGAAGCAATCGAATGATGACTCGATTCCAAATGCTCCTCTGTTGTTAATGTCAATTGAGCGAGCTGGCCAATAGGCGAAAGCTGCCGATCTGTAATCGCTATGAGGGTTGCTTTTTGATTGTTTGTATAGTTTGCTAGCTTAAGTGATTCTCTTCGGTAACGAGGATAGGAAAACATAATAACGGTTGATTGCTCATCAAGTTCACATATTTCTTCAGGTAAAAAGCCACTTGGGTTAGAAAGAAACACATTTTCTCTCATCTGTTTTAGTGCGTAATACAACCAATAGGCTGCAGCATAGGAGCTACCAAAGCCAGCGATAAAAATTCGCTTTGATTGGTGAAGCACATCCACCACTTGCCATATTTGTTCTATTTCTAACTGGTTAAGCAATTGATTAAGAACCTGGCTCTCTTTCTCGATGATTTGATGAAACAACTGATTTTCTTCAAAGCCATCTTTACTTGAAGGCTTTCCTTCACTTTTTCCTGGTTGTACATGTGTTAGCCATTCTCTTCGAATCGTTTCCTGCATTTCTGAGTAGCCACTAAAGCCTAATGCATACGCTAAGCGAATCACGGTTGTTTCACTAACGCCCACTTTTCGCCCAATTTGGAAAGCAGTAAGCAGCGAACCTTCATCCAAGTGCTCTAGCAAAAACTCTGCTACTTTCTTTTGACCTGAAGATAATGCCGAAAAGTTACCTTTAATCATTTGTGTTACCGTCTTTTGTTCCATACTCATCTCGTCACCTTCTTGGATTTGGTGAAGGAAAAACTTCCTTTTTCCATTTTAAAGCAGAAAATACTTCATATTCAAGCGTAATTTTCCGAATTTTTAAAATAACAAAAACTTCTAATGTATAATTCCAACTACCTTTTGAATTATAATGCATAAAAG
>WTKE01000022.1 GCA_011524525.1 Bacillus sp. (in: firmicutes) | reverse complement strand
TATAAGAGACAGATTCTATAGTATGTACATAATTATGAATCCTTAAAAACCTTATTAATAGAAATTTATTGCTAACAAAAAAGCGGGAAAGAATCCCGCTTTAAAGATTAGCGACGTAAGCCAAGCTTCGTGATTAATTCACGGTAACGAGTAACATCCTTGTTACGAAGGTATGTTAATAAGTTACGACGTCTACCTACCATTTTTAAAAGACCGCGACGTGAGTGGTGGTCCTTCTTATGAGTACGTAAGTGTTCATTTAAGTTGTTGATTTCCTCAGTAAGGACAGCGATTTGAACTTCTGGAGATCCAGTGTCGCTTTCATGAGTTTTGTACTCATTAATAAGTTCATTTTTACGTTCTTTAGTGATTGCCATCCGTTTCACCTCCTATAATTTCAAAATCCCCTGTTACTGAGCCAGCGTCGGTGACTCGACTAGCCAAGCAACGGTTCATTTCGTACGTTTCTTAGAATACACTTTTTTATGACAAATTGCAAGGCTTAGACTTTGAATTTTCAAAGTAAAGCAGTGAATTTTGTTTATCTCGCTCGATTTGTGCCACAAGTTCATCAATTCCAGTAAATTTCTGTTCCGAACGAAGGTATTTATGCCATTCTATCGTTACATACTCTCCATATATTTGATCATCAAAGTTAAAAATATGGACTTCGACACTTGGTTTATCTGATTTTTCCTTATTAAAAGTCGGTTTAAACCCAATGTTACACACACCTTCGTGCCATTTTCCATTTACAAACATTCGTACGGCGTGAACACCTAGTGGCGGCAAAATATATTCCTCATTTAAGTCAATATTTGCTGTCGGAAATCCAATCGTTCTTCCTCTTTTGTCACCGTGAACAACTATTCCTGTTGTCGTATAGTAACGGCCGAGTAACATCGGAAGAGTATCAAGTTGACCATTTTTTATTTTATTTCTGATTAAAGTTGAACTAATTTTTTCATCATGGCTTTCGAGCTTAGGAACAACCGTGAAGGAAAATGCTTGTCTTGAATGAAACGGTAGAGTTTCCATCGTCCCTTTACCAAGCTTTCCGTAAGAATAATCAAAGCCAGCGACAACGTGATCAGCACCTAGTTCAATTAAATATTGATCGACAAACTCCTGTGGCAGTAGGTTAGCAAATTCACTTGTAAAGTTGACAACGAATAAGTAGTCAACATGATGTTCAGAAATAATTTTAATCTTTTCTTCTAACGGGGTAATATACTCAACCTTTTCCACCTTTTTAAGTACAACTGATGGATGCGGAGTAAATGTCATTACCGCACTTTTCATTCCCGTTTCCTTGGCTATTTTTGAAGCTGTATCAATCACTTTCTTATGTCCTAAATGTACCCCATCAAAATAACCAAGAGCAACGACCATTGGTTGAAACATTTCCTTTGAGAATTGATGAGGATGTGTAATATTTATAACTTCCACAAGCTTTCTCCCTTTCTTTACCAACCTAATTCTCTATATGTAGTACCTTTGTTGGTTTCATTAGATTAGGCTTATGAGGATGGTGCATGTATATAGCTATCGCCTTATGATCCATCGTTTCAAGAACGATGGGTTGTTTAATATCTTGTAGTATTTCAGGTATCTCGAGAACAGCTCCATTTTTCACTTTCTCAACTAATTTATCACTTATTTGATATTTCGGCAAATGAATAAGCGCTCTTTCAATGGGATATAAAGCATTTAATATCGTTCCGTTATTTACCATTTCCTCTACATCTGAAAGTGTCTTACAGTCTTCGAGAGAAAATGACGCTGACTCTGTGCGTCTTAAGTCAGACATATGGGCAGGGTAACCTAGTCGTTCTCCGATCATAACGGCTAGCGTTCTAATATATGTCCCCTTGCTACAAGCAACTCGAAATCGAAAAGAAATCGTTTCTCCTTCAAACACTTCACGGTCATCAAGAAGCTCAATCTCATAGATTGTCACCTGTCTTGTAGGGCGTTCCACTTCTATTCCTTTTCTTGCATACTCATACAAACGTTTTCCATTTACCTTGACTGCTGAGTACATAGGTGGGGTTTGAGAAATCTCACCTGTCAGTTCTAATAACACAGCTTTTACCTGCTCGCGAGTAATTATCGTTTCAATAACTTTCCTATCAACCACTTCACCAGTTGCATCCTCGGTTGTTGTAGCAAAACCAAGCGTTACTTCACCCTCGTATACTTTTCCAGCATCTGTTATGTATTCAGCAACCTTTGTTGCTCGTCCAAGGCAAATGGGTAAGACTCCATCCACCTCAGGATCAAGTGTACCTGTATGTCCTATCCGCTTCATCCGCAGTATTTTTCTAAGCTTAAAGACACAATCGTGGGATGTCATTCCTTTAGGCTTAAATAATGGCAAAATCCCTTCCATTTCTGACCCTCCTGGTCTTTCAAATCGAGTAGGAGGGGGTGATTAACCCCCGACCTCTCACACCACCGTACGTACCGATCGGTATACGG
>WTKE01000004.1 GCA_011524525.1 Bacillus sp. (in: firmicutes) | reverse complement strand
GATATATTTGAATCAATCGTGTTACTAAATAATTGAAATTCTACATACCTTTTCAACTAGTAACATAGACCACAGGATGGAGGGAAAAATTTGAAAATCTCAAAAGTTATATCCACAGCCGCTGCTTTGGCTCTAAGTGTAGGGATGCTTTCTACCACTCTACCAACTAGTTCAAAAATAGCAGCAGAATCAGCAAGTGATTCACACGCTTCCCACTCACATGCAAGTGGTTCCCCATTTGACCTCGGAATTGCTAATGACGAACGGTTAATCAAAATGCTAAAAGCTTCTGGCAAAATTGCAAAAAATGCAAGCCCAGCAGAGGCAGAAAAAGCTTTAAACAAATTCCTACAAAACAAAGCAACATCAGCTGAAAAAGAAGCTGGTGAGCTCCATGAAGAGGAAGAAGATGTTCGCTCCGCTCTTCAAAAAGAAATGGCAAATTCTAGCTTAACAAACGGAAAAGGAAACAAGCTTGGTCAAACAAAGAAGCAATCCATTGACTCGGTTCAAGAAGAAGCATGGGACGGGGGCACGAGAACAGATAAAGTACTCGTTGTGCTAATGGAATATCCTGACCTCCCTCACAATACACTTACCCCAGAAGAGACTGATATGTACTACGAGGGTGAAGAGGCATACTCTCAGGCTCACTATCAGGACATGCTTTTTGGAACAGGTGGCTGGAAAGGACCAGATGGCAAGACCTATGTATCTATGAAACAATATTATGAACAACAATCTGGTGGCAGCTACTCTGTCGAAGGTACGGTTGCTGGATGGTACAAAGCTAAAAATCCAGCTGCATTTTACGGCGGAAACGTCCCTACTCCAGATGGTAGCGACGCAAAACCTCGAAACTTAATTGCTGAAGCACTTAATGCTGCGGCGGCAGATCCAAATGTAAATCTTGAAGAATATGACGAATGGGATCGCTACGACCTTGATGAGGATGGAGATTTCCTTGAGCCAGACGGACTGGTTGACCATCTAATGGTGATTCACTCGGGTGTTGGTGAAGAAGCTGGAGGTGGAAAAATCGGTGGAGACGCCATTTGGTCACATCGTTGGAACCTAGGTGGAGTTTACCCGATTGCTGGAACAGAAGCGACTGTCCCTTACTGGGGCGGAACAATGGCTGCTTACGACTACACAGTTGAGCCTGAAGATGGCGCTGTCGGAGTCATGGCTCACGAATTCGGCCACGATTTAGGTCTTCCAGATGAGTATGACACTCAATATACTGGAGCTGGAGAGGCTGTTGCCTACTGGTCAATTATGGCAAGCGGCAGCTGGGCAGGTGACCTTCCTGGTTCGATGCCAACCGGCTTTAGCCCATATATGAAAGAAATGCTACAAGCCTCTGCAGGTGGCAACTGGCAAACAGGTACTGAAATTGACATTTCAGATGTATCTAAGTCAGGTGTTGAAGTCCTTTTAGATGAAGCAGCTACAAAAGGTACGAATAACGATGTGTTAAAAGTAACACTTCCTGACAAAGAAACCGTCATTACTTCTCCTTACAGTGGGGAATCCATGTATTTCTCAGGTAGTGCAAATAATTTAAATAACTCTCTTTCAACCACTCTTGATTTAACAAATGCAACATCTGCTAAGTTGACATTTAAAACTTGGTACGACATTGAAGCGGATTGGGATTATGCTTCCGTTCAGGTTAATGGTGAGGCAATTCCAGGAAACCTTACTACAGAAACTGATCCACATGAACAAAACCCTGGGCATGGAATCACAGGCTCTTCTAATGGTCAATGGGTTGATGCTGAATTCGACTTATCCGCGTTTATCGGTGAAGAAGTTGAACTTTCTATCAACTACTGGACTGATGTAGCTGCAGTGCTTCCAGGTCTATATGTAGACGATGTAGCAGTAAGTGTTAACGAAGAACAAGTAGTATTTGACGATGCAGAGGGAGAATCCCCCTTCATATCTGACGGCTTCTCAAAATCAAATGGAGTAGTAACTTCCGAGCATTACTACCTACTTGAATGGCGTAGCCACAATGGCGTTGACGAAGGGTTAGCTAATATTCGTCGTGGTGCTAGCTTAATGAGTTATGATCAAGGATTAGTTGTTTGGTATGTTGATAAAAAGTTCGATTCTAACTGGACAGGAATTCACCCTGGTGATGGCTTTGTTGGTGTCGTTGATGCGGATCAGCACACAAACTACTGGAGTGACGGTGCAGTTGGTTCTACTCGCTACCAAATTCACGATGCTGCCTTCAATGTTAATAAAACAGATAAAATGCTCTTAGATTACACTAGTACTCTAGGAATCACAATGAAAGATAATTTTACTCAACGCTCTCCATTATTTGATGACAGTGCAGATTATTCAAACAAAGGCTTAGTTGATGCCGGACGTAACGTACCTCAATACGGTTTAAAAGTTCGAGTAATTGGCCAAAGCTCGGATGGAACAGTTGGTAAGGTTCTTTTATTTAAATAAGAAATAGAAAAGACGATGGAGTTTTCTCCACCGTCTTC
>WTKE01000107.1 GCA_011524525.1 Bacillus sp. (in: firmicutes) | reverse complement strand
CCTCGTTATGTTATATTTAGCCTATCGGTTTTTGTTTGAATATACAAAAAATTCATATAATTAGGCTGTTTTTTTGTGTTTTTACACATAGATTCTCATTATTCATCTATCTTATACTATTTGTAAGCACTTACATTTAAATAGGAATGAGGTGAAGGCTATTAAACTTTCTTCAAAGGTCTTTTCTCTAATTAAGAGAATTGTAGGAGAAGAGAATGTTCAAATATCATTAGCGCAGCGATTAGCATATTCCTATGATGCAACAGCTATGTACCAATCCATGCCTGAAGCTGTTGTATCTCCGAGAAATACAAAAGAGGTAGTTGAAATTGTTCGACTATGTAACTCGCAAAAAATTCCGATTGTCCCGAGAGGCTCCGGAACCAATCTTGCTGCAGGAACTGTCCCAACCTCTGGGGGAATTGTTCTTTTATTTAAAAACATGAACCAAATAATAGAATTAGACGAAGAAAATTTGACTTTAACGGTTCAGCCAGGAGTGATTACGAAAGATTTAATAGAGTATGTTGAGAAGTTTGGACTTTTTTATCCACCAGACCCAAGCTCTATGAAAATATCTACTATCGGCGGAAACATCAATGAAAACTCAGGTGGCCTTCGGGGGCTAAAATATGGTGTAACTCGAGACTATGTTTCTGGGCTCGAGGTCGTCCTTCCTAATGGTGATGTGATGAGAACTGGAGGGAAACTGGCTAAGGATGTTGCCGGTTACGACTTGACCAGCCTTTTTGTGGGATCGGAAGGAACACTTGGTATCGTTACCGAAGCTACCCTATCATTGGTTCCTCTTCCGGAGTATAAGGAAACCATGATTGCTTACTATGATTCCCTAGAACACGCAGCTGAAACCGTTTCTCATATTATTGCCTCAAAGATTATTCCAACAACACTAGAATTCATGGATCAAGCGACGATTGAAGTTGTTGAGGACTTTGCTAAGATCGGACTTCCAACAGACGTCGAGGCGATCTTACTTATAGAACAAGATGGTCCCGAGGCCATTGTCAAACAAGAAATGAAGCAAATAGAGGAAATTTGTCAACAAAATAGGGCAAGGAGTGTCATCCTGGCAAGCAATCAAGAAGAAGCCGAAGATCTGAGAACGGCCAGACGAGCTGCCCTTTCTGCACTAGCAAGAAAATCACCAACTACCATATTAGAGGATGCCACTGTTCCCCGATCAAAAATCGCAGAAATGGTAAGGGCAATAGGGAAAATCGCATCCAAATATAATGTGAAAATTTGTACCTTTGGCCATGCTGGAGATGGGAATTTACATCCTACCTGTTTAACTGATGCAAGAAATCAGGATGAGATGGAACGGGTTGAAAAGGCGTTTGCAGAAATTTTTCAGGTTTCAATAGAGCTTGGGGGAACCATTACCGGTGAACATGGTGTAGGAGAAATGAAAGCACCTTATCTTGAATGGAAGCTTGGGAGAGAAGGTATCGAGGTCATGAAAAAAATAAAAGACAGCATTGATCCATACCATCTTTTCAATCCGGGTAAGATATTTGCAAAAAGTACAAAGAAACGTGTGGTGGTAGAGAGTGACACAAACAGTCACACAGCAAAAGATCAGGCAAGGGTTTAAAGACGCCATACAAGAGGAGAACTTGCTAGATTGTATGCGCTGCGGGTTTTGTTTACCCGCTTGTCCTACATATGTGCATACCAATTATGATGAAACACATTCACCCAGAGGTAGAATAGCTCTTATGAAGGCCGTTCGCGATGGTCTGATTCCATGGGAGGATGATGTTGAGCATTCTCTCAACATATGCCTTGGATGTAGAGCCTGCGAGCCTGCCTGTCCTGCAGGGGTTCAATATGGTCACATGTTAGAAAGTGCAAGAGAAGTGGTAAAAGAGGCAAAGAAAACGGGTGTAATTGAAAAGACCATCCGAAATGTTGCATTCAATCATTTGTTTCAAGATCAGAAGAAGTTAAGCCGAACTACGAACCTTTTACACTATTATCAACGTACAGGTATACAAAAAATCACAAGAAAAGTGGGCTTCTTAAATTTATTTCCTGAGACAATGAGAGGAATGGAAAAGATACTCCCAAATATTCCGAACTCAAAGGATCTAAAAGAAAGAGGAAGGTACTTTTCAGCCATTGGAAAAACAAAAGCAACGGTTGCATTTTTTACTGGTTGTTTGATGGATACGATGTTTACCGAAACCAACAACTCTACAATTAAATTGTTGCAACATGCTGGTTGTGATGTATATATACCAAAAGATCAAGCCTGCTGTGGTGCATTGCATGCTCATAGTGGTGAAAAAAAGAGTAGCATTACACTAGCCAAACGAAATATCGAGGCGTTTGAATCCTTGTCAGTAGATTTTGTTGTTAATAATGCGGGAGGCTGTGGAGCCTTTTTACACGATTATCCTTATTTATTGGAACAAGATGCTGACTGGCAAAGTAGAGCAAAAGTGTTTCAGCAAAAGGTCACAGACATCTCAACTATTTTGGCAAAGCTGGAGTTTAACAACTTTAAATTAAAAGCCAAAGTACCGGTAGTCATTACATATCAAGACTCCTGTCATTTGCGAAATGTAACAAAAGTCATCTCGGAACCACGTAATTTACTAAAGTCAATTGAAAACGCATACTTTGTTGAACTCGATGGAGCGGACCAATGTTGTGGATCAGCAGGAATATACAATCTGCTTCAAAGTGAGATGTCCATGAAGATTCTCGATGACAAAATGGTAAAAGTGAAAGACACAAAAGCAGCCGTGGTGATTACATCCAATCCAGGCTGTCTACTGCAAATGAAACTAGGAATTGAGCGCGCAGGTTTATCACCTCAGATGGAGTCCATGCACATAGTAGATTTTTTATCAGATTATGTCTCTTTCGAGATGTCTGAATAATAGAAAAAATTAAAGGGGGATTTACATTGAAAAAACGATCATTATTTCTCACGATGATCTTAGTTCTGTCGTTGGTATTATCAGCTTGTGGTCAAGCAGCAACAGGAGGAAATGCAGCTAAGGATAAGGAGTATAACCTGAAAATGTCTGTAACTGTAGGGGAGTCTTCTACTTGGTTTGAAGCAGCGAAAAAGCTGGCTGCGGACCTAGAGGAGCAAACGGATGGACGTATTAAAATGGAGGTTTATCCAAATGAACAGCTTTCTGGTGGAGATTCTGGTAAAGGGGTTGAATTACTAGTAAAAGGTTCAACAGATTTGAGTTTCCACTCCACGATCATTTATTCCATTCTTGATGAAAGATTAGGTGTTGTAAGTGCTCCGTTCTTATTTAAGGATTTAAATGAAGTAGATACTGCTTTTAATGGTGAGCCTGGAGAAGCAATTAAGGAAATCCTTCGTGAAAAAGGAATTGAAACGCTTGGATTCGGTCAGAACGGCTTCCGTCAGTTAACGAACAGTAAAGTTGAAGTGAAAACTTCTGATGAATTAAAAGGGTTAAAAGTACGTATTCCTGGGATCACCATGTACACAGACCTTTGGACTCAACTAGGTGCAAATCCAACTGCCATGACATTTTCTGAAGTATTTACCTCTCTTCAACAAGGTACCATTGATGGACAAGAAAACCCAATTGACGTGATACACTCTGCTAAGTTAAATGAAGTTCAAGACTATATCACCATGTGGAACTATTCTTATGATCCACTTGTTCTTGGAATTAATAAGAAAACCTTAGAATCAATGAGTCAAGAAGATCAGGAGCTTATTAAAAAACTTGGGGCAGAAGCTGCAGCATACCAAGTCGAACTTGCACGTGAGAAAGAAGCAAAACAAATTGAAGAATTAGAAGCAGCAGGAATGCAATTTTATTACCCTTCAGAAGCTGATTTGAAGGACTTTAGTGAAGCGGTTCAACCAATCTATGAAAAATATGAAAGTGTTTGGGGAGAAGATTTGCTTAACGCGTTTCTTTCTAAATAAAGAAAGGATGTGAATGTATGTCTAAGGTTCTAACCCGAATGGAAGAAAACATCTTAGTTTTTACTTTTTCAGTCATGTGTATCATTGCATTTGCCAATGTTATATCAAGGTACTTTCTCAACTATTCATTGGCTTTTACAGAAGAGGTAACGATTAATTTGTTTGTTTTACTAACGTTTCTTGGAACTTCAGTTGGGGTGCGCAATCATGCGCATCTCGGTTTTACCCTTATATATGATAAGGCAAATGATTCTGGGAAAAAGTTTTTATGTGTATTCTCAAGCTTGATCACATGTGCTTTGTTCGTTCTTCTAACTTATTATGGAGTGAAAATGGTTCAGTTTCAATTAATGTTGAACCAAACAACTCCAGCCATGGGGTGGCCTCAATGGGTATTTACATTAGCATTTCCAATCGGTTGTTGTTTCTGCATCTTCCGTGTCATTGAGAGCTTTATAAAGGAATTTAAGAGTCTCTCAATGGAAGGGGGCGAACGAGTATGATCGCACTTATTTTGTTTGGTCTGTTTTTCATTTTGATCTTTATGCGAGTGCCGATTGCCGTGTCCTTAGCGGTTTCATCGATAACCGCATTGCTAGTATCTAATGGGTTGCTTGGCCTCGAATTTGTAGCAGACATTATGTATACAAGTGTAGGTAAATTTACCTTGCTTGCCATTCCGTTTTTTATTTTGGCCGGAGTGATCATGGAACATGCAGGAATCTCAAAAAGACTTATTCATTTAGCAGACGTATGTCTCGGACATAAGAAAAGTGGAATTGTATTTGTGACCGTTTTAACGGCTATTTTCTTTGCTGCTATCTCTGGATCAGGACCAGCAACCGTAGCGGCAATTGGAGGAATTTTAGTCCCAGCACTTGTTAAAAATGGTTATCAAAAGGAAACCGCTGGTGCATTAGTCGCTACGTCGGGATCAATGGGAATTGTTATTCCACCAAGTATTGCATTAATCGTTTTTGCAGTTGTTGCTGGTGATCAAATTCCTGTGTCCATTGCAAGGCTATTTATTGCTGGTGTTATACCTGGGATATTAATGGGTATCGGCTTTATTCTCGCTGCTTTGTACGTTCGAAAGAGAGATGATAAAAAGAAATTTCTATCAAGCAATCAAGTAGAACTTGAAGTTTCAGCAACTCGTGAAAAAGCTACTCCTCGGGAAGTATGGCACGCATTTGCGGATACGTTTTGGGGTCTTCTCATTCCGGTGATTATTTTAGGTGGAATTTATGGAGGAGTGTTTACACCTACTGAAGCAGCGGTTGTATCTGTGGTTTATGGTTTAATAGTAGGCTTTTTCATTTATAAAGAGCTCTCTCTAAAAAAACTCTATCGAATCATGGTTGATGCATCCATTCAAACAGCAGTGGTTATGTTTATTGTGAGTGCAGCCTCCGTTTTTGCCTACATTATCACGACTGAGCAAGTCGCGAGACAGGCGTCTGACCTTTTGTTAGGAATGACGGACAATAAATATGCCATTCTATTAATTTTAAATATTCTATTGTTAATTGCAGGCGCATTTATCGATGCCATCTCTGCTTTTTATATTTTCGTGCCAATTTTACTTCCTATTATGTTATTCCTTGGTGTAGATCCAACTGTTTTTGGATTATTTATGACAGTTAATCTAGCGATTGGGTTATTTACCCCTCCAGTTGGTATCAATTTGTATGTGGCTTGTGGGATTTCAAATACATCCTTAAGTAAACTTTCAAAAGCATCTGTTCCGTTTTTAATTGCATCCATCATCGTGTTGTTAATTATTACGTATATTCCTGCTGTATCAACATTTTTACCGGATTTATTAGGTGTGAAATAAAAAGGAGGTATATAATATGAACTTACAAAATCAAGTAGCTATTATAACAGGAGCGGCAGGCGGTATAGGAGCTGCTTCCGCCATCAAGTTGGCTAGTTATGGTGCACATGTTGTTTTGGTTGATCTATTGGATTGTAATGATACGGAAAGAAAGATTCATGAACTAAACAAAGGTGTGGAAGTGCTTCAAAAGGCTGGGGATATCAGGAATGCCACGTTTGTAAAAGAGGTAGTGAACGAAACGGCCGATAAGTTTAAAGAGATTCATATTCTTGTAAATAATGCAGGAACATGTGCCAGACTTGATCTAGAAGAGATTACGGAGGAAGACTGGGATCGGGATCTTAGCACAAACTTAAAAGCTACATTTTTCTTTATGCAGGCAGTGATCTACCCATATATGAAACAGCAACAATATGGCCGTATAGTTAACATAAGTTCTATCTCTGGAATGAATGGCGGGCATACATCATCGTTTTCACCGGATTCGAAAAAGGGACGTTCTGGCCCTGCATACGCTGCATCAAAAGGTGGAGTGATTGCTTTAACAAAATGGGTGGCAAAAGAAGTGGGTGATCTCGGAATTACCTGTAACTCTGTAGCTCCTGGGGCAACAGAAACAGGAATTACGGCAGGAGTTAACTACTCATTGGAAAACCAGGTGATTAAACGAATGGGGCTACCTGAAGATATCGCTGAGGCCGTTCTGTATTTTTCTTCACCAGGTGCTGGTTATACAACAGGTCAAGTGCTAAAGGTGTGTGGTGGTGGCAGTATTGGATAAGAAGGATAACATCCTTTACAAATCCGTACAGTCAACCGTTGACCAAGAAAAGGGTATTCTTATGGGCAGGCTAACTAGTGAGGTAGATTTATTAGAAGGAATCCTTTCCGCCTGTAAGGAACATGGTATTACAGCAGGTAGTGTCAGCTGCATTGGATCATTAAAAAATGTTACTCTAGTACAATTGTCTATTGATGACGGTAAATTAAACTACACAAAGCCAATACTCTGGGATTATCCAGTTGAGCTGTTATCGGGAACTGGATTTATTGGCCGTGATTTCGATGGTGAACTAGATCTGCACTTCCATGGAACGTATGTGAATCATAAAGGAGAAATTTCCGGTGGACATTTTTTAAAGGGGAAAAATCCAACTGCTATTACCGTTGAATTTATTGTTCATTTTTCAAATAAAATGGTTCTCCAGCGGCAAAATGATCAGGTCTGGGGACTTCCCGTTTTCCAATTTCGAGACGGAGGTGTTCAGTAAGATGGAAACAATCGGCAGTCAAGCTAGAAAGGCGATACAAAGTCATTCTGAAAAAGTTGCTGTGAAGTTTAAAGATATTCAATTTACGTATGATGAACTTGGAAAGAGAGCTTTTTCAATAGCCAACGCACTGATGGCAGCAGGTTTAACAAAAGGGGACCGAGTTGGTATACTGATGTCGAATCGACATGAGCATATTGAATTAGATTTAGCAGCAGCTTTTGGCGGCTTTGTGAAGGTACCACTGAATTACCGTCTACATCCAAAAGAGCATGAGTACATGATTGAGCAATCAGGACTTCAATTGTTAATTGGAGAACGTGAACTCATCGATTCGATTGTCACGGATGTGAATCGCATCTATATTGGAGAAGGTTATGAACAATGGCTATGTGCGCACTCGGATACTGATCCGGGGATTAACGTAAGTGAGGATGACTTATTTGCCATTATGTACACCTCAGGCACAACTGGAAAACCCAAAGGTGTTATGTTAAGCCACCGAAATATGTTATCTAGTGCTTTGTCGCTAAGCATGGTTTGTGAAGTAACAGCTGATGATGTCGTTGGGCATGTGGCACCGTTAACACACGGAAGCAATTTTCTATCACATGTGTCCTGGTTACATGGGTTAACACAGGTAGTTTTTGATAAGTTTCAACCGGAGGATTTTCTTGATGATATCGAGAAGGAACAGGTTTCCGTAATCTTCATGGTCCCAACGATGGTAAATCTCATGATTCAGCATTCATCCTTTGAAGCTCACAAGCTTAGATCCATCAAGTCTATAAATATGGCAGGTTCACCGATTGCAGCGAGTAAATTACAGCTAGCTTTAGAAAAATTGGGACCAAAGTTTATCGAGACGTATGGTCAGGTAGAAGCACCCATGACCATTACGATGATGCCTAGGTATGAACTGGGGAAAAGATTTGAATCTTGTGGGAGAATCGGTACTTTTGTAGATGTAAAAATAATAGATGAAGAAGGAAATGATGTTGAAACAGGTGGTGTTGGGGAAGTCATATGTAAAGGTTCTCTTGTCATGAAGGGTTATTGGAATAATCCTGAAGCGACTAACAACACGTTAAAGGATGGTTGGCTTTACACAGGTGACCTTGGTTGGCTTGATGAAGCAGGGTTCCTTCATCTTGTAGACCGGAAGAAGGATGTTATTATATCAGGTGGTGTGAATATCTATCCTCGTGAAGTGGAGGAAGTATTAAATATGCATCCTGGAGTAAAAGAAACATGTGTAATTGGGTTACCTGATGAGAAGTGGGGAGAAGCGGTAACTGCTTACGTGGTTCCTAATGAGGGGCAACAAGTAAATGAGGTGGACTTACTTACCCTTTGTAAAAATCATTTGGCAAGTTTTAAAAAGCCGCAAAGTATTAATCTAGTAAAGTCACTCCCGAAAAGCTCTTATGGAAAAATATTAAAACGTGAGCTGCGGGAACTAGAGCAAAAGGGGGTCAATCCATGAGTGTTTATGTGAGCGGAGTGGGAATGACTGCCTTTGGAAACCATGAAAATGCAACATTAAAGGATCTCTTGTTAACTGCTTGTGTGGAAGCACTGAAAGAAGCGGGACATCCAAAAATAGATGCGGTGTATATTGGTAATTTTATGGGTGGATCCATTTACAATCAAGAAATACTAGGAGCAATTGTAGCGAACGATTTAGCCTTGGGTGGTATTCCAACTGCCAAAGTCGAAGGGGCATGTGCTTCTGGAGGAATTGCCTTTCGTCAGGCTGTTTTAATGATTGAAAGTGGAGAATATGACACCGTATTAGTTGCTGGTGCTGAAAAAATGAAGCATACAACCACAGCTAATGTGACACACGCCATAAATTCAGCGATGGATAATGACTCTAGTGAAAAATACGCAGGGTTAACGTTTCCTGGATACTTCGGTTCTGTGGCTAATCGATATTTTTATGAAACAGGTGCGACCAAAGAACATCTTGCCATGGTGGCACTTAAAAACAGAGAGTATGCAGTCAAGAATCCAAAAGCACAATTTAATAAACCGACGACGATAGATGAAATTATGAATGCCCGCTTGATTACCGCTCCATTGGGTTTGTTTGATTGTTCTCCTACAACAGATGGAGCAGCAGCGGTTATTTTAACAAAAACACCTACTGGAATTAAGGTGAGATCGTCTGCTCAATCCTCGGGACATACCCAAATGCAAGATGTTGAGGACTTATTATCCCTTAGGGCAGTAAAGTTATCAGCAGATCAGGCATATGAAAAGGCTGGGCTAGGACCTGAGGATATTGATGTGGTGGAATTACACGATTGTTTTAGTATGACAGAAATCATTTCAACCGAGGAATTAGGGTTTGCAAAGAAACTAGAAGGATGGCTGGCTATACAAGAGGGGAGAACAAGACATGGGGGAAAGGTGGCAATTAATACAAGTGGAGGTCTGTTATCGAAAGGGCACCCAATCGGAGCAACTGGAATTTCTCAAGTTTACCAAATAGTGAATCAACTGAGAGGAACGAGTTGCAATCAAGTGGAAGGTGCTAGAATAGGACTTTCACAGAATCTTGGTGGCACAGGGTCATATTCAACCGTACATATCCTTGAAAGGGTGGGTGAATAATGGACTTTATCGCATATGCTTGCTCCAATTGTAATCATCTTTTTACTCAGAAAAAATATTTATGTCCCAATTGTAGAAATGACAACTTCTATGAAAAAGAAGTGGATGGCAGAGGTAGGATATACACCTATACGACCATTCACATTAGTTCTCCTGATTATCAGCATTTAGCCCCCTTTAACGTCGTGCTTGTTGAGCTTGAGAATGGATTAAAGTTAACGGGTAGAATGAAAGAGGAAGTAACCATAAATGATACAGTAGAATTAAAGGCGAAAGAAAACGGAGCCTATCTTTTTCAAAAGGCTTTCACATGATACTGTTCTCTTTTAATCGTTAATAAACCGAAAGAGGGCAATTGAATGATAAAAGTAACAGAGTTTCTATCAAGAAGGTTACCACTATTAATTATTATAACTGGAATTAGCACCTATTTTTCACCTGTATACTTAAAAGTACCACCCATCGTCCCGAGTGTCCTCTTGGGAATCGTCATATTATTTACCGGGTTATCGATGAATATAGAAGGGATGAAAACCATTAATAAAAAGAAAACGGAATTGGTCATTATTGCCATCTTAAAGTGGACCATAACCGTATTAATTTCCGTTGGATTAGCTTCTTTGTTCTTCTCAAATGACCCGGAAGTGGCAGCTGGACTCATATTATCTGGTGCTGTACCCAGTGCAACAGCAGCCACTGTTTATACGTTTATAGCAGGTGGAAATACGAGTCTAGTGATTGCCTCATCTTTAATGGATGTCATCATCAGCCCATTTGTAACCCCTCTGTCGATGATCGGAATTTCGGATAGTAACCTCTCGATATCATTTTTGAATTTGCTGCAATCTTTCATTCTTATCGTGATTGTCCCACTTGGTGCTGGACTTTTCTTTCAAAAAAAAGCGAAAAGACTGGTTGAAAACTCGAAAATGATAACAAAACTCGGGTCAGCGATAGCATTATTACTCATTGTTCATATTATTGTTGTAAGTGGCAAACAATCCATTGCGAGTGAGCTTGAACTTATTCCACTGGTGTTAGTGTCTACCTTCGTTCAAGTACTTCTGCCAATGGTGTTAACCTATTTCATTTGCAAAAAACTAATGAATGAAGAAGATACACGTGCTGCCATCTTTCAAGTTGGACTATGTAACACAGCCTTTGCTGCCATCCTGGCCTATCAATTCATCGGAGAACTTGGGGTCATTGCACCTATCTTAAATATGATGGTTAATTTATCGATCGGTGCACTTCTTGCCAATCATTATTCAAAAGAAGAAATAAAAAGTAATGCAAAACCGATGCATAAGATACCTGTTTGATCAACCTTTCAAAGTTGGAGAGTGAGTTAGAAATATTTGAAGCAGGGAAAACGGTAAAGCCAGTAGTAGAGGAACCATCGAATAGTAGACACTAGTAAGCTCAGAGTTTTTTCATACTCTGAGCCTTTCCTTTTTTGGAGTCAATCCCAAACCTACAGAGAACTGACATGGTTTCCATGAAATTATTTATAATCATCGATGTTGATCTAAAAGAATAGGGTTCCCATCTGGATCTTCAATAGTAAAGTGTGCCGGTCCTTCACTAGATTCATTACCTCCAGACACAATATCAATTCCTTTTTCTTGAAGTATCTTTTGAAGTTCTCTTACGTCCGTAAAGGATTCAAGATTTTGTGCATTTTCATCCCATCCAGGATTAAATGTAAGGATGTTTTTTTCAAACATTCCTTGGAAAAGCCCTATGATACAGCTATCATTCTTCATAATCAGCCAATTTTGAGAAATATCGCCTCCTAATGCTTCAAATCCAAGTTTAGTATAGAACTCCTTTGATTTATGTATATCTTTTACATTTAAACTAATAGAAAAAGCGCCAAGTTTCATCCATCTGATCTCCTTTTAAAATAGTTATTGTTAGATTTATACATTTCCTGTATTTAGTATAGTGGAGTAATGGTGAATAAACAATTTTACACAGGTAGAAGATCAATAAAAACTTACGAAGGAAGGACTTGGGATAGTTTTGTTGAATTTATAGGTGTGCATATCTTGTGTTGCGTTGTGATGGAACGAAAGGAACTACAGGTAAAAGAGAGTTTGTATTTACCTATATACCGATTAGAATGGTTTCCAAACAAGAATAAATTCGTCTATTTTTTACAATAATGAAGGAGTATCGTTATTTAACTAGAAAACATAATAGATTCGAGAATAAAACAATTGTTCAATTGGGAGGAAATTATGGGAAGACCAATTCATTTTGAAATTCACGTTGATAACATGGATCGAGCAACCAAGTTTTATGGGGAAGTATTTGGGTGGACCTTTCAAGACTGGAGCGAGTATGCAGGCATGCCTTACTTTGGAGCAGTGACCGGCACGGAAAGTGAACCTGGAATTAATGGTGCTTTACTGCAACGTCAAGGTCCTCCGCCAGAACCAAACCAAGCGATGAATGGCTTTGCTTGTACCATGGGAGTGGAAGATTACGATAGCATTGAAGCAAAAATTCTGGAGAATGGCGGCAAAGTGGCCTTGCCGAAACACGCACTTCCCGGAATGGCGTGGCAGGGATATTACCTGGATACGGAAGGGAACATTTTCGGGATTCATCAACCTGACACGAATGCAAAATAAACAATCCTAAGAAAGGTGGTTTAAATTTAAACGGGGTGGGATGTGTGAGAAGCTAGTATCTGAGTTACTTGCTTAACTTTTTAAATATATGCGTAACTTTTATCATTTTTTGTGCATAAATACATAACTAGGTATCCCTTTTCCGATCTGTAAACTGATATTGAATCTTCCTATGTAAAAATGAACTAAAATGGCGTGAAAGTAGGAGAAATATTAAGAATCCTGTTTGGAACCATGTTCACTTTTTATGATCAAGATGGAAATGAATATTTTTAAAGGAAGATAAATAGACATTCTTTATATAACCACAGGGACAGAAACTATCTTTCTGTCCTTGTTTTCTCATACCATTTGAACAAACAATCAAATATCTCTCGAATGACGTTCTCCGACTTAGAAATCATCTGTATGTTCAAATCTTTCTCTACAATCATTAATAAATACTCTGCGGCTTTTTTTCCTAAGTTCCCACCGACACCTGTTAATAATAGTTTTCCTATAATTTAGAACACTCCTAAATGAATTACACTAATATAGTATGTGTATTACTGAACAAAGTATAAAATAAAAATCGAATGTCCTATTGGGATAACGAATCATGAATTTGATTTGATGAAGAAATAGTTCCAAAGTTAGATTAAAGATTATCCTTTACATGTCATTTTAATCGTAAAAGTGTGATGAGAATCTTCCAACGGGATTAACCGAAATTCCTGTTCCGGATAAGAGAGTTGATAGTTATGTAGTGAAGCGGTCTGTGTTGGCT
>WTKE01000087.1 GCA_011524525.1 Bacillus sp. (in: firmicutes) | reverse complement strand
AACAAAGGCTTTCAGCCGCAGAGAAAACCACCCGTTATCACGGGTGGTTTTTATTCATCAGCTTTTCATAGATGGTAGCAAGTGCTTGCTCAAACTTTCCGGTTTTTTTCGGCTTATAATAAACCTTCTTTTTTATTTTGTCAGGTAAGTACTGCTGTTTAACCCACCCATTTTCATAATCATGAGGATATAAGTAATCAATACCTCTTCCAAGGGTAGCCGCTCCTTTATAATGGGCATCCTTCAAATGTAGGGGCACTTCACCACTTAGTCCAGCTTCAATATCAGCAATCGCAAGGTCTAACGCTTTATAGGCAGAATCAGACTTAGGAGAAAGGCATAGCTCAATAACAGCGTTAGATAAGGGAATTCGCGCTTCAGGAAATCCTAGACGTTCAGCTGTTTCGATAGCGGCTAGTGTTCTCGCTCCCGCCTGAGGATTGGCAAGGCCGATGTCTTCATAGGCAATAACGATTAATCTTCTACTTATGCTTACTAAATCACCTGCGACAATGAGTCTACCTAAATAATGAAGTGCTGCATTTACATCACTGCCCCTTATTGATTTTTGAAACGCAGAAAGAACATCGTAATGAGCATCCCCATCGCGGTCATGTGAGAAACTCTTCATTTGTAAGCATTCCTCTGCTATTTCAAGAGTAATGGTAATGATCCCTACTTCATCAGGTTCCGTGGAAATTATGGCTAGTTCAAGTGCATTTAGAGAACTCCTCACATCCCCATTAGAAGCACTTGCAAAATGTTCTGTTGCTTCGTCCGATATATGCACGTTGTACATTCCCAATCCACGGTCTTTGTCCTGTAGCGCGTGGTGAAGTGCTATTTTTATTTCCTCAGCTGTTAATGGCTTTAGCTCAAAGATTTGACAGCGACTACGGATCGCTGGATTAATTGCATGAAACGGATTGCTAGTCGTTGCTCCAATTAAGACAATGGCGCCATTTTCCAAATGTGGAAGAAGAAAATCTTGTTTGGCTTTATCTAGACGGTGAACCTCATCAAGTAAAAGAATCACTTTTCCGGACATTTTTGCTTCTGCAGCAACTACCTCGAG
This sequence comes from Bacillus sp. (in: firmicutes), assembly GCA_011524525.1. Classification (GTDB taxonomy): domain Bacteria; phylum Bacillota; class Bacilli; order Bacillales; family Cytobacillaceae; genus Robertmurraya_A. Next base: position 77,537 of record WTKE01000087.1, on the reverse strand, counting down.
GTCTTTTTTGTTATTTGTCACCGCATTTAAGGTGCGAAAGGCATATTTTGTACTACCGGCAATCGCACTAGCAATAGAAGTTTTTCCAACACCAGGTGGCCCATAAAGAATCATGGACGAAAGCTGTTTTGCTTTGACCATACGCTGAATAATCTTTCCTTCACCGACTAGGTGCTGCTGACCAATAATTTCATCAATCGTTCTTGGTCGCATTCGGAAGGCAAGTGGCTTCCCGTTCATCTTCATCTCTCCGTTTATCGTTTTACTTAAAGGTAACATACGTTCGTGTTTTTTGCATACTATTATGCTATAATGTCAAATGTCTATCAAATAAGTCAGGATTTTGTTAAGATTTACAAGAAACCATTTTGTTTAGAGGAATTGATTTGGTAATGGGTTTTAATAAGACAGGACAAGTGGGTCCAAGATTTTTTATTTATATTTTAGGTTTATTAATTATGTCCCTTGGAATTGTATTTTTAATAAAGGCTGATATTGGTGCTACACCATGGGATGTTCTTCATGTCGGCCTTCATTACCAATTTGGGCTAACGATTGGTTCATGGTCAATTTTCGTTGGGGTAGCAATCTTAACATTAGCAACAATGATTTCTAAGGAATTTCCGAAAATTGGCGCGTTTTTAAATATGCTATTAGTTGGGATTTTTATTGATTTGTATTTTCTGCTTCCGATCATTCAAACACCCGGTGACTGGGTTGGAAAATCTTTGATGTTTGCCGCAGGTCTTCTATTAAATGGGTACGGAATGGGGTTATATATTTCTGCTTCCTTCGGTGCTGGACCTAGAGACAGCTTAATGATTGCTTTAACGGATAGAACAGGGTGGAAGGTTACCTATGTCCGAGCATGTATAGAAATAATTGTACTGATTGTTGGCTGGCAACTCGGTGGACCAGTATTTGTTGGCACCATCGTATTCAGCTTTATCATTGGACCTATTGTTGGCATGGCGTTGCCACAATGCCAAAGGCTAACGGATTATTTCCTTAGTAAATTACACTCTGCTAAAAGAATGACTGATCATACAAAAGAAGAAATTAGGAATCGAGGTGCTAGTTTATGAAGATATCAACAAAAGGTCGCTATGGATTAACAATTATGATCGAGCTCGCCAAAAAACACGGAGAAGGACCAACATCACTTAAAACCATTGCTCAAGCAAACGATTTGTCTGAGCATTATTTAGAACAGTTGATTGCTCCTCTTAGGAACGCTGGATTTGTTAAGAGTATTCGTGGTGCATATGGTGGGTATATATTAGCAAAGGGACCAACAGAAATAAGCGCAGGTGATATTATCAGAGTGTTAGAAGGCCCTATCAGTCCCGTTGAAGGGATTGAGGATGAAGAGCCTGCTAAGCGTGCATTGTGGTTGAGAATCCGTGATGCTGTAAAGGGTGTTTTAGATAATACAACACTAGAGGATTTAGCCAATCACACAGATGACGGTGAGACAGATTCCTATATGTTTTACATATAGGAGAAAAGGTAAAGCTAGTTTCAAGTGGATATTTTTAAGTAGGTGAACATGTTGAATCAAAATCATATATATTTGGATCATGCAGCAACGGCTCCTGTTCATACGGATGTCATCGAGACAATGGCCGTTGTGATGAAAGAGCAATTTGGGAATCCATCTAGTATTCATTCTTTTGGAAGGTCTGCTAGATCTATAGTAGACGAATCTCGTTTTAAAATTGCAAAGAGCATTGGAGCAAAACCTGAAGAGATCATTTTTACAAGCGGAGGCACCGAGAGTGATAATCTTGCTATTTTAGGAATCGCAAAATCTTATCGAAAGAATGGAAACCATATTATTACAAGTATGATCGAACATCATGCCGTTTTGCACGCTTGTAAAAGTCTTGAAAAAGAAGGCTTTGAAGTAACTTACTTACCAGTAGATGAACATGGAGAAATTTCGATCGAAGATTTTAGGAAAGCACTACGAGATGACACGATTCTTGTAACTATTATGTACGGAAATAACGAAGTGGGTGCGGTTCAACCGATCAAAGAAATTTCCTTGCTATTAGAAAATCATCAAGCAAAACTTCATACAGATGCAGTTCAAGCCTTTGGTTTAATGGATTTGGACGTAACTGAGCTTGGCGTGGACTTGTTATCTGTCTCAGCACATAAAATTAATGGACCTAAAGGGATTGGATTTCTATTTGTAAAGCAAAATACAGCTTTAACGCCTCTATCCTTTGGGGGAGAACAGGAACGAAAAAGACGTGCAGGAACAGAGAACGTAGCGTCAATCGCTGGTTTTGCAAAAGCGGTTGAAATAGCTGCGGTTGAGAGAAAAGAAAAGGTTGAGCAATTTATCGAGTTTAAAAAGTTGCTACTTGAATCGCTTCAATTGAAGCATATTACATTCTCCGTAAACGGAATGCTTGAAAATTCCCTCCCACATGTACTAAACTTAAGCTTTCCAGGCACAGATGTCGAATCAATGCTTGTGAATCTGGATATGGAAGGTGTGGCTGTATCAAGTGGTTCTGCTTGTACAGCTGGTTCGATTGATCCTTCTCATGTTTTAGTAGCAATGTTTGGTCAAGAATCAGAGCGAGTGAGAAACTCCATCCGATTTAGCTTTGGCCTTTATAATACAAAAGAGCAGGTCGAACGTTCAGCTGAAGTTACTGCGAAAATAGTAAATAGGCTGACACGATAAAACCTTGCGAATGAGGTGAAGAAAGTGAAAAAAGACAACAAGGACATACGTGTTGTCGTAGGTATGTCTGGGGGAGTAGATTCATCTGTAGCGGCCTTACTCTTAAAAGAACAAGGATATGATGTGATCGGAATTTTCATGAAAAACTGGGATGATACCGATGAATTCGGTGTTTGTACGGCAACCGAGGATTATGAAGATGTTATTCGAGTCTGCAATCAAATCGGTATCCCGTATTATGCAGTGAATTTTGAAAAGCAATATTGGGACAAGGTGTTTACTTACTTCCTAGAGGAATATAAAGCAGGTAGAACTCCAAACCCCGATGTGATGTGTAACAAGGAAATTAAGTTTAAAGCATTTTTAGAGCATGCTATGAAGCTAGGTGCGGACTATTTAGCAACTGGGCATTACGCAAGAGTTGAATACCGCGAAGGGGAATACAAAATGCTTCGTGGAATAGATGAGAACAAGGATCAAACGTATTTCCTAAATCAGCTTTCACAAAACCAACTTGAAAAAGTGATGTTTCCAATAGGCAATATTGAAAAATCGAAGGTGAGAGAGATTGCTCAGGAAGCCAACCTAGCAACTGCGACCAAAAAGGACAGCACGGGAATTTGCTTTATTGGTGAGCGTAACTTTAAAGAATTTCTAAGCAATTACTTGCCAGCACAGCCAGGAAATATGGAAACCCTTGAGGGAGAAGTTGTTGGAAAGCATGACGGTTTAATGTACTATACAATTGGTCAGAGACATGGCTTAGGCATCGGTGGTGCGGGCGACCCTTGGTTTGTCATCGGTAAAGATCTTGAGCGCAATGTACTGTTTGTAGGACAAGCATTTCATAATGATAAATTGTATTCTGATTCAATTATTGCTGTTGATGTTAGTTGGGTTACGGGCAAAGAAGTGGTGCAGACTTTCGAGTGCACGGCTAAATTCCGTTATCGTCAACCTGATAACAAAGTAACTGTTCACAAATTAGAAGATGGGACGGTAAAGGTGATATTTGCAGAGCCAATCCGGGCCATTACACCTGGTCAAGCGGTTGTTTTTTATCAAGGTGATGAATGCCTTGGCGGAGGAACGATTGACCAAGTATTCCGTGACGAAAAGCAATTAACTTATGTAGGGTAAGGAGGAAACCTCGATTCATATGGTCGAGGTTTTCGTATGTATAAAAAGGACAAAACTAGATGAAAAGAAGTTATAATAATAAAAGACATTAAATTATGGAGCGTGTACTATGGATAAAAATGAAAAAGGGATTCAACTAATGAAGGAGGGAAAGTGGGAGGAAGCTGCGGGATTGTTTATGAAGGCAATTGAGGATAATCCGAATGATGCGGTTTCGTATATAAATTTTGGAAACGTATTATCTGCAGTTGGAGAAAACGAGAAGGCACTCAAATTTTTTCAAAAAGCGATAGAAATCGATGAAAATGCAGCAACAGCTTATTATAACGCTGGAAACCTATACTTCGAAAATGAACAATTTGAAGAAGCAAAAAATATGTTTGAACTGGCAATGAGAAAGGGACTACATTCTAGTGATAATTATTTTATGCTTGGATTTACGCTTATTCAGTTAGAACAGCCTAAGCTTGCCTTACCTTATTTGCAAAGAAGTGTGGAGCTAAATGGGGATGATGCAGAAGCACGTTTTCAATTTGGATTATGTCTAGCGAACCAAGAATTACTTGACGAAGCGATGGAGCAATTTAACGCATGTGTAGAGTTAGATCCGTCACATGCGGATGCTTTTTATAATCTTGGTGTTGCGTATGGTTTTAAGGAAGAAGGAAAAAAAGCACTTGATATGTTTGAAAAAGCATTAGAATTACAACCGGATCATCTGCTCGCAGGTTACGGGAAGAAATTAATCGAAAAGAAGTAATCTTCATTCGTAGCGAATTTTTTGTAAGGAGGGGAGTTCTTTGGAGGGACAAGAAACGCTCGATTTGTTTAAGGATCAAGGTAGATTTATAAAAGGAAAGCATCTTGTCACAATCTTTCATAATGAACAAAATTTGTACACCGTTCTAAGAATTCGCGTGGAAGAAACGAATGAGAATTATGAAGACAAAGAAGCTGTTATTACTGGCTATTTTCCAAAAGTTCATGAACAGGAAACGTACATATTTTATGGAGAGTTAAAGGACCATCCGAAATTTGGTCAACAATTTCATGCAACGCATTTTCGAAAAGATATACCCCAAACGAAACAAGGGGTAGTAAGTTATTTATCAAGTGAGCTTTTTAAAGGAGTCGGAAAGAAAACCGCTGAGAAAATCGTTGAAGTTTTAGGGGAGAATGCCATCTCTAAAATTATGCAACAGCCGTCCTTACTTGATCAAATACCGAAGCTTCCCCCGGATAAGGCAAAGGAAATTTTTGATACCCTTATGGAGCATCAAGGGTTAGAACAGGCGATGGTTGCATTAAATCAATATGGATTTGGTCCTCAGATTTCTATGCGGATATATCAGGCGTATAAGGACCAGACGGTAGAAGTGGTTCAGTCGAATCCTTATAAGCTTGTTGAAGATATTCAAGGTATAGGGTTTACGAGAGCTGATGACCTTGGGTTTCAACTTGGAATTTCCGGTCATCACCCTGACCGTATAAAAGCGGCCTGCTTATACACGCTTGAGGTTGAGTGTATGCAGAATGGTCACGTATACATGGAAACATCGTTATTACTCGATAAGGTTAAGACATTATTAGAAGAAAACAAACGTGATGAAATTGACTTTTCACCTATTGGAGCAGAAGTAGTCAAGCTTGAAGAAGAAGGGAAAATCATTGTTGAAGACATGAGGGTGTATTTGCCTTCCTTATTTTTCTCCGAGAAAGGACTTGTTACAAGCGTCAAAAAAATCGTCTCTCAAACACAGTATGAAAATCAGTTTCCTGATTCCGAATTTTTACTCGCCCTTGGAAATCTAGAGGAACGATTAGGAGTTCAGTATGCGCCGACTCAGAAGGATGCGATTCAGACGGCTTTAATGTCACCGATGCTGATCTTAACAGGTGGACCAGGTACAGGGAAAACAACGGTTATTAAAGGGATTGTTGAGCTATATGCAGAATTACATGGCTGCTCTTTAGATCCAAATGATTATAAAGGAGACGAGCCCTTTCCGTTTATTTTAGCTGCACCAACTGGCCGTGCAGCAAAACGAATGACGGAATCTACGGGACTTCCGGCGGTTACCATTCATAGGCTTTTGGGATGGAATGGGGTTGAAGGGTTTAGCAAGGATGAAGACAACCCGTTAGAAGGGAAAATATTGATTGTAGATGAGACGAGCATGCTTGATATATGGCTTGCTAATCAGCTGTTTAAAGCACTGCCTGAATCCATACAAGTGATATTGGTTGGGGACGAGGATCAATTACCTTCTGTTGGTCCAGGGCAAGTCTTAAAGGATCTTCTAGAATGCGGAGTTCTTTCCGTTGTTAGGCTCACAGATATTTATCGACAAGCGGAAGGATCCTCTATTATTGAACTTGCTCATGAAATTAAATCGGGCCGTTTACCTGCCAATATAAGTATGCAACAAAAAGACCGCTCCTTTTTTAGATGTAGTGCAAACCAAATTGCGGATGTAGTCGAGAAGGTCGTCAGAAATGCGAAAAGTAAAGGGTACACAGCAAAAGATATACAGGTTCTTGCACCGATGTATAAAGGACCTGCTGGTATCGATCGCTTGAACACGTTAATGCAAAACATTTTTAACCCGAACCCTGATGGGACAAGGAAAGAAATAAAGTATGGTGATGTGACTTATCGTGTCGGGGATAAAGTGTTACAGCTTGTAAATCAGCCGGAAAATAATGTGTTTAATGGCGATATTGGTGAAATTGTTTCGATTTTCTTTGCAAAAGAAAATACGGAAAAAGAGGATATGATCGTTGTATCCTTCGAGGGTGCGGAAGCTACCTATACCAGACAAGACCTTCAGCAAATAACGCATTCCTATTGCTGCTCGGTTCATAAGTCTCAAGGGAGTGAATTTCCGATTGTTATCCTTCCTGTGGTAAGAAGCTATTATCGAATGCTACGAAGGAATCTTTTGTATACAGCTATTACGAGAAGTAAACAGTTTCTGATCCTTTGTGGAGAAGAAGAGGCTTTAAGGGTCGGAATCTCAAGATCGGATGAGCAAGAAAGATTGACCACCTTACGAATGAAATTGGAAAAAGCAATTGGTGATGAAAAAGACAGTGATGAAAAAGTTACATCACAAAATATGGAAGAGCAATTGTTATCCGTTGATCCAATGATAGGCATGGAAGGAATTACACCATATAGCTTCATGGGAAGTTGAATGCAGTAGGGCTCTTAGGAGTGGCTCTCTGAATCAGCGCCTCAATCGGACAGAGTCGTGGGGATTTATAGGGTTGACTGTCTGAATCAGTGGCTCATTAAGACAGAGTCAAGGGGATTTATAGGGTTAACTGTCCAATTAGTGCCTCATAAAGACAGAGTCAAGGGGATTCATAGGGTTGACTGTCTGAATCAGTGCGTAATTAGGACAGGGTCAAGGGATTGATAGGGTTGACTGTCTGAATCAGTGCCTCATTAGGACAGGCTCAAGGGTTTTTTAGGATGAACTGTCTGAATCAGCCCCTTATTAGGACAGAGTCGTGGGGTTTTATAGGATAAACTGTCTGAATCAGTGCGTCTTTTGGACAAAGGAAAAAAATATTGTCCGAATAAGATTATCATTCGGTTTTAGGTTAATAACATTCCATTTGGAAATCGTTTCACGTTATGATTTTTTGCTTCGTCGTGAACAATAGTAATGTTCGAAAGAGGTGGTATCTTGCGGACATTTACATTGCTAAAGGGAGTTAGTGTGTACGAGATAGAAAGCGGATCAAAAGTTGGTGAAGTCTATGACCTCATCATTTCTGCAACTAGTGACTCGGTACAATCCTTGCTAGTAAAGCAAGGAATGCTTGTTAAAAGGACCGCGCTGTTGGATATTCAAGACGTCACTTCCTTTGGCTCGGATGGAGTAATGATTAAAGACCGAACTTTGCTAAGACCAATTAAAAGGGGCAGCAATTCTTCCATTGCATTCTGTCGAGGTCTATCTGGTAACATGCTGTTATCTAGTGAAGGAGAGCAGCTCGGTTTGATTGAGGATGTATATTTTATGGAAGAATTGGGCACAATCGTAGGGTATGAATGTTCGGATGGCTTTTTTTCAGACATCATAGAAGGAAAGCGTGTCATCAAAACGGATGAACCCCTCCAGTATGGAAAAGACGCCATCATCGTGAACGTAAAAAAATCTTAGGAGTACATGCCCTAAGATATACCTATACGTGAGGTGTCTACGATGTTGAAATGCCCTAATTGTCAAAGCAAAGATATCGGGAAAATTGGAATTAACCAATACTATTGCTGGAACTGCTTCATTGAACTTACTTTAGCAAAAGGAATCATTAATACTCACCAAGTTGAGGAAGACGGTACATTAAGCTCATTAGACGATCTTTTTGGAGAAGATGAACGCCGATATAGCTCATAAATCTAATTAGAGGTGAGATAAATGAATCGAATGATAACTTCTGCAATTACAATTGGAGCAGGTGTTGTTGCATATAATTACGCTCGCAAAAACAAAATGATGTCAGGGCGTGGAATGAGAAAAATGCAGCGAAGAATTTCAAAAATGTTTTAATACCAAGAAAAGTCCCTGAAAAAGGGGCTTTTCTTTTTGTATAATTCTTGCTATTCCACTTTAAACTATAGACAAGGAGTGGATACAATGGACATTCGTTTAAAATGGTATTACCGGCTTGGTTTCCTGCTTTTATTATTCATTGTATTATTTGTGTTTCTGAAACTACAGCCCATCTGGTTGCCCATTTTTAAGATTACTATGATCGTCGTGCTCCCATTTATTATCGCAGCATTTATTTCTTATTTACTACATCCCGTCGTGGAAACACTTCATGAAAATTATTTACCAAGATGGTTAGCTGTTTTAATTATATATACACTTTTTTTTGGAACTGTAAGTGTGGCACTATATAATGGTATTCCTGCTGTTATACACCAGCTTCGTGATTTGACTGAAAATGCACCAAACTTTGCAGACCAATACAGAGCATGGACCCATGTGATTCAGGATAAAACCTCTACTTGGCCGGAAGCCTTTCAAGAAAGGGTAGATAGCAGTATTGTGGCTGTTGAAAGAATGCTTGATAATGCTCTAACAAGAGCTGTTAATTTAGGGATGGGAATTATTAATTCAGCCCTGCTCTTTGCTATCATCCCGTTTATCGCCTTTTACATGTTAAAAGATTATGAAAAAATCAAGAAGGCGGTATGGTATATTACACCGAAAAAGTGGCGAAGTGGGGGAACTCTGTTCTTAAGAGATGTGGACAAATCACTTGGCAGCTATATTAGGGGACAGCTTTTGGTATGCGTGATGATTGGTACGATTTCAGCTTTATCCTTCTGGTTCATCGACTTACGGTATCCGCTGTTGCTTGGTTTAATTGTTGGGATAACAAATATTATCCCATATTTTGGACCTGTAATCGGTGCAGTGCCAGCTGTAATCATCGCAGCCACAATTAGTGTAAAAATGATCCTCTTCGTAGTGATTATCATCGCTCTACTTCAATTTTTAGAGGGTAATATTTTATCTCCCTTTATTGTTGGTAAGAGCTTGCATATGCATCCTTTAGTGATTATGTTCGCGCTTTTGGCAGGTGGTGAAATAGGTGGAATATTAGGATTGATTTTAGCCGTGCCCATTATGGCCATTCTAAAGGTGAGCCTTCTTCATGCCAAGCAACATTTTTCAAAAGGGGTATCCAATAAACAATTGATGTGACAACGTTGACAAATATAAAAGCATATCAGTATAATTCGTACTATAATGTTCAAATAAAAGAAAACATGTTGAAGGAACAAGTATGTGATAGTCCGTCTGTAGAGAGGAATTTCCCCGGCTGAAAGAAATTCTAGACGAAGGATGACAGAAAGCTATTCCGGAGTGCAGCTAATTCCTGCCGTTCACCTGCGTTAAAGGTCTTTGAGAGATGAATGCTTTTTTTGCATTCATAATCAGGGTGGTACCGCGAGTAAGCTCCTCGTCCCTGTTTTGGGATGAAGGGCTTTTTTTGTTGAAAAAAATGTTGGAGGGAAAATAAATGAAGCAGCTTACAGGCTCAGAAATTCGAAAAATGTATTTAGACTTTTTTAAAGAAAAAGGACATGCAGTGGAACCAAGTGCACCACTTGTTCCTCATGATGATCCATCTTTGCTTTGGATTAACAGTGGGGTTGCGACGTTAAAAAAATATTTTGATGGACGAGTTATTCCTGATAATCCTAGAATTACAAATGCGCAAAAATCGATTCGTACGAACGACATTGAAAACGTTGGGAAAACGGCAAGACATCATACGTTTTTTGAGATGCTTGGGAACTTCTCGATCGGAGAATATTTCAAAGTTGAAGCCATTCATTGGGCTTGGGAATTTTTGACGGATGAAAAATGGGTGGGGTTTGAAAAGGAAAAGCTATCCGTTACGATTCATCCAGAAGATGACGAAGCATTTGAAATTTGGAGCAAAGAAATTGGGGTGCCGGAAGAGCGAATTATTCGATTAGAGGGGAACTTCTGGGATATCGGAGAAGGACCGAGTGGACCAAATACGGAAATATTCTATGATCGTGGACCTGAATATGGAAATGATGAAAGTGATCCAGAGTTGTATCCTGGTGGAGAAAACGACAGATATTTAGAGGTTTGGAACTTAGTTTTCTCAGAATTTAATCATAATCCGGATGGTACATATACTCCGCTACCAAAGAAAAATATTGATACAGGGATGGGACTTGAAAGAATGGCTTCGGTTGTTCAAAATGTTCCTACTAATTTTGATACTGATTTATTTATGCCGATTATTCGCGCAACAGAAGAGATTTCTGGGGTAAAGTATGGAAATGATAAAGAGTTTGATGTGGCATTTAAAGTGATTGCTGACCATATTCGTACCGTAGCATTTGCTATTGGTGACGGTGCGCTTCCTTCCAATGAGGGACGAGGATATGTGTTAAGAAGATTGCTTCGTAGAGCGGTACGTTTTGCTAAGCAAATTAACATTAATCGTCCATTTATGTTTGAGTTGGTTCCTGTTGTAGGGGAAATCATGGTTGATTTTTACCCTGAAGTAAAGAATAAGACCGACTTTATTCAAAAGGTCATAAAGAATGAAGAAGAAAGATTCCATGAGACTCTGAATGAGGGGCTTCAAATTCTTGCAGCGGTTATCAAAAAGGAAAAGGAAGCTTCAAGCGATACGATTCAAGGCGCAGATGTTTTCCGTCTTTATGACACATACGGTTTCCCTGTCGAACTAACAGAGGAGTATGGTGAAGAAGAGGGAATGAAGATTGACCACGCTGGTTTTGAGAGCGAAATGGAGCTTCAACGAGAGCGTGCTCGTAAAGCAAGACAAGATGTTGACTCTATGCAAGTTCAAGGTGGAGAACTTGGTGAGATTAAAGTAGAAAGTAAGTTTGTTGGTTACGAACAGTTGCAGGTTGAATCAAAGGTTCTTGCTATCGTACAAAATGGTGTAAAAATCGACAAGGCAAGTGAAGGAGAAGAAATTCAATTAATCCTAGATGTCACTCCATTCTATGCTGAGAGCGGTGGACAAATTGCAGACCTTGGTACCCTATTTAGCGATGGTGTAAAAGCGGCGGTAAAAGATGTACAGAAGGCACCAAACGGACAAAACCTTCACCGCGTACTCATTGAATCTGGTGAATTGAAAGTTAATGACCAGGTAGTTGCGGTTGTTGATGAGAACAATAGAGGAAAAATTATTAAGAACCATACAGCAACCCATTTATTACATCAAGCATTAAAAGATGTTCTTGGAACACATGTAAACCAGGCCGGTTCTCTAGTAGAGCAAGACAGACTTCGTTTTGACTTCTCTCATTTTGGACAAGTAAAACCAGAGGAATTAGAAGAGATAGAGAAGATTGTAAACGAAAAAATCTGGCAATCTCTATCTGTACAAACAGACTTTAAAGCCATTGCAGAGGCAAAAGCGATGGGAGCTATGGCACTATTTGGTGAAAAATATGGTGATATCGTGCGTGTGGTTCAAGTGGGAGATTACAGTTTAGAACTTTGTGGTGGTTGCCATGTTCCTAATACTTCAGTCATTGGTCTCTTTAAAATTGTATCTGAAAGTGGAATTGGAGCAGGAACTCGTCGTATAGAAGCGGTGACGGGGGAAGGTGCATTTAAGCAAATGCATAACCAAATCCAGATTTTAAAAGATGCTGCAGGAAAGTTAAAAACGAACCTAAAAGATGTACCTTCTAGAATTGATGCCCTGTTAAGTGAACAAAAACAGCTTCAAAAAGAAAATGAGTCTTTAACAGCTAAACTTGGGAATATTGAAGCAGGTAACTTAGTAAATTCTGTTAATGAAGTTAATGGTGTACAAGTTCTTGCTGTTCGAATTCAAGGTGCTGATATGAACGCACTACGAAACATGGTAGATGATTTAAAGCAAAAGCTTGGATCTGCAGTAATCGTACTTGGAAGCGTAAACGAAGAAAAGGTAAACTTAATTGCCGGTGTGACAAAAGACTTAATTGAAAAAGGTTATCATGCCGGGAAAATTATTAAAGAAGTGGCTACCATTTGTGGAGGTAGCGGTGGTGGACGTCCAGATATGGCTCAAGCAGGAGGAAAAGATGCTGGGAAGCTGGATTCTGCACTAAGTTTTGTAGAGGAATGGGTTAAATCCGTTTGATATTCAAGAAAAGTAGTGTAAAATGAAGGAGATTAGACTACTAAATATTTCTTCCATTGGATAGATTTGATGATAGATACTTCTATTAAGATCGGAAGTTAGCCAGCGATTACTAGATAAAGCGAGGTGCAAGAGAATGAGTACATTTGATAAAACAATGAGGTTTAATTTTCCAGAAGAGCCAATCGAACATGACGTGAAGGAAGTCCTTTTTCAAGTACATGAAGCTCTTCAAGAAAAAGGATACCATCCGATTAATCAAATTGTAGGTTACCTGCTTTCTGGAGATCCTGCTTATATTCCTCGTCATCGTGATGCTCGTAACATTATTCGAAAGCTTGAACGAGATGAAATTATTGAGGAGCTTGTCAAAAGCTATTTAAAAACACAACGAGAGGGCTCTTAACGTATGCGAATTCTCGGTCTTGACGTCGGCAGCAAAACGGTCGGCGTTGCGCTCAGCGATGAATTTGGCTGGACAGCGCAAGGATTAGAAACAATTAAAATTAATGAAGATGAAAGAATGTTTGGTTTTGACCAGATTGGTCAAATAATAGAAAAGTATGAAGTAGGAAAAATAGTAGTAGGGCTGCCAAAAAACATGAATGGAACCATTGGACCTAGAGGCGAAGCAAGTCAATTTTACGCCAATGAGCTAGAAAAGAGATTTTCCTTGCCTGTATTCCTATGGGACGAGCGTCTAACTACGGTTGCTGCAGAACGTGTCTTACTCGAAGCGGATGTTAGTAGGAAAAAACGTAAAAAAGTAATCGACAAAATGGCAGCAGCTATGATCTTACAAGGCTTTTTAGATAGTCAAAAATAACTTGAGGTGATTTTTCAATGCAACATGGAGAAAACAATATTACAGTAATTGACGAGGATGGTAACGAGCAACTTTGTGAGGTGCTTTTTACATTCGATTCTGATGAATTTGGTAAGTCTTATGTTCTTTATTATCCAATCGGTGCAGATGAAAACGATGATGAAGAAATTGAAATTCATGCGTCTGCTTTCGTTCCAACCGAAGACAATAATGATGGCGAGTTAATGCCAATCGAAACAGACGAAGAGTGGGATCTAATCGAAGAAATGTTAAATACATTTCTAGAAGAGCAAGACGAAGAATAGAAAGAAAAAAGGCGGATAGCATGTGCTATCCGCCTTTTTTTTTGCAAAAATTTACTTCTATTGTCGAAAAATATAGTATAATGATTCGAGAATAGTTATAAGGGAATAGTAAGTATGAGCCCTGTGAATTGGAGGGGAAACTTTGTCAACGGAAGAGAAGCAAAAGAAAGAAAATACAGGTAACAACCCTAATAAAAAAGCAATAATCCGTGAAAAGATGATTGAGAGGGAGGGAGAGGCAAGAGTTGTAAGGAAAATTGTCTTTACCATCTCTATTATTTTATTCCTGCTGGTAGCAATCACGGCTGGTGGCGGATATTTTTATATTAAATCAGCACTAAAGCCCGTAGATCCAGAGAATAAAAAAGAAATGACTGTCGAAATTCCAATTGGTTCTTCAGTTACTGGGATTGCAAACATATTAGAGGAACATGGGATTATTAAAGATGCCCGTGTATTCAAATATTTTGTTAAGTTTAAGAACGAGTCGGGGTTTATGGCCGGTAACTATGAACTTTCACCTTCTATGACTTTGCCAACTATTATTGAAAGCTTAAAGACAGGTAAAGTAGAGCAAGAAGTGGTGTTTCAAATCACCATCCCTGAAGGAAAACAACTTAAAGAAATTGCAAAAATCATCGCAGAAAAAACAGATCATAAAGAAGAAGATGTATTTGCCAAATTAAATGACCGTGAATTCATACAAGCTCTTATGAATAAATACCCTGATGTATTAACAGAGGAAATTCTCGCGGAAAACGTCAAATACCCATTAGAAGGCTATTTGTTCCCTGCAACATATCCTTTCTATAAAGAAGACACAAAGATCGAAGAAATTATTATGGCCATGCTAGATCAGACGGAAAAGGTAATTAGTGAGTATGAAGGAGATATGGCTGAAAAGCAATATACAGCTCACCAACTATTAACATTTGCCTCCTTGGTAGAAGAGGAAGCAACTGAGAAACTTGAGCGGGACCAAATTGCTAGCGTCTTTTATAATCGTATAGACACAGGGATGCCGTTACAAACAGATCCTACTGTTTTATATGCTCATGGAGAACATAAGGACAAGGTGTTGTATAAGGATTTGGAAATTGATGATCCATATAATACTTACAAATACCAAGGCTTAACACCAGGCCCAATAGCTAATGCAGGTACCGTATCCATTGAAGCTGTTTTACATCCTGCTGAGACAGACTTCCTATACTTTTTAGCAACGGCATCTGGTGATGTTTTATTCTCGAAAACTCTTGAAGAGCATAATGCCAAAAAGGCCGAGCACATCAATTAATCTGCTTCAAGGAGAAATGTTCGCATTTCTCCTTCTATTATGATAGAATAGTTCAAGTGTTTTTAAATAGCGTCAACCACAGAAGATCATATTTAGCCGTGCTGAATCCCTGTGAATTGCTGTGAACGCTATTTTTTCATGTCTAAACAAAAGAGGTGACGCAGCTTGGAAACGGAGAAGCTGCATTCTTATATAGAAGAGCTCATTCTAAATAGATCAGATCTACTAGAAGAAATGGAGCAATACGCGAAAGCTCATCATGTTCCCATTATGGAATTGTCAGGAATCGAAACGATTCTTCAAATACTTAGAATTTCTCAACCGAAAAAGATTCTAGAGGTTGGTACAGCTATTGGTTATTCTGCCTTACGAATGGCCACTGCTCTTCCCGAAACGACCATCGTCACAATTGAAAGAGACAGTGAGCGCTATACGGTTGCTGAGGAATTTATTCAACGTGCAAACAAAGAACACCAAATATCGATCATCAAGGGTGATGCGCTAGAAGTAGAGTCACTTATAGAAAAATTTGGTTCTTTTGATGCCATTTTTATAGATGCAGCCAAAGGACAATACAAGAAGTTCTTTGAAATTTATTCAAAGTATTTAGGAGACAAAGGGATCATTATAACAGACAACGTCCTGTTTAAAGGACTAGTCTGTGAGGATACAATTGAGAGTAAAAGAGTAAGAAGCATGGTTACAAAAATAAAAAATTTTAATAAATGGCTAATGGAACATGCAGAGTACGATTCGGTCATTATTCCCGTTGGCGATGGAGTAGCAATTAGTAAAAAGAGGTGAAGAGAAAATGAAAAAACCAGAACTATTAGTCACACCAAGGACGATTGAAGATATAGAAGATTTATGTAAAGCTGGAGCAGACGCTTTTGTGATCGGAGAGGAACGCTTTGGTCTTCGTTTGGCTGGAGAATTTTCAAGAGAAGATGTAAAGAAGGCTGTAGAAATTGCCCATTCTTTTCAGAAAAAAGTGTATGTAGCAATGAATGCAATATTCCACAATGAAAGCATTGACGCGTTATATGATTATGTAAGTTTTGTAAAAGAAGCAAACGTGGATGCCATTATTTTCGGTGATCCAGCGGTTTTAATGGTAGCGAAAGAGGCTGCACCTGATATGCCGCTTCATTGGAATACAGAAACAACTGCAACGAACTGGTATACATGTAACTATTGGGGTAGAAAAGGGGCTAAGCGTGCGGTCCTTGCGAGAGAAATTAATATGGATGCGATTGTTGAAATGAAAGAACATGCTGAAGTGGAGATTGAGGTACAGGTCCACGGGATGACAGCCATGTTTCAATCCAAACGATCATTATTAGGGAACTATTATGAGTATCAAGGTAAAGCATTAGTGGTTGAAAATCGCGCCCAAAAAGCGAACATGTTCCTTCATGATAAAGAAAGAGAAAACAAATATCCGATTTTTGAGGATGCGAACGGAACACATATTATGAGTCCGAATGATATGTGTATAATTGATGAGCTAACAGAACTAATTGAGGCAGAAGTTGACTCTTTAAAAATTGATGGTGTATTACAAACATCAGAATACATTCTAAAAGTAACAGAATTATATCGAACAGCAATTGATCTATCTGTCGAAGATCCTGATCAGTACGAAGAAGTAAAGGACGACTTATTACAGGAAGTTGAAAAGATTCAGCCCAAGAATCGTCCACTAGATACTGGATTTTTCTTTAAAGAGACCGTTTATTAATAAAACCATAGGTTAAGGAGGGAAAAAAGATGTCTATCGTAGTAAACGATAAAATTTCACAGATTGTGAATGGAAAGCGAGTAATTGTAAAAAAACCTGAATTACTTGCACCTGCTGGAAATCTAGAGAAATTAAAAATTGCTGTTCAATACGGAGCAGATGCTGTATTTATCGGTGGGCAAGAGTACGGACTTCGTTCAAACGCAGGAAACTTTACTTTTGATGAAATGAAAGAGGGAGTAGAGTTTGCTAAGAAATATGGTGCCAAGATTTATGTAACAACAAATATTTTTGCCCATAATGAAAATATAGATGGATTAGAAGATTATATTCTTGGTTTAAAAGAGGCTGGGATTGCAGGTATTATTGTTGCTGATCCTCTCATTATAGAAACATGCCGTCGATTAGCGCCTGAGATTGAGGTGCATTTAAGTACACAACAGTCTTTATCCAATTGGAAAGCAGTCCAATTCTGGAAGGAAGAAGGATTAGAGCGAGTGGTACTTGCGCGTGAAACTAGTGCGGAAGAAATTAAAGAAATGAAAGAAAAAGTGGATATCGAAATTGAAACTTTCATTCATGGTGCAATGTGTATTGCCTATTCTGGACGTTGTACATTAAGTAATCATATGACGGCTCGAGATTCAAACCGTGGTGGATGCTGTCAGTCTTGTCGATGGGATTATGACTTGTATACACTTGATCAACAAGATGAAGTAGCTCAATTTAACGAAGGGGATGCACCGTTTGCGATGAGCCCTAAGGATCTTAAGTTAATTGAGTCCATTCCACAAATGATTGAGCTCGGTATTGATAGCTTAAAAATCGAAGGTCGTATGAAGTCCATTCACTATGTGGCAACGGTTGTTAGTGTGTATCGTAAAGTGATTGATGCTTATTGTGCGGACCCTGAAAACTTTGTCATTCAAAAAGAATGGTTAGAAGAACTTGATAAATGTGCAAACCGAGATACGGCTCCTGCCTTCTTTGAAGGAGTTCCTGGGTATAAAGAGCAGATGTTTGGAAATCATAGCAAAAAGACAACTTTTGACTTTGCTGGATTGGTGTTAGACTATGATGCCGAAAATCAAATGGTAACACTTCAGCAACGTAACTATTTTAAGCCTGGTCAAGAAGTAGAGTTTTTTGGGCCTGAAATCGAGAACTTTACAACTGTTGTTGAAAAAATTTGGGATGAGGATGGAAATGAGCTGGATACAGCAAGACATCCAATGCAAATTGTAAAGTTCAAATTAGACAAACCGGTCTACCCGAACAACATGATGCGGAAGGAGATTTAAACTAGCATGAAACGCAAACCCGTTGTTATTGGTGTAGCCGGTGGGTCCGGCTCCGGGAAAACAAGTGTAACAAAATCGATTTACGAGTCATTTAAAGGGCATTCGATTTTAATGCTCGAGCAAGATTTTTATTATAAAGACCAGTCACATTTACCTTTCGAAGAGCGTCTAAAGACAAATTATGATCATCCATTAGCATTTGACAATGATTTACTAATTGAGCATATTGAAAGTCTTCTCCGCTATGAATCGGTTGAAAAGCCTGTGTATGACTACGGTGTTCATACCCGCTCAACTGATGTCATCCATGTTGAACCTAAGGATGTTATTATCCTAGAAGGAATCCTCATATTAGAAGATGAAAGACTTCGTAACTTAATGGATATTAAGTTATATGTAGATACAGATGCGGACCTTCGTATTATTAGACGATTGGTAAGAGATATAAAAGAACGTGAGCGCTCAATGGATTCAGTCATTGACCAGTATGTCAATGTGGTAAGGCCTATGCATAACCAATTTATTGAACCAACGAAACGCTATGCAGATATTATTATCCCTGAAGGTGGCCATAATTTTGTCGCAATTGATTTGATGGTCACAAAAATTCAAACAATTCTTGAACAAAAATCATTTTTATGAAACAATAAAAAGCAGTAATGCAAATGTTTCCCAAAATAAGTCCATGTGGACGTTTTATGCGCGCCCTTTTCATAAGGACGCGCTCCTATGCATTTACCGTTAGAAATATCTACATAAGAAGAATACACAATCTATTTGGGGGTTGTGACACTAGAAGGAGTGAAGGGTTTTGGCAACAGAAAAGGTTTTCCCGATGACTTTAGCTGGTAAAGAAAAATTAGAGCAAGAATTAGAACATTTAAAATCAGTAAAACGTAAAGAAGTCGTAGAGCGTATTAAAATTGCTCGAAGCTTTGGAGATTTATCTGAGAACTCAGAGTATGATTCAGCTAAAGAAGAACAAGCATTTGTTGAAGGTCGTATAACAACGCTTGAAAATATGATTAGAAACGCAAAGATTATTAAAGAGGATGAGCTAGCTACCGATGCGGTCGCTTTAGGCCGTTCTGTTACGTTTATCGAACTTCCTGGAGGCGACGAGGAAACGTATTCAATCGTTGGAAGTGCAGAAGCAGATCCGTTTGAAGGCAAAATCTCAAACGATTCTCCAATTGCCAAAAGCTTGATGGGCAAGAAGGTAGGAGATGAAGTAACAGTTCAAACGCCTGGTGGAGAAATGAATGTTCGTATTACAAATATTAAGTAAATTGGTTTGAAATAAGAAAACCTCGTCAACACTTTTGACGAGGTGTTTTTTATTATGTGGAGAAAACGGGCAGTGGTATGGTTAATTATTTGTATAACAGCAATTAGTCTCTTAATAGGAAGGCTTATTCAAGTGCAGCTCGTTTCAACAGAAACCTTTACCAAACATAACATTAATCTTCTTGAGGCAAGTGTCGTTCAACGCTCACAGCAAATGGTGATTGATAATGGGAGAGGCGGGTTTCTTGATCGCAATGGGGAGTCACTAGTTCACCGTAAGATTCCGGTTCTCATTCTCTTTCCATTTTTAAAGAATATGGAGTGGGATAGTGAACAAGTCGCAGACATAATAAATGTTCCGGTAGAATCAATTGAATATAGAGTGAAACAAGCGGAAGATCCTTTTGCCTATGGTGATCCTAATCCACTGAAACTAACAGATGCACAAATGGAACAAATTAATGCTCTGAAAATACCTGGTGTGTTTGCTGTAGAAAGAAAGTACTCGGTAACGGAGTATCCCGCTGAGCAGCTTATCGGTATCACTGGACAAAATACAGCCGAACTACAAAAGCGGTATCCTGATAAAGACTTAGTAGAACAGACAGTGATTGGGTTAACGGGTTTAGAAAAAAGCTTTGATGAATTTTTGCTTCCTGATGGAAACTCCAAGCTTATCTATCATGTGGATGCAAAGGGTGGACCGCTGTTCGGGATTGATGTGAAGTATGTTGAACCAGCCAATCCATTCTATCCAGTTAATATTAAAACAACGATAGACAAAGACATTCAGGAAATGGCTGAAAATCTAGTTGATCAATATCAAATTAGTAAAGGGGGAGTTGTCCTTCTAGACTTAGAGACGAACTCTGTCCTTGCTATGGTATCTAGACCTATCATTAACAAAGAAAAGCCGTTTGAGGATGGATCAAATGGTTTGAAAAATATGATGATTTCTGAGCAAATTATTGGATCTGTTTTTAAGACGGTAGTGGCTGGGGCCGCCATTGATTATGAACTTGATGATCCCACTCGAATGTATGATTGTAGTAAAAAAATTAATGGTCAACCGGACTTAGTGTATGATCATGGAATGTTGAACTTTACGGAT
Organism: Bacillus sp. (in: firmicutes); assembly: GCA_011524525.1. GTDB lineage: Bacteria > Bacillota > Bacilli > Bacillales > Cytobacillaceae > Robertmurraya_A. The sequence continues at coordinate 57,146 of WTKE01000087.1, read as the reverse complement.
AGCTTTGCAAGAAGTTGTAACAATACTTTTGGTACGATTGCAAAGGAATTAAAGGAAATAGACCCTAATATACTCGAGGAGTACGCTAATAAATTATCGCTTGTAGGATCCGTTGGATGGAATGGTGATATTTATCATTTCTCTGATTTTAAACAACTTCAAGAAGAACAAAAAGGCCGTGTGTTTTTATCAGAGGACGCTAAAAAGGATAACAACTTTGTTGCCTTGACAGGAATCGGTCAGCATGAGGTCCGTGCTACACCACTTGCTGTTGCCAATATGATGGGGACCATTGCGAAAGGTGGAGTAAGGGAGAGTGTGAGAGTGGTTTCAGAAGTGGAGTACAAAAACGGGAACTCATTACTACCGTTCGAAAAGAAAGCTCTGCCTGGCGAATCAATTTCTCCTTATACCGCAATGAAGCTTCAAAAATTATTGCGTGAAGTGGTTGTAAATGAAAATGGTACGGGGAGATGGTTTCAAGAACTACCATATGCCGTTGCTGGGAAGTCAGGTACAGCTGAAACAGGAATTTTTAAAGATGAGAAACAATTGCATAATAAATGGTTTGCCGGTTACTTTCCATATGATAATCCAAAATACGCTTTAGTAACAGTAAATTTAGGGGTTTATGGGGATGAAGGAGGAGTGAACGGATTATTTGCGGATATGGTTAAAAACCTATATAACTTGGATCATAATGAGCCCCTGTCGAAACGTTAATGTATTTGTAACGTGATTGTCCTTTTCGATTTCCCGGTTAAATGGTAGAATGTATAGCGAGTTCGCTCTTAAAAGGATGTTCAAAAGAGGTCTAGGAGGTTCGTATGATGCAAGATGATTTTCAACAATCAAGGTTTAATCAAAGGTCGAAGCGTCGTAAAACAAATCTGATTTTAAATGGTCTCATTGGAATAGTATTGGTTTTAATTATTGTTGTTTCCGGGGTTATTTTTTTGGGGAACGATGATAAAGCTACGACAGAAAAAGAGCTGGAACAAAGTGTTGAAGCTTCAAATGAAGCGAATGAAGGTGAAGAGTCTTCGAAGGAAGTGACAGAAAGATCTGACTCGGAAACGAATGAGGAAGATTCGTCTACTGACTCTTCGTCCTCAAAGGAAGAGTCTAGCGAGGAAGATAGCTCTAATGAAAACGAAGAGGCAGTTGTGACAGAAGGCGGGGCAGATTCTAACGTAGTTAGAACCATTGTTAACCCAAATTGGGAACCAATTGGAACGAGCCAAACAGGTGAACACACGAACGTGTATAGTGGTGTGGATTGGGACGAAATGGTTTCTGCTATTGAATATGCCACTGGGCTATCAGAGGATAATATGACGATCAAGTTTCTTGGAAATGATGGTCATAATAAATCAAAAGGAACCGTCTTCTCAAAGGACAGAACCCAAATTTATCGCGTTTCCATTGAGTGGGTTGACGGGGAAGGTTGGAAGCCTACATTAGTGGAAGAACTAGCGTCGATCGAATAAAACAAAAGAGTGAGGTATTTATAAGTGAAAATCGCAATTATTGGTGCAATGGAAGAAGAAGTAGCTTTACTACGAAAGAAGATCAGCAATCAAGAGCAACAAATAATTGCTGGATGTGAGTTTACCACAGGTAATATGGATGGTGCTGAGGTAATCCTATTGCGCTCAGGGATAGGGAAAGTTAACGCAGCAATGTCCACGACGATTCTATTAGATAGATTTAAACCTGATTATGTTATTAACACAGGATCAGCAGGCGGCTTTCATCCTGATTTAAATGTAGGAGATATTATTATCTCTTCTGAGGTTCGCCATCATGATGTAGACGTTACAGCATTTGGATATGAGTATGGGCAAGTACCTCAGCTTCCTGCAGCGTTTGAGGCTAACTCCGAGCTTGTTGAGATAGCAGAAGCAGCTGCAACAGAAATTGGTAGCGTGCAAGTGGTGAAAGGATTAATTGCAACGGGCGATTCTTTTATGAATGATCCAAAGCGCGTGGAAGCTATACGTGATAAATTCCTTAATTTACAGGCAGTTGAAATGGAAGCTGCTGCTATTGCCCAAGTTTCCTATCAATTTGGGATCCCATTTGTTATCATTCGTTCATTGTCTGATATCGCCGGAAAAGAATCAGATGTTTCCTTTGAACAATATTTAGAAAAAGCGGCACTTCATTCAGCTTCTTTGGTTATGAAAATCGTTGAAAAGCTTAAAGGCTGATTGAACAACTTAGAAAAATTGCTATTAATTACATCCTCACTAACACAGCTTTCTATGATAAAGTAGTTTCATAGAACAAGAGAAGGTTGCAGGTGAGTGTAGTGAAAGATAGCAGCACAGGAAAAATGCTTGAAGAGAAAATGATTGACTTTAAAAGGTTTGCGGTTGTTCTACTTGCCGTAGGAAGCTTCTTTTACCTAGGTGTTATCATTCCATCAGGTGATAAAGTGCTAACCGATCTATATATTATGATGTGCTCATCTATGCTGTTTTTAGCAGGTTCTATTTACTTTTTTACATTATCGAAGCAAATAAAAACGAAGCTTGATGACATAAATGAATAGAAAGATAGCTCTCAGGATGCCTGAGGGCTATTTTTTTTAGAAAATCTTAAATAAGGGGTTTACATTGGTGGTAATAGTGGATATAATTACCACTGTAAGCAATAATTACTAAAAGGAGGTCGAGTGAAATGATTAAATTATCTGTAGCAATTAAAAAGACAACAACTAAATGTTTCACGCATTCGACCATTAGGAATGAATTGCTTAAGTAAATGTGAACGTAACTTATGCCATTTCAAGCCGCATGGAGAATGTACTCTTGCGGCTTTTTATATGCCTAAAAGTCGCAGGGGGATCTCTGCGGCTTTTTTGTGTGCAAAATAAGGAGGTGATAGATATGACCCTGAATATATTATTCTTAACAGTAACGATCAAAAAACGTAACGTGTCAGCTGCTGAATTTGAACGAGCAGAACAGGCAAGAAAGCAATATGAAGCTACTCGCGATCGTATGCTTTCCATTCAACGATTATTTTAAGGTAAGGTTGAAACAAAACTAAAAAATAAAGAAAGGTGGGAATGAAGATGATTTATTTCATGCAAGATCGGAAGGCAGTTTTATGGGTGGAGAAAGATACCACCTAACGAATTTATGGTGAGGAGGGGATATAGATGTTCCTCCGTGTATTGTTGCTATCTCTAGAAATGTATCGCTTAAGAAAACCAAAGAAGAGTTCTTCCCCCGGAGATATCTCTTAGATTTAAGTGATTTAGCGCATTATGAAGGCTTCATAAGTAACAAAATGTTCACATCCTTTCTCCATTTTGCTCTGAATTATATGGTACATTCGAAGTAACAAAAGGGAGAGAAGGGATGGTAACATGTTTGCAATCGTTATGGGTTTAATTATATGCGGATCTGTAGGTTGTATAATTGCTGCCGAAGTTTCCGTAGAATAGAAGCTTGAAACACCGACCTAGTTGTCGGTGTTTTTTAAATATAATTAAGTGGGACAGACAAATACGACCACCTCTCTTCATAGGTATTAACATAGGGGAAAGTCCTGAAAGTGGGGTGGAATAAATGTCAGGTATATTGACTGCACTTAGCTATTTAGTAAAGGAAATGGTGTTTTTAGTTTCCTATGTTAAAAATAATGCATTTCCACAACCATTATCATCGGCGGATGAAAAGAAATATTTACGATTAATGGCAGATGGTGATGCTCATGCTCGTAATATGCTTATTGAACATAATCTCCGTCTCGTCGCTCATATTGTCAAAAAATTTGAGAATACGGGGGAAGATTCAGAGGATTTAATCTCCATTGGAACAATTGGATTAATTAAAGCGATTGAAAGCTATTCAGAAGGAAAAGGAACAAAACTTGCTACCTATGCAGCTCGTTGTATAGAAAACGAAATTTTGATGCATTTACGGGCTCTAAAAAAGACAAAAAAAGATGTGTCCCTTCACGATCCAATTGGGCAAGATAAAGAAGGAAATGAGATTTCGTTAATTGATGTCTTGAAGTCAGAATCTGAGGATGTCATTGAAACCATCCAACTAAATATGGAGCTTGAAAAGGTAAAAGAATTTATTGACGTGCTTGATGACAGGGAAAAGGAAGTAATCGTTGGTCGATTTGGTCTCGATTTAAAAAAGGAAAAAACGCAAAGAGAGATTGCAAAAGAGTTAGGCATATCAAGAAGCTATGTTTCAAGAATTGAAAAGAGAGCATTAATGAAGATGTTCCATGAATTTTATCGAGCGGAGAAGGAAAAGAGAAAGCGTGATTCTCAAAGTTAGAAAGTAACAGGCATAGAGAAATCTATGCCTATTTGTATGTAGAGAAAATCCGCACCCGCCTACACCGATATGGACAATAAACATACATTGATTAGTAGGATTAGTGTAAAGGAGGGTAAAAAATGCCATACGGTTATCCTTATCCATATGCTTATCAAGCACCATATTATGGTGGCGGTGGAATAGCTTTAGCACTGCTTATCGTTTTGTTCGTACTGTTGCTCATATTCGGTGGTTGGTGGTATTGTACTGGTTATCGATATTAATTTTTAGGACCCATCATACAGATGGGTCTTTCGGTTTTCGAAATTTTTCGTAGAGTTTTTGGAAAAATAAAACTATAATGAAATAGACAATGATTAGGAGGGGTATGGATGACGAAAAGAAGTACTTATTATGATGTATGGGACCTTGACGTGTTTTTTTCAGGGGGGAGTTCATCTCAAGCATTTATTAATCACATACATAGCTCAAAAGAAGATGTTAAAAAGTTTCGAGATAGGGTAGCAGACTGGGAACCATCAAATAAAATAGCAGATCAAGAACAAATTGTAGGGATTGTAGAATTCTTTCAAAGAGTTGCGAAAAAGATCAGGCAGGCAGGCGCATTTGTTAGCTGTTTACATGCACAAAATACAAACGATAAGAAAGTAAGCGGACTTCGTGGGCAAGTAACAGAGTTAAGTGCGAGTTTACAAAATGCTCTCACCATTTTTGATCAAAAATTAACTACTTACGACGATCAAATTTGGAAAGACCTGCTGAAGGTAGAGGCTCTACATCCTTTGCAATTTGTGTTACATGAAAGACGGATCCATGCATTAGAGAAACTTTCTCAGGAAGAAGAAACGATCATTAATGCATTAAGCATTGACGGCTATCATGGATGGGGGCAATTATATGATACCATCGTTGGTACGATTAAAGTTCCATTTAAAGAAGGAAACGAAACAAAGGAGTTATCGGTTGGGCAGGCAGCCAACAAGTTCTCGCATCCTGATCATACGGTAAGAAAATCCATCTTTGAAGGCTGGGAGGAATCCTGGTCTGAAAAAGCAGAGTTTTTGTCAAAAACTCTTAATCACCTTGCCGGATTTCGATTAAACACCTATAAGCTTCGCGGATGGGAAGATGTTTTAAAGGAGCCATTACAAATTAATCGTATGCAGAAGAAAACATTAGATACGATGTGGCAGGTTATCTCTGATGGCAAAGCCCCTTTTGTAACATTTTTAGAGAGAAAAGCGAAGTTACTAGGGAAGGATCGATTAAGCTGGTATGACTTAGATGCACCCATTGGTCAGGTAGAATCAAAGGTTTCTTATGAAGAGGGTGCTGAATTTATTATTGAACATTTTTCACACTTTGGAAAAGAAATGACTGGTTTTGCGAGAAAGGCGTTTGAACAGAAATGGATTGAAGCTGAAGATCGACCTGGAAAAGCACCAGGTGGTTTTCATACCTTTTTCCCTGAGAGCAATCAATCAAGAATATTTATGACTTTCTCAGGTACCCCTTCTAATGTATCAACTCTTGCACATGAATTAGGTCACGGCTTTCATACATATGCGATGAGAGATCAACATTATTTAAATAGAAATTATGCGATGAATGTAGCAGAAACAGCCTCGACTTTTGCAGAGATGATCGTAGCAGATGCTTCTGTCAAGCAAGCGAGGAACCGTGAGGAAAAGGTAGTGTTATTAGAGGATAAAATACAGCGTTCAGTAGCATTATTAATGAATATACACGCTCGCTTTCTATTTGAAACACGCTTCTATGAGGAAAGAAAAAATGGAGTCGTAGGAACAGATCGTTTAAATCAATTAATGTTAGAAGCACAGGAAGAGGCGTATGGTGGGGCGTTAGCTGAATATCATCCTTTGTTCTGGGCCTCTAAGCTACATTTCTTTATCACAGGAGTTCCTTTTTATAATTTTCCTTACACATTTGGTTACTTATTTTCTTTAGGAATTTATGCAAAGGCACTAGAAGAAGGAGAAGGCTACGAGGAAAAGTATATTGCTCTATTAAAGGATACAGCTTCTATGACAGTAGAAGAATTAGCATGGAAGCATTTGAATGTTGATTTAACAAAGCCTGATTTTTGGGAAAAAGCAGTACAGCAATGTGTAGCAGATGTTGAGGAATTTTTATCGTTAACTTAAATGAGATAATATAGACACATGCTTTTTAAGGCTGTGTCTATATTTTTTTTAATTTGAAAGGACTAACCATGAAAAAAGAAAGAATAATAATGAAAAAGAGGAATATTTCAGGAAGCAGGAACGGGAGCAATAGGTAGCTAAAGGTTAATAAGCAGCCAGCAGCTGTAATCGGTAAACCTGTAAAATAGCTTTGATTATCACTAATGTTAAAGCGAGCAAGCCGAAATGCCCCACAGGCAATATAAAAAATCGTAAAAAATGATCCAGGAAAGTCAAACACAAATAATATTCCTTGATAAATCAATAGTGCAGGTGCAACACCAAATGATATAATATCACTCATGGAATCTAATTGTTTGCCAAGCTCTGATTCAATATGAAGTTTTCGGGCAACCATTCCATCAAATCGATCAATGAAAGCGGCAATAAAAATTAATAAAAGGCTCAAATCTAAATTTCCTTTAAGGCTCTCAATCACTGCGAATCCACCAAGAAAGAGATTGATGAATGTTAATAGGTTGGCCGTTTGAACTCTTAATTTTTTGAGCGTTTGGTCGAGTACGTTTAATAAAAACAAACAGGTCTCACCCCTTTATTGAACTGGTAAAAAACATCCTAATTATAAGTAATGATTGGTTTTCTTGTTTTATTCGTTTATTGTGTGAGAATTATCCCATTACGGAGGTCAATCCATTGTTTCAACCCATTTATCGTTTTATGATTGAATTAACCAATGGCAAATGGTCATCATTGCTATTGAAAAGATTTGCTACATCAAATATGAGTCGTTATGTTGTGCCTCACTTTTCAAGAATCTATCAAATCAATACGGAGGAAATGGAGGGAAATCTCAAGCAATTCTCCACCCTTCATGATTTTTTTATACGAAAGCTAAGGAAAGGGAGTAGACCTATTGAACAGGACGTGCAAGCTGTTACTAGTCCAGTTGATGCCGTACTTGAAGAAGTTGGCCCTATTTCAGAACAGAAATTGATTGAAGTGAAGGGGAAAACTTACTCGATTGAAGAGATGTTAGGTAATGATGCACTTTTACAGAAATACATACAAGGTACCTTCATGGTTTTGTACTTAAGCCCGAGTCATTACCATCGTATTCATAGCCCTGTAGCTGGAAGGATTACAGCTAGTTGGACGCTCGGGAAGAAATCATATCCAGTCAATTCTCTTGGGTTGAAATATGGGAAGAGTACTCTTTCGAAAAATTATCGGACAGTGACCGAAATACAGCATGAGAAGGGTCATATAGCAGTGGTGAAGGTGGGAGCCATGTTCGTGAACTCCATAGAAGTTACACATAAGAATGAACATGTAGAAAAAGGACAGGAACTCGCGTATTTTACATTTGGATCAACAGTTGTCTTATTGTTTGAGAAAGACTCCATTCAATCAACAATAGAAAAATCGCTTCCATTTCCTATTAAAGTGGGGGAAAGAATTGCGTTATTAAAAGAGACATGATATTGTTTTGTGAGCGCAAAGAAAAAAGCCCCACAAAGGGCTTGTTAGATAATGATTTTGTGAGTTAATGAACGACGGTGAATTTCTGTCTCAATTAGATAAATAAAGTCTTTGCTTAGTTGTAGTTCTCTTGCTTTAAAATAAGATTCAACAAGCAAGTCATCTGATAATTTACGCAATGGAAATCACACCTTTCTTTTCTTGAGAATGGTTCTAATGCATATTGATTCATCATAAAATGTAGGCTATGTAGCTGTACTCCTACTCTATCAAAATAAATATAGCAGAACAACCGTTCTGTTATCCACAAGTTGTGGTGGATAACTTGTGATTAATTTGTTTATAAAAGAGTAATTCCTTTTTATGACAGTGTGAGTTTTGTGCATAAAGTTATCCACAGTGTTGAAGCGACGTGAAATTTGTCGAAAAATTTTCATTAATTTAATGAGGTGTAAGAAATGCTTAAAAAGTTTTTGCCAGATCAGCATGTCAAAAGTATTTTTGATATTACTCCCGAAAGTCTTAAGGAAAGGGGAGTAAAGGCGATCATAACTGATTTAGATAACACTCTGGTCGAATGGGATCGGCCAAATGCAACACCGAACCTTATCAAATGGTTTGAGGAAATGAAAAAACAAAATATTATTGTGACTATCGTGTCTAATAATAATGAAGGAAGAGTGAAAGCATTTTCTGATCCACTGAATATTCCTTTTATTTTTCAAGCTCGTAAGCCGTTGGCAAGAGCCTTTAAAAAGGCTATGAAGCAAATGGGAACATCTAAGGATGAAACGGTGGTTATTGGAGATCAGCTACTTACAGATGTTCTAGGTGGAAATCGAAGCGGGTTGCACACTATTCTTGTTGTACCTGTTGCCTCAACAGATGGATTTGTGACAAAGTTTAATCGATTAGTTGAGCGCAGAATTCTGAATTGGTTCCGTAAAAAAGGAATGATTGTATGGGAGGATTAAGTTTGAGTGAACAGTTTTCGTGTATAGGGTGTGGGGTAAATATCCAAACAGAGGATAAGGAGGCTTTAGGCTATGCACCTTCATCCGCACTTGAAAAGGAAGTCATTATTTGCCAACGCTGCTTTCGTTTAAAACACTATAATGAGATTCAGGATGTTAGCTTAACTGACGATGACTTTTTAAAAATACTGAATGGATTATCGCAGACGGATGCTCTTATTGTAAAAATTGTTGATATTTTTGACTTTAACGGCAGCTGGTTACCAGGGCTACACCGTTTTGTAGGGAAGAACAAAATATTGCTTGTTGGAAACAAGGTGGACCTTCTGCCTCACTCTGTGAAGCCAAATAAGGTTATTCAATGGATGAAGCGAGAAGCAAAAAAGCTGGGCCTACATCCAGAAGATGTGTTTTTAGTGAGTGCACATAAAGGTCATTTTGTTCGTGAAGTAGCGGAGGCAATCGACGAGTATCGAAGTGGCAAGGATGTGTATGTAGTAGGTTGCACAAATGTTGGGAAATCAACATTTATTAACCGTATCCTTAAGGAAGTATCAGGGGAAGGGGATGTAATTACCACTTCTCATTTTCCAGGAACGACTCTTGATATTATTGAGATTCCACTTTCTGATGGTAAGCATCTCATTGATACACCAGGAATCATCAATCATCACCAAATGGCTCATTTTGTGAGTAAACAGGATTTGAAAATGATTACTCCAAAAAAGGAAATAAAGCCAAAAGTCTTTCAATTGAACGAAGGACAAACTTTATTTTTCGGAGGACTGGCACGATTTGATTTTATAAGTGGGGGAAGACAATCATTTGTTTGTCATTTTTCTAATGAAATTAATATTCATCGTACAAAGCTTGATCATGCCGATGAGTTATACAAAAAGCATGTGGGTGACATGCTCTCGCCTCCAAGAATAGATGAATTGGAAGAATTTCCACCACTCGTTCGCCATGAATTTATGATTAAAGAAGAAAAGACAGATATCGTGTTTTCCGGTCTGGGCTGGATAACGGTAAACGAACCAGGTGTGAAGATTGCAGCGTATGTCCCTAAAGGTGTTCATGCGATGATTAGAAAATCACTTATATAATTTAGCTATTTGAGTAAATCAGCTTGATCAACCTCATGAAGTACTCTAGGCTACAACAAGGGGGAGGAATTTTTTTGAAAAAGCTGTATGCAGTAATTGGGGATCCAATCGCTCATTCTATGTCGCCTGCCATGCACAATGATTTATTTGGCTATTATGACATAGATGCTCATTATCAAGCGCTTCATGTAAGAAAAGGAGACTTACAAAAAGCGGTCATAGGGTTAAAAGCGATTCAAATTAGTGGGTTTAATGTGACTGTTCCACATAAGGTCGATATCCTTCCGATGCTTGATCGCTTAGATCCATTAGCTAAAGCTATCGGTGCGGTTAATACAGTGGTAAATGAGGGTGGCGAACTTGTAGGTTATAACACGGATGGGGAAGGATCTGTAAAGGGAATTATGAATATTATTCCAGATCTTGCTTACCGCCGGATTCTAATTGTTGGAGCTGGTGGTGCTGCTAGAGCTATTTACTTCACCTTAGCTTCAATGGGAATTAAAAATATAGATGTTACCAATCGAACAAGTGAAAAAGCAGAGGAATTAATCGCTCAATGTCCATATACAGTTAACTCCAGTGTATTGTTACGTGAAGAAGCTGAGGAAGAATTAGGAAAGTATGATATTATTATCCAAACAACATCGATTGGTATGGCACCGGATGTAGAATGCCAACCACTCTCTTTACATAACTTAAGAGAAAGTAGTTTTGTAAGTGATATTATATACAACCCACTAGAAACTTTATTTTTGCGTGCTGCAAAAGATAATGGGGCTCGTACGCAAAATGGAATTGATATGTTCGTTCTTCAAGGAGCATTAGCATTTAAAAAATGGACTGGAATTTTCCCAGACCAAAAAAGAATGGAAAAATTGGTTTTAAACCGATTAGGAGGATAAGGATGTTAACGGGTAAGCAGAAAAGATTTTTACGTTCCAAAGCACATCATCTAAACCCTATTTTTCAAGTAGGTAAAGGTGGAGTGAACGATAATATGATTAAACAAATCAATGAGGCATTAGAAGTTAGGGAGCTTCTGAAGGTAAGTGTGTTACAGAATTGTGATGAGGACAAGGACGAAGTAGCAGAAAAGTTATCGTCAGGCTGTAAGGCAGAGCTTGTTCAAGTAATTGGATCAACCATTGTTCTATATAAAGAGTCTGAGGAAAATAAACAATTGCAACTTCCTTAACCAGAGGAGGTCCTTATGAGGAAAATTGGAATTTTAGGGGGAACCTTTGATCCTCCCCACAATGGACATTTACTTATTGCAAACGAGGTATTAGAATTTTTAGGCCTAAATGAAATATGGTTTTTACCAAATTCAAAGCCACCGCATAAATCAACCAGCGGGACGAGCACAAATGATCGAGTGAACATGCTTGAAAAGGCAATAAGCAATCATGCTCAGTTTAAAGTTGAAAAGATCGAGTTGGAGCGAAGTGGTCCGTCCTATACGTATGACACGATGAAACTTCTGCAAGAAAAAAATGATTGTACAGAGTTTTATTTTATTATCGGGGCAGATATGGTTGAATATTTACCAAAATGGTACAAGATTGATGATTTAATGAAAATTGTTACTTTTGTCGGAGTACAAAGACCTGAACACGTATTGCAGACAAGTTATCCGGTTATCTATTTAGATATTCCGGAATTTGCCGTCTCTTCTAGTTTAATAAGAGAAAGAATAAAGAATGGGAATACTATTCATTATCTTACCCCTGACTCCGTCATACAATATATAAAGGAGCATCAGTTATATGGATCGAGCGAAAGCATTAGAGATTGTTAAAGAGCAATTAACCGAGCATCGTTTTCAGCATACACTAGGGGTAGAAGAAACTGCGTTAAAGCTAGCAAAAAAATATGGAGCAAATGAGAAACATGCTGAGTTGGCAGCGATCTTTCATGATTATGCTAAGTTTCGTCCAAAGGAAGAAATGAAACAAATTATCCTTCGTGAAAAAATGCCAGAGGAATTGCTTTCTTATAACAGTGAACTTTGGCATGCTCCAGTAGGTGCCTATTTAGTGGAGAATGAAGTCGGTATTCATGATCAAGAAATACTAGAGGCCATTCGTTACCACACTTCTGGTAGGCCGCAAATGTCATTGCTTGAAAAAATAATTTATGTAGCTGATTACATTGAGCCAGGAAGGAAATTTCCTGGTGTCGATGAGGTCAGAGAGGTAGCGGATAAGGATTTGAATGAAGCATTGGTACTTTCTATTCAAAATTCAATTATCTTCTTAATCAAAAAGAAACGAGCAGTTTTTCCGTTAACGCTACAAACGTATAACTATTTCATTCATTTAAAGGAGGACTGATTGGATGACCAATCGTCAATTATTAGAAACATCAGTAAAAGCTGCTGATGATAAACGCGCAGAGGATATTGTTGTATTAAACATGCAGGGAATTTCACTCATCTCAGATTACTTTATTATTTGCCACGGAAACTCTGATAAGCAGGTTCAAGCAATTGCCAGAGAAATGAAGGAAAAGGCAATGGAAAATGGCTATATCGTAAAGAGAATGGAAGGTTTCGATGAGGCAAGATGGATCCTTCTTGATCTAGGGGATGTTGTGGCACATATATTCCATAAAGATGAAAGAAGTTACTATAACCTCGAGCGATTATGGGGTGATGCACCAATAGAAAATATGGAAAGTGTTCTCACTCAATGACGTATGGGAAATTTGCCTACCTTTATGATGAATTAATGAAGGATGTACCATATGATGAATGGGTTTCAATTGTAACGGAAAAATGGAAAAAGTACGAGTGTAAGGGAAGAAAATTATTAGATTTAGCCTGTGGTACGGGTGAGTTGTCTGTTCGCTTCGGCAAAGCTGGATTCGAAGTGACAGGTGTCGATTTATCAGCGGACATGCTCTCGGTTGCACAGATGAAAGCAGCAACGAACGGGCTAAAGCTTCCTTTTTATCAACAAAATATGGTTGAGCTTGACTTATATGAAAGTTTCGATGTAATCGGGATATTTTGTGATTCCTTAAATTATCTTCAGACAGAAGAAGAAGTGATTGAGACGTTTACGAAGATTTATGACATTCTTGATGAGGATGGATTTATTATATTTGATGTCCACTCTGTTCATAAAATCATGAATATATTTATGAATCAAACGTTTACTCATGATGAGGAGGATATTTGTTATATTTGGAATTGTTTTCAAGGAGACTATCCTCTTAGTATTGAACATGAGCTTACATTTTTTGTCCAGGATGATGAAAGTGGGAAATATGACCGTTATGATGAGTTTCATAGTCAGAGAACATTCCCGGTAGAAGTATATAAAAATTGGTTAGAAGCAAGCGGTTTATATGTAACAGATATTTTCTCTGATTTTAAGGACGATTTATCATCCGAGGCAGAAAGAATCTTTTTTATAGCTAGAAAGAAGGCATGAGAAAAAGGCTGATTGAAAAATAATCAGCCTTTTTTTAATATTATTGCAGGAATTGTTATTTCTTTAGAGAATTATTTAGAGGAAACTGTTTTTGTGATTCAATTAAATCTTCTTCAAACTTTGTATGAGTTGCTTGAAATAAGTGCTCAAACACATCTCCAAGCTCTCGATCCAACACTTTAATTCCTTCCCATGTGACTCCGCCCTTAACGCAAACCTTTTGCTGTAGGGTTGGAAGTGTGTAAAATCCTTTTCGAAGCAATTCCCCAAGCCCTATTAACATTTCACTAGCAAGTGTCGTTGCAGTTGCTTCATCTATTTTTGTTTCTGCTACTGCTGCGTCAATGAATCTTTGTGTTAAGTAACTGAAAAATGCTGGTCCACAACTAACGATATCTGAGCCTACTCTTGTAATATCTTCGTTAATGGAGACCGGTGTGGAAATGGCTTCAAACAGTTGAAGTAGCTTATCCTTCCATTCCCTCGTACAGCTCTCACCAAATGTTAGTAGAGATACACCTGCTAGCGCTCTATTGGTAATACTTGGTATAGCCCTCGCCACCGAACAATCGACTACAGATTCAATTTGATTAACACTGATAGGACTCGTGATGGAAACAACACATTTCTCTGGTAGTAAAAAGGGTTTAATTTCCATTAATACCTTTTGGATGTCTTTTGGTTTTATGCATAAGAACAGGATATCTGATACCCTTGCTACACTTTTTGCATCAGAAAGTACGGCGATGTCATTATACACTGCTTTTATATTCATTGCTTTACTAAGCGTTCGATTTGTCACATTCATAAAAGAAGGGGAAATGGCTTTTCCATCAATAAGTGCCTCAATTAATATTCTCCCCATATTTCCTGTACCAATCACTCCGATTTTCAATGTACTTCCCTCCTTCACAAAGCAAGCATTCTCATATAAAAGTATGTAATAAAATTTGTGAATATGCCAAGAAAGGAGTAACAAGATGATTGACTCTGTAAAGAAGTATAAATGGTTTATTGTTGTATCTTGTGTGATCGCCATTGTAATGCTAATTTATGCTCGCAGTCTTGTAAATGACAAAGAGGAGGAAAATGAATGGACGATTCCAAGTGAGGAAGAAAAAGCTCCGGAAGTTTCCGAAGCAGAACTTGTTCCGGAACCTGATGTAAATAACTTAGTAGATGTAAAAGGAGCAGTAGAGAATCCTGGTGTGTACGAAGTGATGCTGGATGAAAGAGTAATCGATGTTATTGAAAAGGCTGGAGGATTAAAGGAAGGAGCGGACGAGACAAAAATTAACTTTGCTGGGAGATTAACAGATGAAATGGTCTTGTATATTCCTTTAATAGGAGAAGAAGGGGGAAATATGATTGTATCTGCCGGTTCTAGTTCTAGTTCTACTAGTCAAGGAGATGACAAAATCAATATTAATAAAGCAACATCTGATGAATTGCAAAATCTCCCTGGGATTGGACCGTCTAAAGCGGAAGCGATTATAGCCTATCGTGAAGATAGCGGATTTTTTCAAACGATTGATGATTTGAAGCTTGTTACTGGGATTGGTGATAAGACATTTGAAAAGCTGCAGGATTTGATCACTGTAAAATAACAGCATTGACTAAAATCGACAATTTCCCTTAGACTAGTAGAAAATGAGAAATGTGGAGTGGGGAATATGAGCAACCAACGTTTAACTTGGGATCAATACTTTATGCTAAATGCGCATCTGATAAGCATGAGAAGCACATGTAATCGACTGAATGTAGGTTCGGTTTTAGTGAAGAATAATCGAATCATTTCAACTGGTTATAATGGGGGAATTAGTGGAGATGATCACTGCCTTGATGCGGGTTGTTACGTCGTTGATAATCACTGTCTTCGCTGTTTACATGCCGAAGAAAATGCGATCCTTCAGTGTGCACTTGAAGGAGTTTCCACAAAGGGAAGTCAAATTTATGTGACTCATTTTCCTTGTATTCATTGTATGAAAAAGATATTACAAGCGGGTATTACAAAAATTTATTATACGCATGATTATAAAAATCATGAATATTGCTATCATCTTCTTCGCATAAGCAATGTGGAAGCGATAAAGCTGGAAATGGATATTGAAAATGAGCTTAATAATAAAAACGATAGCTCAGGACGTTTAAGTTGGAATTTTCAAGAATAATATACCTTGATTCAAATTTGATCCGGGGGTGATATCTTGCAAGGAAGTTGGATCTATTTTGCAATCGCTTCTTTACTTGCTCTGGTTATTGCTTTTCAGACCCAAATTGTTGTCAAGGTCTCACTCTTTTTATTTTTGATCTTATTTTTGTATTATAAGCGGTTCTCAAAAAGAAATGTTTTTATTATTTTGTTGATTGTCCTTGTTTTCTATACGAAGGCAAGGATTGATATAAACAATAATGAATCTATTTTTCAAGGGAGTGAGACTCAGTTTGCTGTTTCGTTTCAAGATGAAGTAACGCTTAATGGGAGTCTACTAAGTGGTTATGGAAAGGATATAACCGGAGAAAAGTTATTAATTAAATACCGAATGAAGTCCGAAAAGGAAAAGTCCAGTTTTAATGAGGAAAGACTACTTGGATATTCATGTCAGTTAAAAGGTAGCTTAAAAACAGTGAATGGACAAACAAATCCAAATGCCTTTGATTACCAATCTTACTTAAATCATCAACAAATTCATTGGCAGTTAGTTGTTGATCAATGGGGGGATTGTAACGAACATGATGGACCTATTCTTCTTGTAAAAAAGCAAAGGCAAAGGGCACTCGCATTATTGGAATCTTATTTTCCCGAATCCGTCGCTTCCTTAGGCAGTGCACTGCTGTTTGGAGAGAGACAGATACTCGATCCATCCTTAGAGAAAGCGTATCAAAAGCTAGGAATCATCCATTTATTAGCTATTTCTGGAGCAAATGTTGCTCTTTACGTAAGCATCATTCATTATATTGGTGTGCGTTTAGGAGTGACAAGAGAACGAATGATTGTCGTCCTTCTACTCTACCTTCCAATCTTTACTTATCTGTCAGGAGCCTCTCCTCCTGTGTTACGAGCAGCGATGATGATGTTTCTCTTTTTGTTCCTTCGGCTTGTATTACAGTCAACATTGACCAGTCTAGATATTTGCAGCATCGTATTCATGGTTTATGCATATCTTTCACCTTATCTCCTATTTGATGTTGGGTTTCAGCTGTCCTTTAGTGTGACCTTCACATTACTTCTTTCGACCAAAGGATTATTAAAGCCTTCTAAATTCCTCTTAATAAAAGCATCATTTATTTCTCAGTTAAGTTCTCTCCCTATCGTCCTCTATCATTTTTATGAATTTTCTATGTTGTCCTTGTTAGCAAACCTCGTTTATATTCCATTATTTTCAATAATCATAAATCCTGTTTTTATCACTCTGTTTTTTCTGTTATTCATTTTTGGGGAACCTATCTCATTTATGATAAAACCAGTGGATTTTGTCATTACCTTAATGAACCGTTTAACCGTATGGCTAGCTTCTTTTCCATACCAAACAGTCACAATTGGCCGGCCTTACGTTTGGTTAATACTTGTCCTTATATGCTCAATTGTCTATTTACTCTATAAATGGGAGACCGGTAAGACAAGGAAAAGCCAACTGATTTCAATCCTTCCTTTTGTTTTTACCTTCACTTTCTCTTACTGCTTGTCACATTATTCTTTCTCAGGGCAAATCACGTTTGTTGATGTTGGGCAAGGAGATAGTATCGTTATTCAAAACGGTTTTCATAAAAAAACGTATGTGATTGATACAGGAGGAACTATGTCTTTTTATGAGGAGGAATGGGAAGAGCCAAGAAATCCTTTTGAAGTTGGAAATGATATTCTCGTCCCTTTTTTAAAAGGAAAAGGGGTAAGTACAATTGATAAGTTAATTTTAACGCATGGAGATATGGATCATATAGGAGGAGCAAGGTCTGTTCTCGAAACAATAAGAGTGAAAGAATTAATCCTTCCTGATGTTTCGAATCGTTCCAACTTGGAAAATGAGATCATTAATCTAGCTAAAGAAAAGAAAACGAAAGTTATATTTGTGAAGAACGGAATGAGTTGGAATGAAAATGGATCGTCCTTTAAAATCGTTAGTCCAATTATTGAACAAGAGGATAGAAATGATAATTCAGTGGTTATTCATGTGAAATTAGGAGGGTTATTCTGGTTGTTTACAGGAGATTTAGGGGAACAAGGAGAAGAAAGGCTATTGAGAGAGTATCCCACCTTACCGGTGGATGTTTTAAAAATAGGCCATCATGGCAGCAAGAGCTCTACCTCTGCTACTCTCCTTCAGGCATATCAGCCAAAGGTCGCGGTGATATCTGTTGGGAAGACCAACCGATTTGGGCATCCGCATCAAGAAGTGTTGGATCGGTTAAAGGAAAGAAAAATAAAAATTTTCCGTACTGATACTGATGGAGCAATTAGTTACACTTTTCAGAATGGGATTGGAACCTTTTCTAAACATATCCCATATGATGTAACAAACCAATAAAAAAGAGACTGCAGTAGCAGTCTCCTTATGTTTTATGTAGCAGAACTTTATGCTCCTACGAGTTTAATGACAGTTGCAATGATAAATAAAGTTGCAAAAAAACCGAAGGAAACGATGAACCCTACACCAGAATCAACAGCGTCATTACGTTTACTTTGCACATTTTTCTCAAATTCGTTCACAACTACCCCTCCTAATCAATCTTAGTATAAGCGATTTCATAAAAAAAATCTACCGCTCCTCTTGTATCTTTTCCTTGCCTGTCAGTCATTGTCACAAATACTTTTTAGATGTACGGTAACAATAATGTATACAACGGGGGTTATCGCTGTAAAAAGGAGTATCCTAGGCCTCTTTTTTCAGCGTTTTTATAGATGGGAATTGGTCAGGAGATTGATCAATTCCCTTTAAAATGCTTGTCAAATCCTTGATCCTTCATTAGGATAAATAAGTAACCTATTTTCCTGAACGGAGCGAGGAAAAGTGATTTTTGATTTATGGAAGCAAATTAAGAGGAAAGAATTTTCTCCTATTTACGTTTTGTATGGAACTGAATCGTTTCTAATAAATGAAACAAAGCAGCTTTTTATACAAAATGTTTTGGGCGAAGATGAAAGTGATTTTAATCTATCCACCTATGATTTAGAAGAAATACCGATTGAAGTGGCATTAGAAGATGCCGAAACAATCCCATTCTTAGGGGATAAAAGGCTGATATTCTTAAATAACCCAGGTTTCTTAACTGCTGAAAAAACGAAGGACAAAGTTGAACATCAGCTAGGAAGACTAGAACAATACATGAAGGAACCGTCCCCTTATTCGATTGTTGTGATGGTAGCGCCATATGAAAAGCTGGACGAACGAAAAAAGCTAACAAAGGAATTAAAGAGAACAGCTGTAGTGGCAGAAGCAAAGAAACTTGGGGAACACGAACTAAAGAATTGGATTGTCCAAAGAGCTAAGATAAATGGAACAAGCATAGGTGATGAGGCAGTAGAGCGAATGCTTGCATTAGCAGGGACCAATCTATTTTTATTAACCTCAGAGGTAGACAAGCTTAGCTTATACTGCAATGAGACAAAACAAATTGATGCTGAGACAGTAGAGAAGCTCGTGTCACGTTCACTTGAACAAAATATTTTTACACTTGTTGATAAAGTTGTGCATCGAAAAGTAGACGAGGCTTTACGTATTTATTATGATTTGTTAAGGCAAAATGAAGAACCGCTAAAAATCTTAGCAATTATTGCAGGTCAGTTCCGTTTAATTTACCAGGTAAAAGAACTAGCGAGACGTGGATACGGTCAACAGCAAATGGGAGGGTATCTAAAAGTACATCCATTTCGTGTAAAACTAGCTGCAGGACAAGCGATGCAATTTAGTGATGAAGAGCTGACGAAAATAATGAAAATGTTAGCAGACGCAGATTATCAAGCGAAGACAGGTGGTATGAACAAGGAGCTACTTATCGAAATGTTCTTATTTCATTTACATTCTGGTTCATAAATCAAAAAAAGCTAGATCCGAATAAGGATCTAGCTTTTTATCTATGATATAGCAAAAAATTAAGAGTTTAATGAGTTTAATTTCTTCATTAAACGAGACTTTTTGCGAGCAGCAGCATTCTTATGGATAAGACCTTTCGCTGCAGCTTTGTCAAGTTTACTTGCAGCAAGAGCATAGCTCTCTTGTGCAGTAGTAGCGTCACCGTTTACGATAGCTGCTTCTACTTTCTTAACAGCCGTACGTGTTGCAGATTTCACCATCGTGTTACGTGCATTACGCTCTTCGCTTGTTTTCACGCGCTTGATTGCAGATTTAATATTTGGCATTCTTTTCACCTCCTACAAAGCATCGAGTTTATATACTCGACTATCACATTCATAATTTACGTAAATTAAGAACAAAACACATTTTATCATTCGGTGGTTACTATTGCAATACTTTTCAATGGAATTATATCCATCGATATCCCACTATCTGAATGGTTTCACTTAGAAAAGGAAATAATAGTTGCTAGTTTATTATCTAATTCGACGAAAGAGAGGGGCTTATGATGAAAGAATCAATAGATTTAAGTAAATATTCCATCCGTACCGATTTGGCAGTAGAAGCAAGGGAGATGGTGATTGCAAGCAGGGGGAAAAATGTAACAGATGAAAAAGATCTCTCAAATATAAATGGTGTGGTTATTAAAGAAAAAGAAGAGAACGGCATTAAGCTATCGCTAGTAGAAGTATCGAAGGAAGGCGAGAAAGAGTTAAATAAAAAAGCAGGAAAGTATTTAACCATCGAAGTTCAAGGAATTAGACAACAGGACACAGATTTACAAAAAAAGGTTGAAGAAACGTTTGCGAGAGAATTCTCCCATTTCTTAAGTGGATTAGGAATAAATAAAGATGCCTCCTGCCTTGTTGTTGGATTAGGGAATTGGAATGTTACGCCTGATGCCCTTGGTCCACAGGTGTGTGAAAATCTATTAGTTACACGACATTTATACCAATTAAGTCCTGAAAGCGTGGACGAAGGTTATCGTCCAGTAAGTGCGTTAGCTCCTGGTGTGATGGGCTTAACTGGTATAGAAACAAGTGACATTATTTTGGGAGTGGTTGAGAAAACAAAACCTGACTTTGTTATCGCTATTGATGCGTTAGCTTCGCGATCCATTGAGAGGGTCAATTCTACGGTTCAGATATCTAATACAGGAATACATCCAGGATCTGGGGTAGGAAATAAGCGTAAGGAGCTTAGCGAAGAAACATTAGGAATACCGGTGATCGCAGTGGGAGTACCAACGGTGGTCGATGCAGTTTCCATTACAAGTGATACGATTGATTTTATCTTAAAGCATTTTGGGCGGGAGCTAAAAGAAGGAAACCGACCTTCAAGGGCATTAGCTCCAGCAGGAATGACTTTTGGTGAGAAGAAGAAATTGACTGACGAAGATATGCCTGAAGAACATCACCGAAATACCTTTCTTGGAATGATTGGTACTTTAGAAGATGAAGAAAAAAGAAGACTGATTCATGAAGTATTATCTCCGCTTGGACATAACTTAATGGTAACACCAAAAGAAGTGGATGTTTTTATTGAAGACATGTCCAATTTAATTGCAAATGGATTAAATGCTGCTTTGCATGATGCCGTAAACCAAGATAATGCAGGTTTCTACACAAGATAGAGTGCGTCCAAATTTATTGTTCTACCTTCTCTAGTAAGTACATATCATTTACTAGACTAGGCTAAGAGGTGGAATAATGAAACTACAAAAAACGCCCTATGTTGTAACTATTCAAGGGACAAGCATTTTAAAGCTCATTTTATCGTGTTTGTTGTTGATCTTCCTACTCTTTTCTGTGAGCGGACTATTAACTTCTTTAAACCCACAATATCAGCTTAGGTCATCGAGTGTGAACAAAGCGACAATGAATGTGAGCGGAAACGTACTCTATCAGTTAATGGCTAGAGAAAACCATTATTTTATGAGTGGATTAGTAGAAAGAGACGAAGTTCCGAGTATGTCGAGTGTCTTGTTTAAAGCCTCTACAAATGTGAGTCTTGATGATCCGCGGAGCTTATTAGGGAGAGAACTTCCTGGGTTTTCCTTATTTGATGGAAAAATTCTTGTTGCTGGTGAAGGAACCAATTATACGAATATGCCAATTGAATCAGCTCCGCCAGAGGAAGCGTTGAACACAGAAAATGAGGCAAGCTTGCAAAACACGGACGATATTACAAAAGAAGAACCAAATAAAGTAACTCCACCTTTAACAACAGGTGATAAAAAGGTTGCTTATATTTATTTCTCTCATACAAGAGAATCCTATCTCCCTTACTTAAAGGGAGTGACAGATCCAAATAGTGCGCAACATTCAGAAATAAATGTAACCAAAATAGGTGATCGCTTACAAGAGAGGTTAGAAGGTTATGGGGTTGGCACAATAGTCGATAAAACAGATATAACCAATCGTTTAAATTCCAATGGCTGGACGTATGGCCGATCGTATGACGCTTCTAGGGCTGTTGTGCAAGAAGCAATGGCTGGTAATTCTAACTTATCGTATTTGATTGATATTCACCGTGATTCAAGAAGAAAAGAAGATACCACGAAAGTAATCAATGGTAAATCATACGCGAAATTAGCTTTTGTAATAGGAGCAGAACACCCAAATTACGAAAAGAATTTAAAGTTAGCGACGGAAATCCACAATAAACTCGAGGAGAAATATCCTGGTTTAAGCAGAGGGATTATCCAAAAAAGTGGAGCTAGTACAAATGGTCGTTTCAATCAGGACCTATCTGGAAATGCTCTATTAGTAGAGTTTGGTGGAGTGGATAATAACTTTGATGAGCTTAATCTTTCTGCCGATGCATTTGCCGAAGTTTTTAGCGAGATTTTCTGGGATGCAGAAAAGGTGAATTACCCAGTAACCGTTCCATCTGAGGAACAATAATGTTAATTAGGTGATAGTTATGAAAATGTTTATGTTTAAAAGCATATTGCTAATGTCTCTCATGTTTGTGTCGGTATTATTTGGAATGCAAATTGCAAACAATGGGATCGTAAACATGAGGGGGTTTGAAGATCCAAATTTTAAAGGTGCATTCACGATAAGTGAACAAGAGGAAAATGTCCAAGTATCCGTACTTGGAAATAATGTAGATAGTCACGATATTAATAAAAAGAGAGAGCAGCTAGAAGAGATGGAAGCCTATAACTTCTTCTCAGACTTAGGCAAAACACTAGCAGACATAGTCACGGGTATAGCAGATATTGCGATTGATCTGATTAGAAATAGCTAGAAACGCGGCAATCTCAGGATTGCTGTTTTTTCTTTATAAGTCTAGCTCCGCTTTTCTCTGTCTAGCTCCAGCAGCTAGTCCCTAGGGGTCATAAGCCAAAGCCCTACAGAGGTCAGGACCTCTGCTGGTCTTCGTCTTATGCCTGTCGGGACTGATCAAGCTGCTTCCGCTTTTCGCTATTGAATCTTATATTCCCTACTGCTATAATCAAAAATAGTGTATACGTGCGAAGTATAGTAGGAGTGAACTGAATGAACAGACAAGATAGACTAAATAGACAAGAAAAAATAAGGAATTTTTCTATTATTGCACATATTGATCATGGAAAATCCACATTAGCTGACCGTATTCTTGAAAAAACGAATGCGCTAACAGCTAGAGAAATGAAGGACCAGTTACTAGATTCGATGGACCTTGAAAGAGAACGTGGGATTACAATCAAATTAAATTCTGTGCAATTAAAATATCAAGCAAAGGATGGAGAGATATACACTTTCCATTTAATCGATACACCAGGGCACGTCGATTTCACCTATGAGGTATCTCGTAGCTTAGCTGCTTGTGAAGGAGCAGTCCTTGTAGTGGACGCGGCACAGGGGATTGAGGCTCAAACATTGGCCAATGTTTACTTAGCCCTAGACAATGATCTTGAAATTGTACCTGTTATCAACAAAATTGACTTGCCGAGTGCAGATCCTGAACGTGTGCGTAACGAGATTGAGGAAGTAATTGGACTAGATGCTTCCGAGGCGGTTTTAGCAAGTGCGAAGGCAGGAATTGGTATTGAAGATATCCTAGAGCAGGTAGTGGAAAAGGTTCCTGCGCCTACTGGGGATCCAGAAGCACCTTTAAAAGCGCTGATTTTCGACTCCCTTTATGATGCCTATCGCGGAGTGGTAGCCTATATTCGTGTTGTAGATGGTACGGTAAAAGTTGGGGACAAAATCCGCATGATGGCGACAGGGAAGGAATTTGAGGTTACGGAAGTAGGGGTATTCACACCAAAATCAACTCCCGTTCCAGAATTAACTGTTGGTGATGTTGGATTTTTAACGGCAGCCATTAAAAATGTGGGAGACACACGAGTGGGTGATACCATTACAAGTGTGAAAAATGGAGCAACGGAAGCCCTTCCAGGGTATCGTCGCTTAAACCCAATGGTATATTGTGGTTTGTATCCAATAGATAGTGCGAAGTTTAATGATTTAAGAGAAGCATTAGAAAAGCTAGAACTAAATGACTCTGCTCTTCAATTTGAGCCAGAGACCTCTCAAGCGCTAGGCTTTGGTTTCCGTTGTGGATTCCTAGGACTGCTCCATATGGAGATTATTCAAGAGCGTATTGAAAGAGAGTTCAAAATCGACTTAATTACAACTGCCCCAAGTGTAATCTACCATGTCATTATGACAGATGGCACCGAGCTTAAAGTAGATAATCCTTCAAACATGCCAGATCCACAAAAAATTGCACGCGTGGAAGAGCCGTATGTAAAAGCTACGATGATGGCTCCTAATGATTATGTTGGTGCAATTATGGAACTTTGTCAGGAAAAACGTGGAATCTTTATCGATATGCAATACATGGATGAGACTCGTGTAAACATTGTGTACGAGATTCCTCTTTCAGAAATCGTATATGACTTCTTTGATCAATTAAAGTCAAGCACAAAGGGTTATGCTTCGTTCGATTACGAGTTAATTGGGTACAAGGAGTCAAAACTTGTGAAGATGGATATACTTCTTAATGCTGAAAAGGTGGATGCGTTAAGTTTTATTGTTCATAAAGACTTTGCATACGAACGTGGAAAGGTCATAGTTGAAAAGCTGAAGGAATTAATACCGAGACAACAGTTTGAGGTTCCGATTCAAGCTGCGGTTGGGCAGAAAATTGTTGCGCGTTCTACCATTAAAGCAATGCGTAAAAACGTATTAGCAAAATGTTATGGTGGAGATATCTCACGTAAGCGTAAGCTACTCGAAAAGCAAAAAGAAGGTAAAAAGCGTATGAAGCAGGTTGGTTCCGTAGAGGTACCTCAAGAAGCATTCATGGCTGTTCTGAAAATGGATGATACAAATTCAAAGAAGTAGATGATTTGATTTTAAAAGAAAGGTTAGATAAGCTTGATAAATCAAGTGATCTAACCTTTTTTGAATGCAAAAAAAGTGAAACTTAAGGTTGTGTAAAAATGGTGAGAGCAGCATATATTCATATTCCGTTTTGTGAGCATATTTGTCATTATTGTGATTTTAATAAGGTTTTCTTAAAAGGCCAGCCTGTCGATGAGTACTTAGATGCGCTTGAAGAAGAGATACGATTAACGTTAGATAAACATCCAGCTGAGCCACTTCATTCCATTTTTGTTGGCGGTGGAACACCTACTTCATTAAGTAAGAAACAGTTACAGCGATTGTTGTCATCAATTAATAAATATCTTCCTTTGGAACAAAACGCAGAGATAACGTTCGAAGCCAATCCTGGAGATTTGTCTGATGAAAAGTTTCGTGTGCTTTTTGAGGGAGGAGTCAATCGGTTAAGCTTTGGTGTACAAACCTTCGATAATGAGCTATTAAAGGCAATCGGAAGAACGCACTGTAAGGAAGATGTGTTCACATCTATTGAAAAAGCAAAGAAAGTTGGGTTCGAAAATATAAGTGTTGATCTAATTTACAGCTTGCCGGGTCAAATGCTAGATAGCTTTAAAGAGACGCTACAAACGGCGTTATCTCTTGATATTCAACATTACTCTGGTTACTCCCTCATTATTGAACCCAAAACGGTGTTCTATAATTTAATGCGGAAAGGAAAATTACCTGTTCCAGGAGAAGATGCGGAGGCAGAAATGTATTCGCTGCTTATGGAGCAAATGGAGATGGCTGGTTTCCACCAATATGAAATTTCTAACTTTGCTCTTCCAGGATACGAAAGCAAGCATAATTTAACATACTGGGATAATGAGGAATATTATGGGTTTGGTGCCGGGTCCCATAGTTATGTTGCAGGAGAAAGGATTGCAAATCATGGACCATTAAAAAAATATATGGATCCTATCTCAAATGGCATTCTCCCCTCTCATAATATCCATAAAGTAGAGAACAATGAAAAGTGGGAGGAAGAAATGTTCCTTGGCTTAAGGAAAATTGAGGGAATAAGCGTGGAACGCTTCATTCAAAAATTTGGAGTTGATCCGCTCTCTTTATTTAAGGAAGAAATCAATTTCTTACAAAATCGCGAGTTAATCACTTGTCAAGATGGCAGAATTGCTTTAACGCAAAAAGGGCGGTTTTTAGGAAATGAAGTGTTTCAATCATTTATCGGTGTGATCTAAATGTTGACATATAGCCCCAACATTTGATAATTTATTATTAGATTTAGCACTCGTTAGAAGAGAGTGCTAACAGAGGTGATGAAACATGTTAACAGATCGTCAGTTATTAATTTTTCAGGTGATTGTTGATGATTTCATTCGTTCTGCTCAGCCGATTGGATCTAGAAGTTTGTCGAAAAAAGAGGATATTACTTTCAGCTCTGCTACGATCCGTAATGATATGGCTGATTTAGAGGAGCTAGGCTTTCTTGAGAAGACACATACCTCTTCTGGAAGAATTCCGTCCGAGAAAGGCTATCGTTTTTATGTAGATCATCTTCTTGCCCCACAGAAGCTTGATCAGCATGATATGCAATCGGTTAAATCGATTTTTGCTGAAAGGCTTTATGAACTTGAAAAAATCGTACAAAAATCTGCAAAAATATTATCTGAGCTTACCAACTATACTTCTATAGTTCTTGGACCTGCGGTTAGAGAAAATAAGCTTAAGAAGATTCAAATTGTTCCACTTAATAAGGAAACAGCTATTGCAATCATTGTGACTGACAAAGGACATGTAGACAATCGAATGTTTCATCTTCCTGTAGGGTTAGATGCAAGCGATATTGAGAAAATGGTCAATATCCTTAATGAACGTTTAACCGGTGTTCCACTTGAAGATTTAAATGAAAAGATCTACAAAGAGGTAGCCACTTTACTCAGACAGCATATCCGGAATTATGATTCCATGCTACACGCATTTGCTGATACATTGAAGATTCCATCAAATGAAAAGGTGTTTTTTGGTGGAAGAACCAATATTCTCAGTCAACCGGAATTCCATGATATCGAAAAGGTGAAAAACCTTTTAAACATGATAGAGCATGAAAAAAGCATGTACGATTTGATTCGGAAAAATCCGACAGGAATTCATGTAAGCATCGGAAAAGAAAACAACAATTCAGCCATGGAGAATTGTAGCTTAATTACGGCTACGTATTCTGTAGGTGAGGAACAACTGGGGACCATTGCTATTTTAGGCCCTACTAGAATGGAATACTCTCGTGTGATCAGCTTATTACAAACGATTAGCCAAGATTTAACTTCTGTATTAACAAAGCTGTATCAAAATAAATAACGGTGGTGATGATGTTAAGGAGAGTCTTCCTTAACATCCCCCACTACTTATAAATGAACAAGGAACACTTTAAGGGAGGTGAGTAATTTGGCAGAAGAGAAAAGTACATTAAATGAAGAATTACAATCTTCTACTGAAACAGAAGCAAGCTCAGAAGGTATTGAAGAAGTGTTTGCTGAAGCAGAAGTGGTAACTGAGGAAAATGTTGAAACTAATTCTGAGGACACTCGTATACAAGAGCTGGAAACAAAACTTCAAGATGCTGAAAATCGTTACTTGCGCTTGCAGGCTGATTTTGATAATTCTCGTCGCCGGGCCAGAATTGACCTTGAAGCGGCGCAAAAATATAGAGCACAAAGCTTAATTACAAATTTATTGCCAGCTCTAGATAATTTTGAAAGAGCTCTTCAGGTTGAACCTGATAATGAACAAACAAAATCATTGTTACAAGGGATGGATATGGTTTATCGCAGTCTATCTGAAGCGTTAAAAGGTGAAGGCCTTGAAGCAATTGAAGCTGTTGGTCAACCATTTGATCCGCATATGCATCAGGCGGTAATGCAAGTAGAGGATCCTAGCTTTGAAACAAATGTGGTTGTAGAGGAATTCCAAAAGGGGTACAAGTTAAAGGATAAAGTCATCCGACCATCGATGGTTAAGGTGAATCAGTAATCCCTACATAATAGAATTTTGGGAGGTTATTTTTATGAGTAAAATCATTGGTATTGACTTAGGAACAACAAACTCATGTGTGTCTGTACTTGAAGGTGGAGAGCCTAGGGTCATTCCTAATGCAGAAGGAAACCGCACAACACCATCTGTTGTAGCATTTAAAAATGGTGAGCGTCAAGTTGGTGAAGTAGCAAAGCGTCAAGCAATTACAAATCCAAATACAATCATGTCCATCAAGCGTCATATGGGTACTAGCCATAAAGAAACGATTGAAGGAAAGGATTATACACCACAAGAGGTATCTGCAATTATTCTTCAACATCTTAAAGCGTACGCAGAAGACTATCTTGGAGAGCCTGTTTCTAAAGCTGTAATTACCGTTCCAGCGTATTTTAACGATGCAGAGCGTCAAGCAACAAAAGATGCTGGGAAAATTGCAGGTCTAGAAGTTGAACGTATTATCAACGAACCAACTGCAGCGGCACTTGCTTATGGTTTAGACAAAATGGACGACGATCAAACGATTCTTGTTTACGACCTTGGGGGCGGAACATTTGACGTGTCTATCTTAGAATTAGGCGATGGTGTATTTGAAGTAAAATCGACTGCTGGTGATAATCGTCTTGGTGGAGATGATTTTGACCAAGTAATCATTGATTATCTAGTTGAGCAATTCAAAAAGGAAAATGGCATAGATCTTTCTAAAGATAAAATGGCGCTTCAACGCTTAAAGGATGCTGCAGAAAAGGCGAAGAAGGACCTTTCAGGTGTAACAACAACGCAAATTTCTCTTCCGTTTATTACGGCTGGGGAAGCTGGTCCACTTCACTTGGAAGTGACATTATCTAGAGCGAAATTTGAAGAATTATCTGCAAGCCTTGTAGAAAGAACAATGGGTCCGACTCGTCAAGCTTTAAGAGATGCTGGTTTAACACCTGCAGAACTTGATAAAGTTATACTAGTTGGTGGTTCAACTCGTATTCCTGCGGTACAAGAAGCAATTAAACGTGAAACAGGAAAAGAGCCACATAAAGGCGTGAATCCAGATGAAGTTGTTGCAATGGGTGCTGCTATTCAAGGTGGAGTAATCTCTGGTGACGTTAAAGATGTGGTTCTTCTTGATGTAACACCATTATCACTTGGTATTGAAACAATGGGTGGCGTATTTACGAAGTTAATTGATCGCAATACGACGATTCCAACTTCAAAGTCTCAAGTATTCTCAACTGCCGCTGATAGCCAGACAGCTGTTGATATCCATGTCCTTCAAGGTGAGCGTCCAATGGCAGCGGATAACAAAACACTTGGTCGTTTCCAATTAACGGACATCCCACCAGCACCACGTGGTGTACCACAAATTGAAGTATCATTTGATATTGATAAAAATGGTATCGTAAACGTTCGTGCAAAGGATTTAGGAACAAACAAGGAACAAACAATCACGATCAAGTCTTCAACTGGTCTTTCTGATGAAGAAATTCAAAAGATGGTTAGAGAAGCAGAAGATAATGCAGAAGCTGATAAAAAGCGTAAAGAAGAAGTAGAACTTCGTAATGAAGCGGATCAGCTTGTATTTACAACTGAAAAAACTCTGAAAGACCTAGAAGGAAAAGTAGACGCGTCTGAAGTAGCTTCAGCAAATGAAGCAAAGGATGCCCTAAAGGCTGCGATTGAGAGTAACGAATTAGAAGAAATTCGTGCGAAAAAGGATGCTCTTCAAGAAATCGTTCAAAACTTAACAGTGAAGCTATATGAAGAAGCAGCTAAGCAAGCTCAAGCAGCTGGAGGTCAAGCAGGCGAAAGTGGCAAGGATGACAATGTCGTTGATGCAGAATTTGAAGAAGTAAAAGACGATAAATAAATTCAGGCTAACTAGCTTAGAAAAAGTCAAAGTCAAATCCAAGCGACTTTGGCTTTTTCATTGCTTTGGGTTGAATGGTAATGTTAAAATAACCTTTATGTGAAATGATTCGGGGAGTGGGCAATCATGAGTAAAAGGGACTACTATGAGGTACTTGGAGTAAGTAAAAGTGCTTCAAAGGATGAGATAAAAAAGGCGTACCGAAAGCTATCGAAAATGTATCATCCTGATATTAATAAGGAAGCAGATGCAGATGAAAAGTTCAAAGAGGTAAAAGAAGCATATGAGGTATTAAGTGACGACCAAAAGAAAGCACACTATGATCAATTTGGTCACACGGATCCTAACCAAGGATTTGGTGGAGGAGACTTCGGTGGTTTTGGCGGTTTCGAGGATATATTTAGCACGTTCTTTGGCGGTGGTGGGTCAAGAAGAAGAGACCCTAATGCACCAAGACAAGGAGCCGACCTCCAATATACAATGACCCTTAGCTTTGAGGAAGCGGTTTTCGGAAAGGAAACCGATTTGGAAATACCAAGAGAAGAAAATTGTGAAACATGTCAAGGATCTGGAGCAAAACCGGGTACGAAGCCAGATACTTGTAGTCACTGTCATGGGTCTGGTCAGTTGAATGTGGAGCAAAACACTCCATTTGGTCGGATTGTAAACCGTCGAGTCTGTCATTACTGTAGCGGTACTGGAAAACAGATTAAAGACAAGTGTTCCACATGTGGTGGAACAGGGAAAGTGAAGAAGCGCCGTAAGATTCATGTGAAAATTCCTGCAGGTATTGATGATGGTCAACAGCTTCGTGTTTCTGGACAAGGTGAACCTGGAGTGAATGGTGGACCGGCAGGAGATCTATATGTTGTATTCCAAGTTCGTTCACATGAATTCTTTGAACGTGATGGAGACGATATCTACTGTGAAATGCCGATTACGTTTGTTCAAGCCGCACTAGGTGATGAAGTAGAAGTACCAACATTACACGGTAAAGTTAAACTGAAAGTGCCAGCTGGGACACAAACAGGAACCAAATTCCGATTGAAAGGAAAAGGTGTTCCAAACGTAAGAGGCTATGGAACGGGTGATCAGCATACTATTATTCGAATCTTAACACCAACGAAATTAACAGAAAAGCAAAAGCAATTGCTTCATGAATTTGCGGAGGTAAGTGGAAGTGTACCTCAAGGTGAACATGAAGAAGGTTTTTTCTCAAAAGTAAAAAGAGCATTTAAAGGCGAATAAAAGGAATAGGAGTTGGTAGTATGAAATGGTCAGAACTTTGCATTCATACAACAAATGAAGCGATAGAACCGATTTCAAATATATTGCATGAAGCAGGCGCAAGTGGAGTGGTTATTGAGGATCCATTGGAGCTTGTAAAAGAAAGGGAAGACCAATTCGGTGAAATCTACCAACTCAATCCAAAAGATTACCCTGATGAAGGGGTTATTGTTAAGGCCTATTTACCGGTAACAAGCTTCTTAGGTGAAACGGTTGATGCGATTAAGGAATCCATTAACAACCTGATTATTCATAATATTGATATCGGCAGAAATACCGTAACGGTCAGTGAAGTAAATGAAGAAGAATGGGCAACAGCATGGAAGAAATATTATCATCCTGTGAAAATTTCTGAACGATTTACCATTGTACCTACATGGGAAGAATATACTCCCGTTTCAAGTGATGAATTAATTATTGAATTGGATCCAGGAATGGCATTCGGTACAGGAACACACCCAACGACAGTAATGTGCATACAGGCGTTAGAGAGAACGGTTAGAAAAAGTGACCGTGTTGTCGACGTTGGAACGGGAACAGGAGTATTAAGTATTGCGTCAGCTATGCTAGGTGCAGACTCCGTCCTCGCTCTAGATTTAGACGAAGTAGCTGTTAAATCTGCAAAGATCAATAGCAAGCTAAATAAAACCAATGAAGTAGTAACAGTCGCTCAAAACAATTTGCTAGACGGGGTGGACCAACAGGCGGATGTGGTAGTTGCAAATATTTTAGCCGAAGTGATCGTTCGATTTACAGATGATGTAGCAAGAGTCGTGAAAAAAGACGGTTACTTTATTTCTTCGGGTATCATTCTGCAGAAAAAAGACGAAGTAAGAACAGCTATAGAGCGTTCGGGGTTTGAAATAATAGAGACGATTCAAATGGAAGATTGGATTGCGATGATTGCAAAGAGGCAATAATGTGAAGGGGGAGTTATCCCCCTTTATATATGAAATAAAGAAGGTGTAGCGTGTGCAACGATATTTTGTTGATCAGACAGCGGAAGGACGATTTGTCATAAAAGGTGACGATTTCAGGCACATTGTGAAGGTGATGAGATTAAAAATAAGCGATCAAATCATTTGTACGACTTCCAAAGGAGAAGGGGCTATTTGCCGAATTGCAGAAATTACCGATGAACAAGTCGTTGCAGACGTTGTACAATGGGAGGTAGTGTCCTCTGAACTTCCAGTTCGTGTGACGATTGCAAGTGGTCTTCCAAAAGGTGATAAGTTAGAGTGGATCATACAAAAAGGGACTGAATTAGGTGCCTATTCTTTCGTTCCAGTTTCGACTGCTAGATCGGTAGTAAAATGGGATGAAAAGAAGGCTGATAAAAAAGTAGATCGTTGGCAAAGGATCGCAAAGGAGGCAGCGGAGCAGTCGCACCGACGAATCGTGCCAACTGTTGCCACTCCTCTTAACATAGCAAAACTTATTACTCTTTCAAAAGATTATTCGTATAAATTAATTGCTTATGAGGAAAATGCAAAGCAAGGAGAAAGTTCAACTCTCGCTCGTACTCTTCAAGAGATGAAGAATGATGACAATGTCTTAATTGTATTCGGTCCTGAAGGGGGACTAACTGAATCAGAAGTTGAGTTGCTTTCTAAAGAGGGGTTCCAGTCCTGCGGGCTAGGTCCTAGAATCTTACGTACAGAGACAGCACCCTTATACGTGCTGTCAGTTATTTCTTATCAATTTGAACTATTGAGGTGAACAATATGCCATCAGTTGCATTTCATACATTAGGTTGTAAGGTAAATCATTACGAAACGGAAGCCATTTGGCAGCTATTCCAAGAACAGGGATATGAGAGAGTAGACTATGAATCAACTTCAGATGTTTATGTCATAAATACATGTACAGTAACAAACACAGGCGATAAAAAGAGTCGCCAAGTAATCAGACGTGCGATTCGTAAAAACCCTGACGCGGTTATTTGTGTAACAGGTTGTTATGCACAAACATCTCCTGCTGAAATTATGGCCATTCCTGGTGTAGATATTGTTGTTGGAACACAGGACCGTGTGAAGATGCTTGAATATATCGAACGCTTTAAGGAAGAAAGACAACCAATTAATGCGGTTGGTAATATAATGAAAAATCGTGTTTATGAGGAATTAGATGTTCCTGCCTTTACGGACCGTACTCGTGCGTCTCTAAAGATACAGGAAGGCTGCAATAACTTCTGTACATTTTGTATCATTCCTTGGGCTCGTGGATTAATGAGGTCTCGTGATCCAAAGGAAGTAATAAAACAAGCACAGCAACTAGTTGATGCTGGTTATAAGGAAATCGTATTAACTGGTATTCACACAGGTGGATATGGTGAAGATATGAAGGATTATAATCTTGCCATGTTATTAAAAGATTTAGAAAAAGAAGTGCTTGGACTTGAGAGACTAAGAATCTCTTCCATTGAAGCAAGTCAAATTACTGATGAAGTGATTCAAGTAATGAATGACTCGAATGTTATAGTTAGACATCTTCATATTCCATTGCAGTCTGGTTCTAACACGGTGTTAAAGAGAATGCGCCGTAAGTACACGATGGAATTCTTTGGTGAGCGCTTAAACCGATTAAAGGAAGCTCTACCCGGTCTTGCGGTCACTTCTGACGTTATCGTTGGTTTCCCTGGTGAAACAGAAGAAGAATTTATGGAAACTTATCATTTTATCAAGGAGCATAAATTTTCTGAACTTCACGTATTCCCATATTCTAAAC
This sequence comes from Bacillus sp. (in: firmicutes), assembly GCA_011524525.1. GTDB lineage: Bacteria > Bacillota > Bacilli > Bacillales > Cytobacillaceae > Robertmurraya_A. The sequence continues at coordinate 23,354 of WTKE01000087.1, read as the reverse complement.
GTACGGGGACACCTGCTGCTAGAATGGATGACCAAGTGGATGAAGAAGTTAAAAATGAGCGTGTACATCGATTAATATCATTGTCAGATCAATTAGCTAAGGAGTACGCTTCACAATTTGAAGGGGAAGTACTCGAAGTGATTCCTGAAGAACGTTCCAAACATGGTGAAGGAATGTATGAAGGATATACAGATAATTATTTAAAGGTCATATTTAAGGGTACAGAAGAAATGATTGGACAAATTGTAAAGGTGAAAATTACAAAGGCTGGTTATCCTTACAATGAAGGCCAATTTGTCCGTGTACTTGATGAGTATATTAGATCAGCAGAACAAGCAGCGATATAATTTTTGAATTGGAGTGTATTATGATGAAAGAAATCGCGAAAATGATTGATCACACTTTGCTAAAAGCTGAAGCAACAAAAGGTCAAATTGAACAATTATGTGCTGAAGCACAAGAATATCAATTTGCTTCTGTATGTGTAAATCCAACGTGGGTGGCTTATGCTAGTGAGTTATTAAAGGGAACGGGTGTGGATGTTTGTACAGTCATCGGTTTTCCATTAGGAGCCAATACACCAGAAACAAAAGCATTTGAAACAACGAATGCGATTGAAAATGGTGCGACCGAGGTAGATATGGTAATTAATATCGGTGCGCTAAAAAATGGAGATGACTCTCTAGTTGAAAAGGATATTCAAGCGGTTGTTAAGGCTGCAAAAGGAAAAGCTTTAACAAAGGTTATTATTGAGACGTCTCTTTTAACAGACGAGGAAAAAGTTCGTGCATGTAAGCTAGCTGTAAGTGCAGGTACTGATTTTGTTAAAACATCTACAGGCTTTGGGGCTGGTGGAGCAACGGTTGATGATATTGCACTAATGCGTAAGACGGTAGGACCTACTATTGGTGTAAAAGCTTCAGGTGGAGTAAGAAGTGCAGAAGACGCAAAAATTATGATCGAAGCTGGGGCAACTCGTATTGGAGCAAGCTCAGGCATTGCTATTGTTAAAGGATTAGTTTCAAATAGTGATTATTAAAGATAAAAACATGCCAACTGGCATGTTTTTATTTTTTAGCATGCAATTTCGTAACAAATGTCGCAAAATGGCTGGCGAATGGAAGGACAAGTAGTGAAGAGATGACATTAAATAGGACGCTAATATGAGCTAGTTGTACATCGGGCTCTTGAGCTAGGCGACCTGCTATGTTTGCAAGATATGTGATGAATGGAAAAAAGGCAATCACGCCAATTACATTTAACCATATATGTGAATACGCACATAGACGAGCCTCTTTCCCCCCTCCGATACTAGCTACATACCCTGTGACACATGTTCCTATATTTGCTCCAAGCATGACGGCTATACCAGCACCAATCGTAAGTAACTGACTTGAAAGGAATCCCATAATAATACCTGTCGTAGCAGAGCTTGAGTGAATAAGAGCCGTTATAATAGCCCCTACACCAACACTAAGTAAGTTGCTTTCATTCATATCAATAATTAATTGTTGGATGATTGGTAGACTAGATAAGGGCTTTGCAAGATATTTAAAGCCACTCATTGCCGAAAAAACAGTTGCCATTCCCAAGAGGATCAATCCAAATGCATTTGCATTTTTATTTTTCATAAAAATAAGTAAGGCTCCAAAAATGGCCATTGGTACAAGAAAAGAGTCGATTTGAAATGTGATAAATTCAGTGGTAAAGGTTGTACCAATATTGGTCCCAAGTATAATCCCAATAGATTGGCGAAATGTTAACAGCCCAGCAGAAATCAACCCGATCGTCATGACCATGACAGCTGAGCTGCTTTGTAGAGCTCCTGTAATGATAATGGATGCTAAAAGGCCTTTCCAGGTGCGATCTGTTAATTTTACAAGCCATTTTTTTAATGAATCTGCGGATAAATTAAATAATCCCGTTCGCAAAATGGTCATACCAAAAATAAATAATACAATAAAGATACAAAATAAAAGAACACTTAACATGCTTTTCCCTCCTCTTACATCTTTATTGCAAAGGGATGTGGGACATGCTAAGTATACGTAAGAAAAAAGGATTTTTTAAAGTTTTATTCATAAATGGACAATAGCTAGTCGAATTACAGTTGACCTTGTTTCACTGTTATATTATAATTGCAAAGTACATGGAATTCCATGTTGTTTGTTGTAAGTGTGTTGTGTTCGGAGGGAGGGAAAGAGAATGTCTAAAACCGTTGTTCGTAAAAACGAATCGCTTGAAGATGCTCTTCGTCGCTTCAAACGTACTGTATCTAAGTCAGGTACTATACAAGAAGCTAGAAAGCGCGAATTCTACGAAAAGCCTAGCGTTAAGCGTAAGAAAAAGTCTGAAGCTGCTAGAAAACGTAAGTGGTAAGAGAGGGTGTGTAAATGAGTCTTCTCGAGCGTTTAAATAATGATATGAAGCAAGCGATGAAAAACAAAGAAAAAGATAAACTTTCCGTTATTCGGATGGTCAAAGCTTCGTTGCAAAATGAAGCTATTAAAACTGGCCAGGAATTATCCGAGGACGAAGAGTTAACTGTCCTTTCTCGCGAAGTTAAGCAACGCAAGGATTCCCTCCATGAATTTGAAAAAGCAGGTCGTGATGACCTAGTTGAGAAACTACGTACTGAATTATCGTATATAGTCGAATATATGCCAAAACAGCTAACGGAAGAGGAACTTTCCGATATAGTTAAAGCGGCGATATTAGAAACAGGTGCTTCTACAAAGGCTGAGATGGGAAAAGTGATGGCAGTACTAATGCCTAAAGTAAAAGGTAAGGCTGATGGATCACTTGTTAATAAACTTGTACAACAACACCTTTCATAATAAACATGCTTTAAAGACTGCAGGACTTCTGCAGTCTTTTTACATATACTTTGTTTAAAAGGAAATTGACTAAGTTTTGAAACCTTCTTGCAGGATCATCCGTATACATACTATGCGTCAAGTGAGGAAGGAGGGAAATGGGTGAAGCTTTGTCGATGGATCATGGTCATTTCTTTTTTTATGCTAGGCATATTGTCGATCCTTCCGCTTAAAGGAGGAGCACAAGGCGAAGCAGTGTATGTAGTACCTGTGGAAGAAACCGTTGAGAAAGGCCTTTACGCCTTCTTATCGCGAGCTGTCAAAGAGGCTGAAGAAGAAAATGCAAAGGCTATCATTTTTACAATCAATACACCGGGAGGCGCTGTCGATGCGGCAGGGAAAATAGGCCAATTACTGTCAGCGACGAGTATAAAAACCATTGCGTTTGTTGACAATCAAGCGTTATCTGCTGGTGCGTATATTTCACTCAATATGGATGAGATTTATATGGTGCCAAGTGGAACCATTGGTTCCGCTGCTGTCATTGACCAAGCAGGAAATGCGGCAGATGAAAAAGCGCAATCCTATTGGTTAAGTGCTATGAAAGCGGCGGCAGAACAAAGTGGTCGTGATCCGATCTATGCCCTAGCAATGGCTGATCGTGAAGTAGACTTACCAGAATATGGGGCACCAACAGGGAAGTTGTTAACATTGACTGCAGATCAGGCAGAGGAAGTGGGATATTCAGAAGGGACGGTTACTAGCCTAGAAGATTTACTTTCAAAACTTGATCTCTCTGGTGCCAAACTCATAGATGTAGAAGAGAGCTTTGCTGAAAAAATCGCTCGTTTCATCACACATCCAGTCGTTGTTCCGATTTTGCTCTCGATTGGCAGTCTTGGCTTAATCCTTGAGTTATATTCACCAGGGTTTGGGATACCAGGATTTATGGGCCTTTCGTCGTTGCTACTATTCTTCTACGGACATTTAGTGGCAGGATTAGCTGGTTTTGAAACATTAATTCTATTTGTGATAGGAATTGGATTAATATTGTTGGAGTTATTTTTACCTGGTGGAATTGCTGGTATTTTCGGTCTAGCGGCCATTTTAGCAAGTTTGTTTCTAGCCACAGATAATGTTGTTCATATGGGAATCTCGATTCTCATTGCATTAAGTATTTCCGTATTAGCATCGATCTTAATGGTAAAGGTGTTTGGTAAAAAGATGAAATTCTTTAGAAAAATAATCCTAACTGACTCCACAAAAAGCGAAGCAGGTTACGTTTCAAATAATAATCGTCCTGAGATCGTAGGGAAAGAGGGTATGACTCTCACGGCATTACGTCCAGCAGGTACCATTGTTTTAGATGATGAGCGCATTGATGTCGTTAGTGAGGGTAGTTTTATTGGGAAAGATAAGAGAGTAAAGATTGTAAAATCTGAAGGTGCTAGAATTGTTGTCAGAGAAATAAATGAACCAATGTCTAAGGAGGAAGAAGAATGATTTTAGGTTCTGGAACGATATTTGTTATTGTTTTAGTTGTATTAGGAATTGTTTTATTATCTGTTTTACTTACGTTTGTACCAGTTATGCTCTGGATATCAGCACTTGCTGCAGGGGTTAAAGTAAGTATTTTTACACTGATTGGAATGAGATTACGTCGAGTGATTCCAAGTAGAGTAATCAATCCATTAATTAAGGCACATAAAGCAGGTTTGGATGTTACAACCAATCAGCTAGAAAGTCATTACTTAGCGGGTGGTAATGTAGATAGAGTCGTTAATGCATTAATAGCTGCACATCGTGCGAATATTGAATTGTCTTTCGAACGAGCGGCTGCTATTGATTTAGCGGGTCGTGATGTACTAGAGGCTGTACAGATGAGCGTAAATCCTAAGGTAATTGAAACTCCATTTATCGCTGGGGTTGCAATGGATGGGATTGAGGTAAAAGCAAAAGCGAGAATTACCGTACGTGCAAATATTGATCGTTTAGTCGGTGGTGCTGGTGAAGAAACGATTGTTGCTCGTGTTGGGGAAGGGATTGTTTCCACAATCGGTTCCTCTGACAATCATAAAAAAGTGTTAGAAAATCCAGATATGATCTCACAAACGGTCTTGTCAAAAGGCTTAGATGCGGGTACGGCATTTGAAATTCTGTCGATTGATATTGCGGATGTTGATATCGGAAAGAATATTGGTGCTGAATTACAAACAGAACAAGCGGAAGCAGATAAAAAGATCGCTCAAGCAAAAGCAGAGGAACGCAGAGCGATGGCAGTAGCTCAGGAGCAGGAAATGAAAGCACGCGTTGAAGAAATGAGAGCAAAAGTAGTAGAAGCGGAAGCAAAGGTACCACTTGCCATGTCAGAGGCGTTAACTTCAGGAAAAATGGGTGTGATGGATTATTTAAATATCCAAAACATTTCAGCTGATACGAGTATGAGGGATTCAATTGGTAAACCAGACGGAAATACGGATAAAAAATAATACAATTATTGACGTAAAGCAAGGAGGTGTCCATCTTTGCAATTTCTATTGGAAAATCCCTTTATCTTAGTTGTATTAATCGGGATTATTTCCTCCTTTTATAAACAGATGAAGGGCTCGGGGGAAGACGACCGTCAAAAGCGTAAACAGCCAAAGCCTTTTCTTCCAGGGCAAACAAAAGAGAAATCAAAACCGTTCATCGACTTTGATTTTGGAGAACTTCAACAAAAGTTTGAACGTCCACAAATGGAAAAAAAAGAACCTGTTACAACACAAAGCTTGAGCACCAATCGAGTGCAAGAAGTAAGAAACACTTTTCGAGAACAACAGCCCACTCCAGTTAAGAAGGTGGACCGTCAAACGACGGGTCGTTTAAATCAGCAGCCAAGAGTGGAATCGGTAGCTAAAACCGATCATGACCTCCGTGTGTCTAATCAGACATTAAGGGATGCTGTTATCTGGTCAGAAATTTTAGGCCCGCCTAAAGCAAAACAGGGTTATCATCGAAAAAGAACGAATTCACACTACTAAAACAGGGCAGAATTGCTTAAAAAGTAGTGCTAGAACCCCCATTCATTTCATAAATATGAGATGAAAGGGGGTTCTTTTTTTATGGCTAAAAGGTGGGGGCAACGTGTAAGAAGCTGGATGACCCAAACAATGGATCTTCCACAAGATGTCATGATGGATTTACCCCGCATCACAATGATTGGTCAAATCCACATCTATATTGAGAACCACCGTGGCTTACTCACTTTCTCGGAGAAAGAGCTTAGACTGCTATTAAAGCAAGGGCAGTTGTTAATAAAGGGCAAGGCATTTGTCATTAAGACGATACTTCCAGAGGAGATTCTACTTGAAGGGAAAATTGAACACGTTATTTATCTTGAAGAATAAGTGATTTTATTGATTTCGTCTGAAAGGTAAGGAGGCAGAATATGAAGAACCAATGGATTTACTACTATTCGGGAATTGTATCTGTAAAGGTGACAGGAAAAGGCCTTGAAAGATTTATTAACACGCTAACAAGAGAGCAGGTTTCAATCTGGAGAGTAAAGCGTCATGGCGTAAACGCCATGAGCTTTGAAATAAAAGTGGAGGATGCCCACAAAATTAGGAAAGTTGTTAGGAACTCAGGCTGTAAAATTGAGTTCCAGCGACGGACAGGCCTTCCTTTTCTAATGAAAAGAGCCATTAAGAATATTGGTTTTTTTATCGGGTCCTTACTTTTTTTAATTGTTATTACCCTTCTTTCAAACATGGTATGGGGAATTGACATTAAAGGAGCAGACCCAGCAACCGAATATAAGATTCGAAAAACCCTTGATGAAATAGGAGTGAAAAAGGGAAAGTTTCAGTGGTCCTTAGGTACTCCAGATGCGATACAAAAATCGATTACAGACCGAATGGATGAATTAACATGGATAGGAGTAGAGTTACAAGGGACAACCTACCACTTACAAGTAGTTGAAAAAAATGAACCTGAAAAACAACAGGAATACGGCCCACAAAATTTAGTAGCAAAAAAGAAAGCAACGGTTGTTGACTATTTTGTTGAAGAAGGTAAGACTCTGGTTTCTCTCAATGAAGTCGTCTCTCCAGGTAAGGTTTTAGTGTCAGGGATGATCGGAAGAGAAGGAGAGGAGCAGCTCGTTCCGGCAAGGGGAGAGGTTTTAGGTGAAACTTGGTATTGGACAGAGGTTGAACTTCCTTTGTCAACGAACTTTCAAGTATACACCGGAAATGAAGTAAGAAAACATGCAATAACTATAGGTGGAGTTAACATTCCTATTTGGGGGTTTACGAAGGTTGAGTTCAAACAATCGGTTACAGAGGAAAATACGAAGCCGATTAAATTCCTAAAATGGAATTTGCCGATTTCTTACCATCAATCCACCATTCGTGAAAGTGAAAATGAGACAAGGGTATATACGGAAAAACAAGCATATACTGTCGCAAGAGAAATGGCTAGAAAAGATATAAAAAGTCTCCTACCTGAAGATGCTAAAATAAAAGGGGAAAAAGTTTTGCGCCAATTGGTCAAGAATGGTAAAGTTAACTTAATTATTCATTTTCAAGTGATTGAAAATATTGCAGAACCTCAACCAATTACTCAAGGAGACTCGGAATGACAGAAGAACTAAAAACAATTAGTGTAAATCTCGAAAATCCAAATGAAGCCATTGCTCTATTAGGTAATGCTGATGCAAATATTAAAATGATTGAGCAGGAATTGGGTGTATCAATTGTAACTAGAGGTGGAACCGTAAGTGTGTCAGGTTCAACTGAAAATGTTGAAATGGTTACAAGCATTATCAGCAATTTAATGTATGTTATTAGAAAAGGCATTAATATTAGCGGACGAGATGTAATGTATGCCATTCAAATGTCTAAAAAAGGTACATTGGAGTACTTTAAGGACATATATGAAGAAGAAATTACGAAAAATGCAAAAGGTAAGTCAATAAGAGTTAAAACCCTAGGTCAACAGCAGTATTTAACAGCGATGAAGAAGCATGATCTCGTTTTTGGTATTGGTCCAGCTGGTACGGGAAAAACGTATTTAGCAGTGGTTATGGCAGTGAATGCATTGAAAAATGGAAATGTAAAACGAATAATCTTAACGAGACCAGCAGTAGAAGCGGGAGAAAGTCTTGGATTTTTACCAGGAGATTTAAAAGAAAAGGTTGACCCGTATTTACGTCCACTATATGATGCACTTCATGATATCTTAGGAACGGAACATACACAGCGTATGATCGAACGCGGGACGATAGAAATTGCTCCTCTAGCCTATATGAGGGGAAGAACCTTAGATGATGCCTTTGTTATTTTAGATGAAGCACAAAACACAACACAGGCACAGATGAAAATGTTCTTAACCCGACTTGGATTCGGCTCTAAAATGGTCATTACTGGTGATCAAACACAAATTGACTTGCCGAAAGGGGTAAAATCAGGTTTAATTACGGCAGAGTCCATTCTATCTTCAGTTAAGGGGATTTCCATTATTCATTTAGAACAAAGCGATGTTGTTAGACACCCTCTAGTAGGACGAATCATTCAAGCGTACGAAAAGCAATCTAACGAGTAACCGTTCGTGTAGAAATCGAACGGTTTTTTCTTGTTTTTTGAAAAAGATGCATCTTCCCTGAAAAACTGTTATCATTTTACATATGTGGCATTTATTTTGTTTAATGATAAGAATTGGAGGAGAGTCATAGTGGAAAAGATTCAACATCAGTTGATGAAAATTAGAGGCTTACTGGATCTACGAATTTTTCGGGTCTTGTTATTCCTCGTCCTTGGCTTAATCCTTTATGCCTCCATGTTTACCAATGTTAAGCCAGAAAAAATGGATTTACGCTTATTTTCCATTGCGAATCAAACCGTAAGATCTCCAGTAACGATCTCTGATAAAGAGAGTACCGAAAAGAAGAGAGAAGAAGCTGAAGACAGTGTTCAAGATGTTTATTATATGAAAAAGGAAACAAATGAGAATCGTGTCGATTTAATTACCTCAATCTTCGATGCAGCCTCGGAAGTGAAGAAGGAACTGCAAGACCAAGTAAACGCTTCAACAGGAACTGCTCAGGGGCTAGAAGGTGGGAATGCAGGGAGTATTCCTTCAGACAAGGAAGTAGTCGACAAGATGAAGGGCAAGCTAACAGAGGAAGTCACAAGAAGTATTTCCGATTCTGTCTTGCTAGCACTCGTCTCATCCTCAAAGGAAGAGTTATCCGTTGCTAAGGATGTAACCATAACCGCAATCAACACGGTAATGAATCGAAGAATCCCAGCAGATGAAGTGGAAAATAGTAAGAGGCTTGTAGAGGAAGAACTAAAACTAACTTCAATGAGCAGTCAATTAAAAGCAGCCGTAATTGAGTTAGGACGATATGCCGTTGTTCAAAATGAATTTTTTGATTTAGAGGCTACTCAGGAGCTGAGAGAACAGGCAAAGGAAAGTGTTGAGCCAGCAAAGATATTACAAGGGCAAATAATTGTTGAAGAAAATCAGCTGATTAGTAGAGAAGTCTTTCGTCAGCTCGAGCTCGTTGGTCTTACAGATAATCAGCAATCAACACTGCCATTTATCGGTTTAGCCCTTCTAGTTATGGTTATGATAATTGCTCTGTATTATTACTTCCATGAACTCAAAGTGAATGGTGATATGAAGCAAAATTACTTGCTTTTGTTTAGCATTATCTTTATTCTTTCAATCGTAATGTTAAAAGGAATTAGTCTTCTTCAACAATTTGAGTTTTCCGATTTAGGGTATTTATTTCCTGCTGCCATGGCAGCTATGTTAATTAAAATTTTGGTGGACGATAGACTCGCGATTTTAACAACCATTATTTTAGCTCTTTGTGGAACCATTTTATTTAGTGAGAACATAACAAGCTCCCTCAATGTAAATATTGGTATCTACATTATTTGTAGTGGGTTAGCGAGCATTATGTTTTTAAGTAAACAAAATCAGAGGATGAAAATATTACAGGCAGGAATGTTTGTTTCTTTGATAAATATCATCATTATTTTTGCATTGTTATTTATTAACAATGGTCACTATAATGCAAAGGAATATACGTTTTACTTTGGTGGTGCCTTTACATCGGGTATTGTCGCTGCGATTCTAACCATCGGGCTCCTTCCATTTTTCGAGGCCGGATTTGGAATTCTTTCAACGATGAGATTGATTGAATTATCCAATCCAAATCATCCGCTTCTTAGAAAAATACTTACGGAGGCACCAGGAACGTACCATCATTCCATTATGGTAGCAAATCTTGCTGAGTCAGCATGCGAGGCAATCGGTGCAAATGGCTTATTAGCAAGGGTAGGGTGCTATTATCACGATATTGGAAAGACAAAGAGACCACAATTTTTCATTGAAAATCAAATGAATATTGAAAATCCACATGATCGCTTGCCGCCACAAACGAGCAAAAATATTATAGTGGCACATGCCACAGATGGTGCTGAACTATTAAGACAATATAAAATGCCTAAGGAAATTGTTGATATTGCTGAGCAACATCATGGTACTACGTTACTCAAGTTCTTTTATCACAAGGCAAAACAAAATGGAAGTGAGGTCCGAGAAGAGGACTATCGTTATCCTGGACCTAAAGCTCAAAATAAGGAAATTGCTATAATTGGAATAGCCGATAGTGTCGAGGCAGCTGTTCGGTCTATGCAGCATCCTAATCCCGAACAAATAGAAAGCTTAGTTAAAAGTATTATTGCAGATCGATTACAGGATGGACAGTTGAATGAATGTGACTTAACACTCAAGGAAATGGAAATCATCTCAAATACATTTTGTGAAACGTTAAAGGGAATCTTCCATTCTCGAATTGAGTATCCAGAAATTACGAAACAGAAGGTGAAACAAGCATGAACTTAAGTATCGATTTTTTAGATGAAACAAATGAAATGACAGAAAAAGCGATTGAGCAAATGGAAGAGCTGCTCAATTTAGCTCAAAAAAAACTAAAAATCTCAGAACCTTGTGAGCTATCCGTTACATTTGTTGATAATGACCGTATTCAAGAAATTAACCGTGAATACAGAGGAATGGATAAGCCAACAGATGTAATTTCTTTCGCCTTAGAGGAACTCGGAGAGGGAGAAATCCAAATTAGCGGTGCAAACATGCCAAGAGTACTCGGAGATATCATTATTTCAACTGATAAAGCTCAAGAGCAGGCTACAGACTACGGGCATTCTGTTGAGCGTGAGTTAGGATTTTTAGCTGTCCATGGATTTCTCCATTTACTAGGTTATGATCATGAGACAGAAGCAGACGAAAAGGAAATGTTTGATCTGCAACGGAGTATATTGGATGAGTACGGGCTTGGACGATAAAAGTAAGTATAAAACGAAACATGTCCTATATTCTTTCCGGCATGCCCTATCCGGGTTTAGTAAGGCAGTAAAAGAGGAGAGGAATATGAAAATTCATCTGTTCTTTACAATGTTAGTTGTCTTACTTGGCTTTTTGCTACAAGTTTCTAAAAATGAGTGGGCGTTTCTCCTCTTATCAATAGGAGGAGTGATCTCTTTAGAACTAATTAATTCGAGTATAGAAAACCTTGTGGATTTGGTGACGGAGGAATTTCATCCACTAGCAAAAAAAGTAAAGGATATGGCAGCCGCGGCAGTCTTTATGTTTTCTATTGTGAGCATTATCATTGGTTTGATTATTTTTATACCGAAGCTATGGTAATAAGGAACCGAACCTATTTTCGGTTCCGTTTTTATTTGAAATCGTATTCAAGAAAGAGTAAAATAGGGAAACAAATTGAAGGAATTGAATAATATTTAGAAAATTCAATCTTCTTTATTACAATTTTGCTACAATCGATGAAATGTAGAACAAAATAGGGTAAAATAGGAGTATGTAGTCTCCTTGAAAGGAAGTATTAATTTGAGCAAGGAAGAAACATTAATTAAAGAAGCAAAAATGGCTAGAGAAAAAGCTTATGTACCATATTCGAAGTTCCAAGTGGGAGCTGCCCTCTTAACGACTGATGGAAAAGTATATCATGGGTGTAATGTAGAAAATGCTGCTTTTAGCATGACCAATTGTGCAGAGAGAACCGCGTTTTTCAGTGCCTATGCTGGAGGAGATCGTCAGTTCGAGATGCTTGCCGTAGTTGCAGATACCGAAGGTCCTGTCTCTCCATGTGGAGCATGTCGTCAAGTTATTTCAGAGTTATGTCCTAAAGATATGAAAATCATTTTGACAAATTTAAAAGGCGATACACAAGAATTAACTGTCGCTGAATTACTACCTGGAGCATTTTCACCGGAGGATTTAAATGAGTAATAATCAAAAGCAAGAACACAAATCAGGGTTTATCTCCATCATCGGGCGTCCAAATGTTGGGAAATCAACATTCCTGAATAGGGTAATTGGACAAAAAATTGCTATTATGAGTGATAAACCACAAACTACAAGAAACAAAGTACAAGGTGTATTAACAACCAATGATGCACAATTAGTATTTATTGATACACCAGGAATTCATAAACCAAAGCATAAGCTTGGGGACTTTATGATGAAGGTTGCTCAAAACACATTAAAAGAAGTCGATATTGTCCTTTTTATGGTGAATGCAGAAGAAGGCTTTGGTCGTGGTGAAGAGTTTATTTTAGATAAATTCCAATCAATTAAAACACCAGTATTTCTCGTGATTAACAAAATTGATCTTGTTCATCCTGACAAACTCATGGAAATTATCGTGTCGTATAAAGAAAAATATCCTTTTGCTGAAATCATTCCTATCTCTGCGCTTGAAGGAAATAACCTAGAGGTCTTACTTGATGTGATTAAGAAATATATACCCGAAGGACCTCAGTATTATCCAGCCGACCAAGTAACAGATCATCCAGAAAGATTTATCGTTTCAGAGCTAATACGTGAGAAGGCATTGCATTTAACAAGAGAAGAAATTCCTCACTCATTAGCCGTTGTTATTGAGAAAATGGAACGCCTAGAAGACAAAGATGTTGTACACGTTATGGCAACCATTATTGTAGAACGTGATTCCCAAAAAGGAATTATTATTGGGAAACAAGGAAGTATGTTAAAGGAAGTCGGAAAACGTGCGAGGCAGGATATTGAGAACTTGTTGGGAACAAAAGTATTTTTAGAATTATGGGTAAAGGTTCAGAAGGATTGGCGCAACAAAATGTCCCAACTACGAGATTTTGGGTTCCGTGAGGACGAATATTGATTTACCATATTTAGATTATTATTCATCTTTCTAGTTTATGCACCTTTTTTATTAACAATATTTTCGACTCATTATTTTTGGTAGACAAGGCTATGATAATGGTAACGATTTGGATTTATTGCTAGTCAACTATTTGAAAGGTGGGGGTTTTTGATGATGGATTTTACCTGGAAAGTTTTTTCGCAAACAGGTAACATTGACACTTATCTGCTCTTTAAGGAGTTAGAGAAGGAGAATCAAGACATACCCGGGAATCAGGATGATGAGCTAGCAGAGGTTGAATTTCCATATCTCTAGGTTTGTCTCGTGCTAGGATGGTGTTCTAGATGTTTCAAAAATGCGAAGGCATCGTCATTCGAACAAATCATTATGGTGAAACAAATAAAATAGTCACTCTATTCACACGTGAATGGGGGAAAATAGGGGTGATGGCACGCGGTGCAAAAAAGCCAAACAGCCGTTTAGCTGCCATCACTCAGCTTTTTACATACGGTCAATTCCTAGTGCAAACAAGCAGCGGTCTAGGGGGATTGCAGCAAGGTGAAATGCTTTCCTCGATGCGTACAATCAAGGAGGACATCTTCCTAACCGCTTATGCAAGTTATGTTATTGATCTTACAGATAAAAGCACTGACGAAAAAAAGGCAAATCCTTTTTTATTTGAGATGCTATATCAAACGCTAAATTATATTAACGAAGGCTATGACCCAGAAATTATTGTTCATATTTTTGAAGTGAAAATGTTGAATACATTAGGGTTGTATCCCGTCCTTAATCAATGTGCCGTTTGTGGAAGTACAGACGGTCATTTTTCATTTTCAATCAGAGAGGGCGGATTTATCTGTCATCGCTGCTTAGAAAAGGATCCATATCACTATAAGATCTCTCAATCAACAGTAAAACTACTTCGGTTATTTTATTTCCTTGATATGAGTAGATTGGGGAATATATCAGTGAAGCAAGAAACAAAGGATGAGCTGAAAAAAATTATTAATGCATATTATGATGAATACTCTGGTTTACATTTAAAAACGAAGAAATTCCTAAATCAGATAAGTCAGTTAGGAAGTATGGATTTTAAGAGTTGACAACGACCTTTGTTTCAGCTAAGATTCAAATTATATTTTATATTTGCGTTGAAGGAAAGGAGTACTTAACTTTCTCTACTTAGAAGCGATCCTAGGCCGGTGAAAGCTAGGAATAGAGTGTTAAGGAAGGGCGTTCCAGAGCAATTTCGGATTAAGGTGGCTGACGTTTTTTATCGTCGGCAAATAGGGTGGAACCGCGGGTAACTCTCGTCCCTATGCTTAAAAGGCATAGGAGGCGGGAGTTTTTTGTTTTCCAAAAAATGATCATCTTTTATGCGATAAATTTTGGAGGTGTACGATGAATATTCAAGACATGATTTTAACTTTGCAAAAGCATTGGTCTGATCAAGGATGTATTTTAATGCAAGCGTACGATGTGGAAAAAGGTGCAGGAACTATGAGTCCTTATACGTTCTTACGTGCGATTGGCCCTGAACCATGGAATGTAGCGTACGTGGAGCCATCAAGGCGACCAGCGGACGGAAGATACGGAGAAAACCCTAATCGCTTGTACCAACATCATCAATTCCAAGTAATTATGAAGCCTTCTCCTGACAATATTCAGGAACTATATCTTGATTCATTGAAGGCGTTAGGAATTGATCCTCTTCAGCACGATATTCGTTTTGTAGAAGATAATTGGGAGAACCCATCGCTTGGATGTGCAGGGCTTGGTTGGGAAGTATGGTTAGACGGCATGGAGATAACTCAATTTACATATTTCCAACAAGTAGGGGGACTTGAGTGTAAGCCAGTTTCAGTTGAAATCACTTATGGAATCGAGCGACTTGCTTCTTATATTCAAGAAAAGGAAAATGTATTTGATTTAGAGTGGACCAAAGGATTTACCGTTCGTGATATTTTCTTACAGCCCGAATATGAGCACTCAAAATATACTTTTGAAACCTCAGATCCTGAAATGCTTTTTAATCTATTTAACATTTATGAAAAAGAAGCACATCGTCAAATGAACGAAGGGCTTGTTCATCCCGCTTATGACTATGTCTTAAAATGCTCTCATGTATTTAATCTTCTAGATGCTAGAGGCGCCATTTCGGTTACTGAACGTACTGGGTTTATTGGTCGATGTAGAAACCTAGCAAGAAAGGTAGCTAAAACGTTTTATGAAGAGAGAGAAAAGCTAGGATTCCCGATTCTACAGCAAAAGGGGGAAGATACACATGAATAAGCAAAATTTATTACTAGAAATCGGGCTTGAAGAAATGCCGGCTCGTTTTGTGACGGGGTCAATTGAACAGTTAACATCAAAAATTGAGAATTGGTTAAAAGAGAAAAAGATTGCGTTTGATTCCATCAGTCATTTTTCTACTCCAAGACGTCTAGCGGTCATTGCTTACGGTGTAAGTACTAGCCAAGAGGATGTTGAGGAAGAAGCAAAAGGACCTGCTAGAAAGATTGCCGTTGACCATGAAGGAAATTGGTCGAAGGCAGCAGTAGGATTTACTAAAGGTCAAGGAATGTCTGTTGAGGACATCTATTTTAAAGAGATTAATGGGGTCGAGTACGCTCATGTTCGTAAGTTTACGAAGGGGCAAGCTACAAAAGAAATACTTCCGGAGTTAGAACATATTATTACAGGGCTTACCTTCCCTAAGAATATGCGATGGGCAAATGAAACACTAAAATATATTCGTCCCATCAAATGGTTACTTGCTATATATGGAACTGAAATTATCCCATTTACTATCACGAATGTATCAACAAGCAATCGTACGATCGGGCATCGTTTCTTAGGTAAAGAAATTGAAATTGATACACCAGAAGTGTATGTAACAAAGCTTTTAGGTGAATTTGTTATTGTGAATGCAGAGGAAAGAAAAAGCGCAATTCTCTCACAAATCTCTAAGTTAGAAGAAGAGCAAGGCTGGACGATTCCTGTCGATGAGGAATTATTAGAGGAAGTAACGAATCTAGTTGAATATCCAACAGCTTTATTTGGAAGGTTTGAGGAAGAATTTTTAGAGCTTCCGGAAGAAGTGCTTATCACATCAATGAAAGAGCATCAGCGCTATTTCCCTGTTAAGAAAAAGGACGGAACACTTTTGCCGTTTTTTGTAACCGTAAGAAATGGGGACCATATGCATCTGGAGACAGTAGCGAAGGGTAATGAGAAGGTACTTAGAGCAAGACTATCAGATGCAGCATTTTTCTATAGAGAAGATCAAAAAACAAGTATTTCCGATTCTCTAACTAAGCTGAGTTCGATTGTCTATCATGAGGAAATTGGCACTCTTTCCGAAAAGGTTGCACGTGTACGCTCACTAACTAATCAGTTAGCAGATTTATTAATCTTTAATGAGGAAGATAAAAAGACAGCGGATCGTGCTGCTGAAATCTGTAAGTTTGATTTAGTCACTCATATGGTATATGAATTTCCAGAACTTCAAGGTTTCATGGGTGAGAAGTATGCAAGACAAAAGGGGGAATCTGAAGCGGTGGCTGTTGCCATAAATGAACACTATATGCCAAGAAACGCTGAAGACTCTACTCCTAAATCAAATAGTGGGGCACTTCTTGCGTTGGCAGAGAAATTAGATACGATTGTCTCGTTTTTTGCCATCGGTAATATCCCAAGTGGTTCACAGGATCCGTATGCATTAAGAAGACAAGCCTCAGGAATTGTTCAAATTTTAATTAATAAAGATTGGAATGTTTCTCTAAGGGATCTTCTTGGTCTTTCTATTGGTTCCATAAAGGAAAAGGGAATTGGAGAAAAAAGTGAAGAAGAGTTGCTTCTCGAGCTAATTGCTTTCTTCAAGCTCCGTTTAAAGCATTATTTACAGGAACAAAGCATTCGCTATGACATTATCGATGCCGTATTAGAAAAAGACATTACAGTTTTACCTACCCTGGTTAAAAGAGCATCTGTTCTTCAAACGAAAAAAGATGCCAGCGGGTTTAAAGAGACGGTTGAAGCACTTAGCCGTGTGTTAACCATTTCAAATAAAGCAGTGGAAAATGCGGAAATCAATGAGTCCCTGTTTGAAAACGAATACGAGACTGCACTATATAATCAATATTGTAATGTGAAATTGGCATTAGAATCAAATGAAGCTAGTGAGGAAGAGTATTTCGATAAACTTGCATCTTTACAAGGGGCAATCAATGACTTCTTTGACCATACAATGGTTATGGCTGAGGATCAAGTGTTGAAAAACAACCGATTAGCAGTAATGTCACAGTTGGCAGAGTTGATTATTAGCTTTGCAAATGTGAAGGAAATTGTAACAAAATAAACTATATAAAAGAGGGCCTTCTGAATGGTGAAGGCTCTTTTTATCCTTATGCCTTTTCATTTATGAGAGATAGTATATAATAATTTTATATAAGTATGACATACATATGAGCCTAAAGGGCAATTAGGTGGTGAGTACAATCGAGCTAAATAAACGGCAAGAGCATATTTTGCAAATTGTGAAAGAAAATGGGCCGATAACTGGAGAGCATATTGCAGAACGACTCAATTTAACGAGAGCTACACTACGGCCAGATCTAGCGATTTTAACCATGGCTGGATATTTGGATGCACGGCCACGGGTAGGTTATTTTTACACAGGGAAATCAGGCACTCAATTATTAACGGAGAACTTAAAGAAATTGTATGTAAAGGATTATCAGTCGATTCCGGTAGTTGTCAACGAAAACGTTTCTGTTTACGATGCGATCTGTACTATGTTTCTTGAAGATGTTGGGACATTATTTGTTGTCGATCAATCTTCTTTGCTCACGGGCGTATTGTCGAGAAAAGATTTACTTAGAGCAAGTATTGGAAAGCAGGAACTAACCACATTACCGGTGCATATCATCATGACAAGAATGCCTAATGTTACGATGTGCGGAAAAGATGATCTTCTGATTGATGTGGCACATAAATTAATTGACAAGCAAATCGATGCATTGCCTGTTGTTAGGGAATCGGAAAAAGGTTTCGAAGTACTTGGGAGAATCACAAAAACAAACTTAACAAAGGCGTTTGTCGCATTAGCAGAAGGAAATTAACGATCGATAACGGAATTACTCGATTCGCATAAGATTATTACAAAAGATGTAGGAGATGAAGAAGTATGGGGAAAATGCCAATCGTCTACGTGGTATCTGATTCTGTAGGTGAAACTGCAGAGCTCGTAACAAAAGCAGCGATAAGCCAATTTGATGGACAAGAAGTCACAATCAAAAGGTTTCCATATGTAGAAGATAAATCAAATATTGACGAAGTGATTTCACTTGTGAAATTAGACGGTGGGATGGTTGCCTATACACTTGTTAAACCAGATATGCGCGAGTATATGAGGGATACAGCGAAGGCTGAAGGAATTTATGCTTGTGATATTATTGGACCTTTAATTGATCAAATTCAAGATATTTGTGGGAAACAACCTTTATTTGAACCGGGTTTAGTTAGGAAGCTTGATGAGGATTATTTTAAAAAGGTGGAAGCTATTGAATTTGCGGTTAAGTATGATGATGGTCGGGACCCGCGTGGAATCTTAAAGGCAGATATCGTCTTAGTGGGTGTTTCAAGAACTTCGAAAACCCCATTGTCCCAGTATCTAGCTCATAAACGTATTAAAGTGGCAAATGTTCCACTTGTTCCAGAAGTAGACCCTCCAGAGGAATTGTTTAAAGTACCTTCAGAGAAATGTTTCGGATTAAAAATAAGCCCGGAAAAACTAAATAATATTAGGCGTGAAAGACTTCTTTCTTTAGGTTTAAATGATCGAGCAAGCTACGCGAATATCGAACGCATTAAAGAAGAAATTGAGTATTTTGATAAAATTGTCTCAAAAATTGGATGTCATGTAATCGATGTAACAAACAAAGCTGTTGAGGAAACAGCTAATGTTATTTTAAACCGGTATTTAAAAAGAGGATAAATAAAAGAAATAGCGCATAAAATGATGTGCTATTTCTTTTTATTGTTTTCGAGAGTATTGCAAAAAAAGGGATGGAAAAATAGACTTTTATATACTATAATAAAAAATTGTGATAAAAATGTATCAGATTAGGTTTAGACTTGACTATGAACGAATAAACTATTTATTGTCAGAAGTCAAGATACTCGTCCGAAAAAAATTCGACAAAACGCTTTTCCACTAAGTTATTCCTCGAAATAAGAAGGAATATATGGAGTGATGTAGAATTAATAGTACATTAGGTTTACCAAAGATTCTTGTTGATGCAGATTCCTGTCCAGTGAAGCAGGAAATTGTCGAAATCGCGTCGAATTTTTCGTTGGAAGTGATTTTTGTTGCATCTTATAATCACATGAGTGCCACAGAAGCTGCAGGAACATGGAAATATGTCGATACGGGTAAGGAGGAAGTTGACTTATATATCATGAACCATGTGGATAAAGGAGACTTTGTAGTCACCCAGGACATTGGGTTAGCTTCGACACTCGTGAATAAAGGTGTTTATGTACTTTCTCCAAGGGGAAATGTATACGAAGAGAAAGATATTAATCTTGCTCTTGATATGAGGTATCTTGCCGCGAAAGCTAGGCGACAAGGGGTACACTCGAAAGGACCCAAACGTTTTGGTCAAAATGACCGAGATGATTTTGCGAAAAATTTTTATAGCTTTTTGTCGAAATTTGCAGGAAATCTATAATTTATCGCGAATTACTCACTAATACCTGGAGTTGTTTTCATGGCAGAGCGTATCCCTGAGGATAAAATTAATGAAATTCGCCAGGCGGTTGATATAGTGGACGTGGTAAGCGACTATGTTCAGCTGAAAAAACAAGGTCGTAATTATTTTGGACTTTGTCCGTTTCATGGAGAGAACTCTCCTTCCTTCTCCGTTTCGCCCGATAAGCAAATTTATCATTGTTTCGGATGTGGAGCAGGTGGAAATGCATTCTCTTTCTTAATGGAACAAGAAGGTGTCTCATTTATTGAAGCGGCTGTTAAATTAGCTGAAAAAGGTAATGTTGAGCTACATATCGAATCGTCATCTCACACTACATCTAGGACGATCCCGAATGATTTTCAGCAAATGATTGATGCTCACGATTTATTACGTAAATTTTATCATCATTTGCTCGTAAACACAAAAGACGGTCAACATGCACTTGAGTACCTTTTATTGAGAGGCTTTACTAATGAAGCGATTGCTAAATTTCAAATAGGTTATTCATTAAATTCGTGGGATTTTGTTTACAAATTTTTATCGAAACGAAACTACCCCCCTGATGTGATGGAAAGGGCCGGTTTAGTGATAAAACGTGAACGTGATGGAACTTATTTTGATCGCTTCAGAGACCGTATAATGTTTCCTATATTAGACCACAAAGGCAATACAATTGCGTTTTCAGGAAGATCATTAGGGACTGATGAGCCAAAATATTTAAATAGTCCTGAAACAGCAATTTTTAACAAAAGTAAAATTTTATATAATTTTCACCAAGCAAGGGCAAGCATTAAAAAAACGAATCAAATCGTTTTATTTGAGGGGTTTGCTGATGTAATAGCTGCCGATCGATCAGGTGTGCTTAATGGAGTGGCAACCATGGGAACATCATTGACAGACGATCATATCGTTTCGATCAGGCGGAGCGCTGAAGCAGTAACGGTTTGTTACGATGGAGACAATGCTGGTATTGAAGCCGCTCATCGTGCTAGTCAGCTTCTTCATTCAGCGGGGATTCAGGTACGTGTGGCGATATTGCCAGATGGAATGGACCCAGATGATTATATTCGCCAATATGGTGAAGAGAAATTTCAAAACGAAATTATCTCTGCTAGTGTTACATTAATGAATTTTAAACTGCGATATTTAAGAAGAGGAAAGGATTTAAATAATGAAGGAATTCGCCTCCAATATATCGAAGAAGTATTAAAGGAAATCAGCCAATTAGAGAAGGTAGTAGAACGAGATCACTATTTGAGACAGCTGGCAAGTGAATTTTCTCTTTCACTCGATGCATTAAAGCAACAACAAAAACAATTTTTCTTTGCGAACAAAAAAGGAAATCGTGAACAATACGTTCAAAAAAGAAATCAAGATGTGGTTATCAAACAATCTTCCAACCTAAGACCGGCTTATGAGACTGCAGAAAGGCGTTTAATAGCTTATATGTTGAAGGATTCTGACATAGCATATAAAGTGCAGGATTTGTTAAACGGTACCCCCTTAAATATAGATGAACATCAAGCAATTATAACATACTTGTATGGGTACTATGAAAAGGGATTCCAGCCGAATCCAAGTGATTTCCTAACATATATTAAAGATGAAAAGCTAAGACGTACAGTAGCAGATATTGGAATGATGTCTATTGGTGAGGAAATAAGCGACCAGGAGCTTTCCGATTACATTAAGCAGGTGTTTAATTATCAAAAGATGTTAAAAATAAAAGAAAAAGAAGCAGAAGAGAAAGAAGCAGAGAGACATAAGGATCATGGTAGGGCAGCTGCGATTGCGATGGAAATTATCCAATTGCGCAAAACATTAAAGGCTTGAGATTGTTGTTTGACTTTGGAAGGAGGGGTACATATGGCTGAAAAATCGGCCCGTTCAAAAGAGGTTGATTCAGATTTGACCCTAGAACAAGTAAAAGATCAGTTAACAGAGGTTGGAAAGAAAACAGGGGTTCTAGCCTATGACGATATTGCAGAAAAATTAGCTAATTTTGATGTGGACTCAGACCAAATGGATGAGTTTTATGAATTTTTAGGTGAGCAAGGTGTAGAATTAGTGGGTGAGTCTGAAGATGGTGACCCAAATATACAGGAGCTTGCCAAAGGTGAAGAAGAGTTTGATTTAAATGATTTAAGTGTACCACCAGGTGTTAAGATTAACGACCCAGTCCGAATGTATTTAAAGGAAATCGGTCGTGTGGACTTATTGTCTGCAGAAGAGGAAATTTCACTTGCTAATCGTATTGAACAAGGTGACGAAGAGGCAAAGCGCCGATTAGCAGAAGCAAATCTACGTCTTGTAGTTAGTATTGCAAAACGTTATGTTGGTCGCGGTATGTTGTTCCTTGATTTAATACAAGAAGGAAACATGGGATTAATCAAAGCGGTTGAGAAGTTTGATTATCGCAAAGGGTTTAAATTTAGTACGTATGCTACTTGGTGGATACGACAAGCAATTACTCGTGCGATTGCAGACCAAGCCAGAACGATTCGTATCCCCGTCCATATGGTAGAAACCATCAATAAATTAATTCGTGTTCAACGTCAGCTACTTCAGGATCTTGGACGTGAACCAACTCCAGAAGAAATTGGAGAAGATATGGACTTAACTCCAGATAAGGTTCGTGAAATCCTGAAAATTGCACAAGAACCAGTTTCATTAGAAACACCAATTGGTGAAGAAGATGACTCGCATTTAGGTGATTTCATTGAAGATCAGGATGCTACATCACCTTCAGAGCATGCGGCTTATGAGCTGTTAAAAGAACAGTTGGAAGATGTTCTGGATACTCTAACCGACCGTGAAGAAAATGTATTACGCCTACGTTTTGGACTTGATGATGGCCGCACTAGAACTTTAGAAGAAGTTGGAAAAGTGTTTGGTGTCACAAGAGAACGTATAAGACAAATTGAAGCAAAAGCGTTAAGGAAGTTAAGACACCCTAGCCGTAGCAAGCGTTTGAAGGATTTCTTAGAATAAAATGATTGTCTAAAAATAGTTTACTTCTTACAATAGAGGTAAACTATTTTTATGTTCAGCAAGAGAAAGGACAAGGTATGAGTGATAATCGGAAAGAAATCATTGTTAAAGAAATTTATTATTGGAAAGAAACGAAGCTGTTACCGGAACAATATTGCAATTTTTTATTAGCTTTATATACAGAAGGTGAACAAGTTAACGGAAAGAAAGCTGGAAAAAGAAGCACCGAGAGGAAGTTTTTACTCGCTTACACTCCATTGCTACTGATTCCGATTGGTATATTTATATATTTTACTGAATTATCTTTCTTTTTGCAAACGACTCTTTATGCTTTATTGCTATTATTTGGATTTGGATCTAGTTTTTATTTTTTTAGAAAAGCAACAGACTTTATTGTTCCAATGATTTCTACAGCGCTAATCGCGTTGTTATGCTCAGTAGATATTGTCACTTATGTTTTTCCAAATAGTGGTGTTAGCCTCTATGCTATCATTATTTTAAACTGTGTTGCTTGGTTTATAATTGGAAGAAAAGCAAAATTATTGAGCTTTATTATATCTGTCTCTTATACAC
>WTKE01000093.1:43909-78904 GCA_011524525.1 Bacillus sp. (in: firmicutes) | reverse complement strand
ACTCTACCTATTACAGGCATTTCAAGTAATTCTTCAATCTCTCTCTCCGATTTAACTGTCTCATCAAATGAATCCAATAAAAAAACTAATCCCACTCCAATAACAAGTCCAGCAACTACAGCAATTATTATTGTACGATTAGGGTTCGTTTCATTGATCGGACTTGGGTTTACCTTAGCATCTGATAAAAAACGAACATTATTAAACTCAATAATCTTAGGGACTTCTTCCTTAAATATCTTTGCAGTTGTATTAGCTATTTGCATTGCTAACTCAGGATCAGTATCAACAACATTTATACTTACTACTTGTGATGCAGCTACACTTTCGACAGTGATTTGGGACGCTAACGCTTCTGGAGAACGATCAATTTGCAATTCATCTATTACTTTTTCTAAAACGGTTGAATCTTTGATGATAACCTGTAAAGTCTTCATCAATTCAGCATCTGCAGTTACAATAATTCTTGTAGAAGATTGATATAACAAAGTCTTACTTGAAGATCCATAAAAATAGCCTGCAAGCCCAGCAAGAATTGCTAGAACCAAAATGATCCAGAATCTCTTTTTCAGTACATTAAGTATTGCTTTTGGATCTATTTCCTTTGCCACTCTCCCGCCTGGATTATTCATACGATTAAGATTTGTCATCAAATCACCTTTTCTTTTATCATTCTAGATAAAGAACAAAAATAAAAAACGGACGTTTAATTCGCCTTATTCCCTTATTTAGCTTTATTTTAGTTCTATATAAAGAACATGTCAACGAATTTTTTTTGACTTTTTCAATTTACCCTTCCTCCTTTTCACACATAAAAACCTAGATCCCACCGAATCTAGGTTTCTCATAATTTTATTGCGCTTCCGTTAACAAGGCTTCTTCGCCCTCAACATCTGTAGGAATTTCGATCGCTCGTTGTTCTTCATATTTAATGAACGCTTCAACCACACGGTTAGCAATGTGTTTGTTAACCGGGTGTTTGTCATTTGACGCCCATGGTACGACGACGGAGAAGGCTACTTTAGGATTCTCCGATGGATAGTAACCTACGAATGTTAGGTTGTAAGTTGCTTGCCCCCACTTCGAGCGGTCTGGTCCGTAGTAATAGGTTTGTGCCGTTCCTGTTTTTCCTGATACGTCCATCGTGAATGAACCTTTGGCCGTACCATTCGATCCATTAACAACACGGTAAAACCCTTCACGAACACGAGCCAAATCTTCATCTGTGTTTAATACGCGATTTAATACTTCTGTTTTGATGTTTTGAACGACTGGCCCTAATCCTTGTTCACTTATAGGTTCATGGACACTTGCCACAAGGTGAGGCTTCACACGCATTCCGCCGTTTGCAATCGCTGATACGTATTGGGCCATTTGAAGCGGTGTATACGTATCGTACTGACCGATGGCCATGTCGAGTAGCAATCCAGGATTATCTGGGTTCCCTTGGAATCCTGTTGCTTCGTTTGGAAGGTCCACTCCTGTTGATACACCGAGACCAAATTGCTTATAAATGTTTCTTAATCTCGTGTAATCCTCTTGTTGAACAGATATAGGAGAGTTTGGCACATAATTTACGCCTGCCATTTTCATCACAGTATGGAACATGTACACGTTACTGGATACTTCTAGAGCTTTTAAGTCATTCAAGCTTCCGAAGTTTTTCCATGATGACTTTGGTTTTGCCCCTTTTAAAAGAATCGGTGAGTCGTAGAAGTATGAACCATGCTTAATAGCTCCGGTTTGATAACCAGCGAGAACGGTTGCTCCTTTGACTGTCGATCCCATCTCATACTGACTCGCAAACGCTCCAACAGAGTAGTCGAGTAGTTCGCTCTTATTTTCTTGATTAACCATTTTTCCTGCAATGCTATATACTTCACCAGTATACGGGTGCATCATAACCACAAAGGCACGGTCTAGCAGATTATTTCCTTTACCTGACTTCGCATTCCAAAGTTCCTCTTCTAGTATCGTTTCGACTTCCTTTTGCAAGTCCGCATTGATGCTTAAGCGTAAATCCATTCCTCTTGATCCTTCAGAGACAATCACTTCATCAACCACATTCCCGCTTCGGTCGGTTACGTATTTCTTTTGACCTTTGTTCGGATGAAGTAATTCTTCATATTGATATTCTAAATAGCTTTTTCCTACCCGGTCGTTACGCGAGTAGCCTCTAGATAAGTAATAATTGCTTCTTTCTTGTAATATTCCCTGTTTGGCTGTTGTTACGCTGCCTAGCACCGGTTTTAGCATTTCACCATATGGGTAAATACGATTCCAATCTGTAATAATTTCTACACCTGGAAGATAGCTTAAATTTTCTGAGACGGTTGCCATCTCTTCAAGAGTTAGTCCTTCAGATTTAATCGTTTGTATTTCATACATATAACCACTTGTCATGCGCTTGTATATAATGGCTTCCTCGAGCTCATTTGCTTCCATTTCTTTCAAAGCCTGTTCAGGTACACGTTCAATTTGCAGGGCATATTGTTCTTTCCCAGTAAGCGAAAGTTCTTTTTCCTTTAAAAGCTTTTCCGCTTCGTCTGGATAAGCAGCTAACCAGTAATCCTTTAAGTCTCTTTCTTTATAACTCTCTTTTTCTAAGCTTAATAGTTTTGCGAGTTTACGTGTTACTTCAATTTTATCTTCCGTTGTCATGCCCGGTTCTTCTGAAAAGGCGACAGCATCCATTCCTTCATTATCGACAATCACTTGTCCATGTCGGTCGTACATTTTGCCTCGTGGTGCTGGCAAACTAACAACCGTTGCATCAAGTCTTGAAACTTCTTTACTATATGATTCCCCGAATACGATTTGTACTAATCCTAAACGGATAATGAGAAGTGTAAATAGACAAAATATCACAAAGAACAGTAGGTTTAACCGAAATGATCTATTTTTTAAATTCTTTTTTAGTAATTCCCTATTTCCCAATTTTCAGTTCTCCCTTCCACACCCAACTAATTATAACAAAGTTTTAAGGAGAATTAGGAGACGAATCGACATTTTTTTCTAAGCACATTTTACCTTTTATGTTCCTCCATATACCGGTAAATACTAAAACAGTACCAGACCAACGAAAGGAATGGTTGAGATGCTATCAAGTCAGCAACTACAGCAATTTAAGCAAGCGTTAGAAGACCGTAAAGCACAGATAGAAGAGGAATTTGAAAACAATGGTCATTTCAATTTGCAGCGAAGTCTCTCTGATTCGGTAAGTGAACTTTCTGTTTACGACAACCACCCTGGTGATTCAGCAACTGAATTGTATGAGCGGGAAAAAGATCTCGCCCTTAACGAGCACTATCGGTTGGAATATCGTAATACTCTTGAAGCCATAGAAGCCATCAAAAACGGAACATATGGTACTTGCGTGGTTTGTCATAAAGAAATCCCTGTTGAGCGTTTAGAAGCTCTCCCAAATACACTTTATTGCATTGAGCACACTCCAGATAAAGTGACCTCTCATGAAAGACCGATCGAAGAAGGTGTATTAATGCCTCCTTTCGGAAAATTTGATATGGATGAGACCGATGAAAATGTCTCGTATGATGCAGAAGATTCCTGGCAAGATGTGGCAAGCTATGGAACGTCTGAAAGCCCTTCTGATTTAGTGGAGCAAGTGGATCATTATAATGACATGTATATTGAACCTCAAGAAAATGTTGGCTATGTCGAAGATTACGAAAACTTCGTCGGTGTTGATATTACTGGGAAGCATGTTACTGTCTACCCAAATAAGCAACATGAAAAGTATGAAGAGGAACTCGATGAAGAAGGTATTATGACAACCTTTGGTGATCTTCCGGCCGTTGAGCATGACCCTTATACGGAAGAAGCTTTAGAGAGAGAGAAAAAAGGACAATGATTTCATTGTCCTTTTTCTCCTTGTTAAAAGAGTTGTTCAAACACTTCATTTAATTGCTTAGCACGAGTATCATCATCTTCATTGTTCGCATGCTTAATTTCTTCCGGCAAAATACTGTTTAAAAAATTATTCTCTTCATCAGATAAGCTTCGAGCAAAGCTTTCTTCACTTGAAAAATGCCCTTGCTCTATCTTGTTGAATATGAATTCAGCTGTGTCAGATCGATCCGTATAATTCGATAAAATTTCTCTTAAATACGCTAATGGCTTGTTCATTCATTTCCCTCCTTTTACGACACATACGTACATTTTTGCTGTTTTGCTCGAGATTTATGTATGTTCTCACTTCCTTAAAATTACCATCAATACTAGGACGGTGACTGAACATCCTAATAGTAGGAAATATACGATGAGGTGAGAAGGATGTTTCGAAGAACAAGACCGCTTATGCTTATTGGATTAGCATTATTGCTAATTATTGGTGTTGCTCGAATGATGCCCGATCGAGAAATAAGAACACTCGACCGAAATGCGATAGATATGCGAAAAGTGAATGATGTACCTTCTCAAGATCCAACAGCTAGACTCATGCATCTAAATAATGATCCATCCAACAACCGCTTAGTTTCAAAACTTAATCATCATTCAGAAATTCAGATTATTAATCATAATGAGGACGATCAAAGTCACTATTACGAGCACGAGGCAACCGTGAAATTTAAAACAGAGATTACTGATGAACGGCTTGCCCAAATAAATAAAGAGATTGATGCAAGCAGAAGTGAAAAATTAGCCAATCTTTATATGTTCCGCTCCAAATCCAAAACGACTCACCAAATGCTTCTTTATTTCCGTGGGTTAGAGGAAGTGGAATATGCTGAACCTAACTTCATACTTTTACAAAATGAAGCCGTTGCACCAAACGACACTTATTATCAAGAGCAGTATCAATGGAATCTTCCCGTAATTGAAACAGAAAAAGGATGGGATATTTCAAAGGGTGATAAAAATGTCGTAATTGCCGTTGTGGATACAGGGGTGGATCTGGATCATCCGGATTTAAAGCATAAATTGGTAGACGGATATAACGCGATAGATGAGAAGGCTACCCCAGATGACGATAACGGTCATGGAACACATGTTGCAGGTATCATCGCTTCTGAAACAAATAATCACGAAGGAGTGGCTGGAATCACATGGTACAATCAAATTATGCCCGTAAAAACATTAGCGAAGGACGGATATGGTTATACGTTCGATATTGCAAAAGGCATTGTCTGGGCCACAGACCATGGAGCCGATGTTATTAATTTAAGCCTGGGGAATTATCAACCAGCAACCGTATTAAAAGAAGCCATACAATATGCATACGATAAAGGGGTCGTCCTAATCGCTGCCTCAGGTAATGATAATACGAACCAACCTAGTTACCCAGCTGCATTTGACCAAGTGCTAAGTGTATCAGCAATCGGTTATTCAGGGGAACGTGCCTCTTTCTCGAACTATGGAAATTATATTGATGTAGCCGCACCAGGTGTTGATATTCCAAGCACCTATTTCCAAAACCAATATGCCGCCCTTTCCGGAACATCCATGGCGTCTCCACATGTGACAGGATTAGCTGGTTTAATCTTGTCTACTAATCCGACGTTATCCAATAAGGAAGTTATGGACATTATTCGTTCTTCAAGCTATGACATTGGTGAAGTGGGGAAGGATGAATATTTTGGCGAAGGACTAATTGATGTAAATCGAGCATTAGCTGCCGCTAAACGTAAATAACGTAAGACCCTCGTTCCTCGAGGGTCTTTCTTTGAGTTTAACACCAATGGATATGGTCTATACTTTTAGAGAAACTTTTAAGAGGTGAGAGTATGCACCACCGAATTTATACTAGTTTTTTGAGATTGCCTACGCTTGTCCGAATATTAACCATGGCGATATTACTCGTTCTTTTTTTTGGCGTATTGGTCCATATGGTTGAGCCAGAGAGTTTCCCTACTATCTTTGAAGGAATCTGGTGGGCCATCATTACTACATCTACCGTTGGATATGGGGACTACTCTCCAGAAACATTTCTAGGAAGAATCGTAGGAATTCTCCTTATTTTTGTTGGAGCAGGGTTTTTATCCACCTATTTTATCACCCTTGCTACAACGGCCGTTTCTAGGCAAAACAATTATTTAGAAGGAAAAGTTCATTTTAGAGGAGATAAACATTTGATTATCATTGGATGGAATGAACGGTCAAAAGAAATTATTCAAACGATTCGAACACTTGAACAATTTACAGATATTATTTTGATCGATGAAACCTTAGAATCCAATCCAGTTATGGATGCGAAGGTGCATTTTATTAGAGGAAGAGCTTCTCAAGACCATGTATTACTAAAGGCAAATATTGCAACAGCCGAAAAGGTCCTTATTACAGCCGATCAACATAAGGATGAACTTGATGCTGATATGAATACGATTCTTGCGTTACTTACCATTAAAGGCTTAAATCCTAACATTACCGCCATTGTAGAAGTTCTTACCCGTGAACAGATGGCAAATGCGAAAAGAGCTGGCGCTGACGAAATCATTCAATCCAACCGAATGATGAGTTATATTATGACAAATTGCATCGCTACCGATAGAATTGTGTCCACTTTTGTTGAAGTCCTTGATCAGCTTCATGGAAGTCGAGTGTACTTCCATCCAAGCAAAGACTATATCTCTCAATCATTTTATACCGCGAATGGGGAGTTACTTAAAGATGGAAAGCTTTTAATTGGCATTAAAAGAGGAGAAAACACAATGGTGAATCCTCCTCAAGAAATGGTTATTGAAAAACAAGATGAGTTACTCATTATTGACCGACTTTAGTCATGGCTCTTAAGAAAGAGCCTCTACAAACTAAATTCTAAAACTTTAAATGGCTATTTCCACGTTAAAATCGGCTCTAAGATTTAACATCCTTCTTTACTAAAACAGCCTTAGTCAATAAGAATTTGTTCGAGTTCTTGAACGAGTGCCTTACCGATATCTACAAATTTTTCAGGAAAGCTTGCGTCCTTATCCACCGGTTCCTGAAACTGATCAAAGGATGCAGATGCATTACCAATATAAGCATGGTCATCTAGGTCGTCTTGATAAAGATGTGATAGCAAGAAGGGTCTTTCTATCGCTACCGTACAATTTCGTGCATCTAGTTGTCCATCAACCACTCGAAACGGTACCCTTAAAAATTGATACCCTTTTTCATCGTCAATTTTATAATCCAAGTATCCGTGATCATAATCCCAATTTCCGCCAATCGTATAACCAAGCGGTTTCAATAATTGCTCTAGCTTATACAAATCAAAGTGCTTGCCTTCAATTTGTGAAGGAATTTGAATCATAGCCATCCCCCTTTTTCTTTTAGTTTCTCACAAAAAAAAGAGTGTTAGTCAAAAGAGAAGGAAATCTCTAATGACTAACACTTTTTTTAATTACAAACGCTTCTCAAGCTCCGCTTTCTTCTCTTCGAATCCAGGTTTGCCTAATAATGCGAACATGTTCACTTTGTATGCTTCTACACCAGGTTGGTCAAATGGATTTACTCCAAGCAGGTAGCCACTCATTGCGCATGCTTTTTCAAAGAAGTATGCAAGATAACCGAATGTGTAGGCATCCATTTGTGGAATTGTGACCACTAAGTTAGGAACTCCGCCGTCTGTATGAGCAAGCAATGTACCTTCGAACGCTTTGTTGTTAACAAAGTCAACTGTTTGTCCAGCAAGATAGTTTAATCCGTCTAAATCACTGCCAGCTTCTTCAATTGTTAACTCATGACGAGGATTTTCAACAAGGACAACCGTTTCAAATAGATCACGACGACCTTCTTGAACGTATTGACCTAAAGAGTGTAGATCAGTTGAGAAGTTTGCAGATGAAGGGTAAATTCCTTTTTGGTCTTTTCCTTCGCTTTCACCAAACAACTGCTTCCACCATTCTGCAAAATATTGCAAGCCTGGCTCATAGTTAATAAGCATTTCAATTGTTTTTCCTTTGTTGTAAAGAACGTTACGAACGGCTGCATATTGGTATGCTAAGTTTTCTTCTAGCTCTGAGCTTCCGAAATCATCGCGTGCAGCTGCTGCACCCTTCATCATTGCTTCGATATCTGCCCCACTTGCAGCAATTGGAAGTAAACCTACAGCTGTTAAAACAGAATAACGACCACCCACATCATCAGGAATGATGAATGATTCGTATCCTTCTTCAGTAGCTAGAGTTTTTAATGCTCCTCTTGCTTTGTCAGTTGTTGCGTAAATACGCTTCTTCGCTTCTTCTACTCCGTACTTTTCTTCTAAAAGCTTGCGGAAAATACGGAAAGCGATGGCTGGTTCTGTTGTTGTACCAGACTTAGAAATAACGTTAAGGGAGAAATCCTTTCCGTCTAAAAGATCCATAACGTCTCTCATGTATGTAGAACTAATGTTGTTTCCGATGAAGATAATTTGTGGAGTGCTACGCTTTTCCTTTGGCAATGCATTGTAAAAGCTGTGTTGCAGCATTTCGATGGCAGCGCGCGCGCCTAAGTAAGAACCACCAATTCCACAAACTAAAAGAACATCAGAGTCTTGCTTGATTTTTTCTGCTGCTTTTTGGATGCGTGCAAATTCTTCTTTGTCGTAGTTAACTGGAAGGTCAATCCAACCTAAGTAATCATTTCCAGCCCCTGTTGCTTCATGTAATGAATGATGCGCTACTTTTACAAAATCACGTAAATAAGTAACTTCATGTTCCCCAAAAAAACTAAGTGCTTTTGAGTAATCAAAACGAACGTGTGTCATGAATGATCCTCCAATGATTTGTTGTTTACTATATCACTTTATCGAAAGCTGGTTAAGGAATCAAGAACTGTCTACTTATGTAAGCGCACACATTTCAAACAAATGTGTTAATTGTTAAGAATTGCTCAAAAACCCACCTTTCTACCGTAGTATTTCCACCCGATAAAAAAAGAAACGCGTGCAATGACAAAATTGCACGCAAAAAAATTTCTATAAAGAAGCACGGTAAATCGCCATGACGTCTTCTTTGTTTAACTTTGTGAAGTTTCCGAATTCGCCGTATACCATTGCTTTGTCAGCCATCACTTCGATTTGGCTATCGTCAATATCATAGTCTGCTAAGCGTGATGGTGCACCGATGGAGTTCCAAAACTCACGAAGTTTATCAATTCCTTCTAAACCTGCTTCTTCGTCTGTTTTACCTTCTGCATTTACTCCAAAAACACGAACAGCAAGCTTCTTAAAGCGTTCTGGTTTCACTTTTAAGTTATGCTTCATCCAGTTCGGGAATAGAATCGCAAGTCCTCCACCGTGTGGGATGTCGTAAACCGCCGAAACGGCATGCTCAATATTATGCGTTGCCCAGTCTCCGCGGTAGCCCATAGAAAGCATACCATTTAGTGCCATCGTTCCACTATAAAGTATGGTTGCACGATGCTCATAGCTTTCTAGGTTTTCAAGAAGCTTAGGTGCTGCCTCCATAACAGTCAGTAATAATCCCTCACACATACGATCCTGAAGTTCTGTATTTTCTGTTAAGTGGAAGTAATGTTCAAACACATGTGTCATCATGTCAACTATTCCATAAATGGTTTGATCTCTTGGAACCGTATATGTATTAACGGGATCTAGAATAGAAAATTTCGGGTAAGTGACTGCACTGCCCCATCCGTATTTTTCATTTGTTTCCCAATTCGTAATTACAGAACCTGAATTCATTTCAGAGCCTGTTGCAGCTAAAGTTAACACTGTACCAAAAGGAAGCGCTTCCTTCGCAACGGCTTTTCGAGTCATAAGATCCCAAGTATCTCCTTCATACTTCGCACCCGCTGCAATTGCTTTTGTACAGTCAATAACACTTCCACCGCCAACGGCTAAAAGAAAATCAATTCCTTCATTTCTGCAGATTTCTACTCCCTTTTTCACAGTAGAGATTCGAGGGTTAGGTTCCACACCTGGTAACTCAAATACCTCAGCATTCACTTCTTTTAATAATGATAAGACCTGATCATATAGGCCATTTCGTTTAATGCTTCCGCCTCCATACACAAGTAACACTTTCTTGCCGTATTGAGGTACTTCTACCTTCAATTGCTCTAAGGTTCCTTTTCCAAAAATCAATTTCGTCGGATTAAAAAATGTAAAATTATCCATACTTCATCCTCCTATTCAATCCTTATTATGTTCCAAAAAAGTAGTGAATGCAAAAAATTAGACTCCAAAATTTTTCCTCTAAAAGTGAATAAAAAGAGGGTAAGAATCAAACGATAAGATTGTGTAACTTTATATAGCCAAACTATATAAATAAACCATCCCAAGGAGGAAATCTGTATGAGTACCATTCAACGTATTGCACTAGTACTTACCATTATCGGGGCTATCAACTGGGGA
The DNA here is from genome assembly GCA_011524525.1 of Bacillus sp. (in: firmicutes). GTDB lineage: Bacteria > Bacillota > Bacilli > Bacillales > Cytobacillaceae > Robertmurraya_A. The sequence goes on along the minus strand of WTKE01000093.1, from coordinate 68,604 downwards.
TTAATTGGATTCTTCCAATTTGACCTAGTGGCAGCTATCTTTGGCGGACAAGGTTCTGCTCTTTCTCGAATTATCTACGGCTTAGTTGGTATCGCTGGATTATTAAATCTTGGCCTCCTATTTAAACCAAACGAACAAACTGTGAGAGATCCTGAACCAAGAGCGACAAGATAAAGCGGAAGCGCCTTGTTCAGCTCCGACAGGCATAAGACGAATCGCGCAGGAAGGCCTGCCTTCTGGAGAGATTTGGCTTATGACCCCGAGGAGCTAGGCGCTGCAGCTAGGCAATTCTCAAAGTTTAAAGAACGTCAAGTTATCTAAAAAAATCCTTGCACTCAAAAAAGTGCAAGGATTTTTTTACGCGCTTAATACCTTTTTAATTCGTTCAATCGCCCAATCAAGGTCTTCGTTGCTAATTACTAATGGTGGAGCAAAGCGAATCACCGTGTCATGTGTTTCCTTACATAACAGTCCTTCTTCTTTCAACTGCTCACAGAACTTTCTAGCAGGGACCGTAAGTTCAACACCGATAAACAGACCCCGACCGCGAACTTCTTTAATGATTGGGTTCTTGATTTCTTGCAATTTTGAGAGAAAATAACTTCCAAGCTCCTGAGATCGTTCCGCTAATTTCTCTTCCTTCAAAACTTGTAAAGAAGCAATGGAAACCGCACACGCCATAGGGTTGCCACCGAATGTGGATCCGTGCGACCCTGGATTAAAGACACCGAGAACATCTTTGTTTGCGACAACACAAGAAATTGGGAATACTCCTCCACCAAGGGCCTTTCCTAAAATATACATGTCTGGTGTAATGCCTTCCCACTCACAAGCAAACATTTTCCCGGTACGGGCAAGTCCAGCTTGGATTTCATCGGCAATAAAAAGTACATTGTTTTCTTTACAAAGGTCAAAAGCAGCACGCATAAATCCTTCAGGTGGAATCACAATACCTGCTTCACCTTGAATAGGCTCGATTAAAAAGGCAGCTGTATTTGGAGTGATTGCCGCTTTTAATGCTGTGATGTCTCCATATGGAATCAGCTTAATTCCTGGTAGCATCGGACCAAATCCACGCTTATACTCCTCTTCAGAAGATAAAGAAACCGCTGTCATTGTGCGTCCATGGAAATTTCCTAAACATGCAATAATCTCTGCTTGATTATCATTTACACCCTTCACATCATACGCCCACCGACGTGCAGCCTTAACTGCTGTTTCCACAGCCTCCGCACCCGTGTTCATTGGCAATGCCATTTCTTTATGGGTCATTTCACAAATCAGTTCATACCATGGTCCAAGCTGATCATTGTGAAATGCACGGGATGTAAGTGTCACACGATCCGCCTGTGTCTTTAATGCTTCAATAATTTTCGGATGACGATGGCCTTGGTTCACAGCTGAATACGCGCTAAGCATATCCATATACTTGTTTCCTTCAGGATCTTCCACCCAAACACCTTCTGCTTTAGAAATAACAATCGGAAGAGGGTGATAGTTATTAGCCCCAAACTTTTCCGTTTGCTCAATGACTTCTTTTGACTTACTCGACATACTATTTACCTCCGATCTCATTTATTTGTGGTGAAAAAACTACCTTCTCATAGTGTATCTTAAAAAAATAACTTATGTTCTATTTGATAAAAAAACATAAAAAAAGTGGGAGAAATTCTCCCACACTTTGATTAATTATTATCTTTGTGATTGCTCAATCCACTCTTGTAACTTATCTTTTAGCGTGTTGAAGCCTTGTGGTGCTTCTGTATCTTGTTTGATAGCAGCTGCAGCTGTACGCTTTCTTGGCTTCTTCGGCGCAGCCTTTGGTGCAGCTACAGGCGCTTCAGGAGCTTCTACCGTTGCGCGGATAGAAAGACCAATTTTCCCAGCATTTTCATCGATAGAAAGAACCTTTACTTGAACTTCATCTCCTACTTTAAGGTGCTCGTTAATATCTTTAACGAATCCGTGAGTAATTTCTGAAATATGAACTAACCCTTGAGTATTTTCATCAAGTGCAACGAACGCACCGTATGCTTGAATTCCCGTAACTTTACCTGTAACAACACTTCCAACTTCAATTTTCTCTGACATAGAAACACTCCTAAATATAGTTTATTTATCCTTTTTATACGCAATATAAGATTATATCACAATGTCACATCTTATTCAAAAAAATTTACTACACAATAGTCCGAAAATATAGTATTATGGGAAAATATCTTTTAAAGTAGGTGTAAAAACGGTAATGAAAACACATGAGCAATGGACATCAAAGATTGGCTTTATTCTTGCAGCAGCAGGCTCTGCAATCGGTCTAGGCGCCATTTGGAAATTCCCATACATGGCTGGAACAAATGGTGGAGGACTTTTTTTCCTTCTTTTTTTATTGTTAACTATATTCATCGGTGCACCGATCCTTATTGCTGAATTTATTATTGGTAGAAATACACAAAAGGATGCAATCACCGCCTATAAAATTCTTGCTCCAAACTCAAGCTGGAAGGTTATAGGGTATTTAGGAGTTATTATTTCCGGACTTATCTTATCTTTTTATAGCGTGGTAGGCGGATGGATTTTATCTTATTTACTTCGTAGCGTTACGGGGAGTTTAACAGGACTTTCTCAGGAACATTACGGAACTCTGTTTGGTACGATTATTAGTAATCCTATTGAAGCGATCCTTGCACAAGCAATCTTTTTGATATTAACGGTTTTTGTGATTCAAGGTGGCGTTCAGCAAGGAATTGAGAAGGCTAGTAAGTACATGATGCCAGCCTTATTTGTTCTGTTTATCATACTAGCCATACGTTCCTTAACTTTGGATGGAGCCTCAAAAGGAGTCGAGTTTCTTCTCAAGCCCAATTGGAGCAGTCTAACCCCTGACACCATTTTGCTAGCGCTTGGACAATCTTTTTTTGCATTAAGCGTCGGTATTTCCGTCATGGTTACGTATGCATCTTATCTTTCTAAAAAAGAAAACATTACCAAATCTGCATTTTCGGTTGTGGGTCTAAATATTTTTATTTCTCTACTTGCTGGGATCGTTATCTTTCCAGCGGTATTCGCACTCGGATTCGAACCAGGAGCAGGACCTGGTTTGGTATTTGTCGTCCTCCCTGCCGTGTTTAACGAAATGGCATTTGGTGCATTCTTTTTAACCATTTTCCTTGTGTTACTTTTGTTTGCAACATTAACCTCAGCTTTTTCCATTTTAGAAATTGTTGTAGCGGCAATTGTCAAAGAGAAAACAGAACTGCGCAAACAATGGGCTTGGAAAACTGGACTTGTTATTTTTATCTTTGGAATTCCTAGCGCATTATCTTTCGGAGTTTGGTCGGATGTTCTTATCTTCGGGAAAACGATTTTTGATTTTGCTGATTTTATCGCAAGTAATATTGGGATGCCGTTAGGAGCCTTTTTAATCTCTATTTTTGTTGGACACCGACTTCCATACAAGCTATTGAAAAGTGAGTTAGCATTAGGAACGTTTGGGAATATGAACAAACTATTTACGATCTGGTATTTTACGATTCGATTTATTGTTCCTATTGCGATTATCTTTGTATTTTTACGTTCAATTGGTCTTTTGTAACTGTAACGAAACGTTCACGATTGGGATAAATTCCCCTATCCTAATCGTGATAAAATAAATAAAGAATATAATCTTTTTCGAAAGGAAGATGAGCCATGACTGCAATTGGGCAAAACATTAAACGCTTTCGGGAAGAACTAGAAATGTCACAGCAGGAGCTTGCTATTAAAATCCGTGTGGGCACTGCTACGATTGACAAATATGAGTCAGGCTTACAAACTCCTGACACACAAACCATTTTAAAAATATCTACTGTACTTGATATTCCAGTCTCTGAATTGATGCAAGAAGAAAGTCATATATAATGGTGAGTAAAGCGAGGGAGTTATTCCTCGCTATTCGTTTGTTTTATTTTGGAGATTATTTTTATTATCATAGTGCTTATATAACATCTTTTGGAGGATATTATGGCAAAGAAAATTGCTTGGGTAACCGATTCGACAGCTAGCTTCTCAGAAAAAGATCAAGCTTGGTTACAAGACAATCACATATATGTGGTCCCTCTTTCGTTTACGTTTGGAAACGCAACCTTTAAAGAGGGTGTAGACATAAACACTGAGGAATTTTATGAGATGATGAGTAACTCTGACATTCCGCCAACTAGCTCACAGCCTGCACTTGGGGACTTTATTGACCTTTACACCCAATTAAAAGAAAGCTACGATGAAGCGATCATCATCCATGTTTCTAGTGAACTTTCAGGAACGTACTCGACATCCACACAGGCAGCTGAGATCGTAGGTTTCCCTGTACACCCAGTTGATTCGTGGATTGGTTCTTTCCCATTAAAGTTTATAGTAGAAGAAGGAATCACCTTGTATAATGAGGGACGAAAGCCCTCTGAAATAGTGAAGGAACTTCTTTCCTTAAGAGAAAAATGTCGCTTGATCTTAATTCCTGCGAACTTAGATCAATTGAGAAAAAGTGGACGAGTCTCCAATTTCGGCTCTATTTTAGGAAATCTTCTACAAATAAAGCCAATACTTGCATTTAAGGAAGGGAAAGTCAATATCGTAGAAAAAATCCGCACGATGAGAAAGGCCGAGCAGGCATTAATTGACCGTTTACATGAAGCGTACAAGCAAGGAATCTACGATCGAATCGGAATTATGCACGCAGGTGAAAAGGAGATTGTTGAAGGAATACTTGCAAAAATTATGGCTGAGTACGAATCATTAAAGATTGAAGTACTCCCCTTAATTCCTGTTGCTGGTGTTCATACAGGTGTAGGAACCATTGCTTTGTCCTACATTATCAAGGATTAGCTAAATTGGTATATAAAAAAGTAAAACTCGCCCAAACTGGCGAGTTTCTTTATTAATATAAGTTGTTTTACCCTTAATCGAGTAACCAGCAAAAGTATAATAAGCGGAGTTTTTCCGGTTAAATGCAGATTGGAGACGATTTCGGAGTAAATAAGGGAAGATTTTCCGCTTATGGATAGCAAAATCTCCCCATTTTCACGTTTATCGAGTCAATAGGCGGAATTTCTCCGTCTATTTTGGCTATTTTTTATCGAATTTGCTAATTAAGCGAAATTTTTCCGCCTATTTATCCGCTCAGGTGCTTAACCAGATCCCCAAACAGATAAGTGCGAAAATTTATTGGGTTTTACTTTTCAACAAACCGTTTCATTCGTTTCACGGCTTCTTGTAAATGTTCCATGGATGACGCGTATGAGCAGCGAATATGCCCTTCCCCGCTACTTCCAAACACATTACCTGGAACAACTGCTACTTTTTCTTCAATCAATAATTGTTCAGCAAATTGCTCTGATGACAGACCTGTACTTACAATGGATGGGAATGCATAGAACGCACCACCAGGGATATGGCAGGAAAGCCCGATATCATTTAGTGACTGAACAAAATAGTTTCTTCTTCGACGATAGCTTTTTTTCATATCCTCTACATCTTCTCTTCCGCCTTTTAATGCTTCAAGTGCCGCGTACTGCGCCATCGTTGGAGCACACATCATGGCATACTGATGTATTTTTAACATCGCTGCCGTCAGTTCTTCGTTCGCACATACAAAACCAAGTCGCCAACCTGTCATCGCAAAGCCTTTCGAGAAACCGTTAATAAGAAGAGTTCTATGTCTCATGCCTTCAATTGCTGCAAAACTTACATATGCTTCATCATAGGCAAGCTCTGCATAAATTTCATCAGATAACACGAGAAGGTCATGCTTTTCAATGAATGCCGCAAGCTCTGTTAATTCCTTTTCATTAAGCATCGTTCCTGTTGGATTATTTGGAGAACAAAGCATGATTGCCTTCGTTCGGTCGGTAATTGCCTTTTCTAACTGGTGCGTTTGAATTTTAAAATCATACTCTTCTGTTGCTTGAACCGCAACGGGCTTTCCACCTGCTAACGAAACTAGAGGTGCATAAGAGACGAAGCTCGGTTCAATGACAATCACCTCATCACCTGGATCAAGAATCGCACGTAAGGCAATGTCTAATGCTTGACTCGCTCCAACGGTGATTATGATTTCGCTTTTCGGATTATAATCCACATGAAATTGCTTTTTCATATAAGAGGACACTTCGTTACGAAGCTCTAATAATCCAGCATTGGCTGTATAAGAAGTATAACCTTGTTCAAGGGACAGAATTGCGGCTTCTCTAGCTGACCAAGAGGTTACAAAGTCAGGCTCACCTACCCCTAAGGAAATAACTCCTTCCATTCCTGCTGCAAGATCAAAAAACTTACGAATTCCAGATGGCTTAAGGTCTTCTACCGTTTTTGCCAAATAAGATTTTGTCTGTTTCATTACGGTGACACCACAATTCTCTTATCATCGTCTGCTACTGGTTCAAAAATCGTTCCATCATGCTTATATTTTTTCAAAATAAAATGGGTAGTTGTTGATAGTACAGAATCTAGAGTAGATAGCTTATTAGAAACAAATCTTGCTACTTCATTCATCGATTTTCCTTCAATAATGACACTAAGATCATAGGCACCTGACATGAGATAAACGGATTTGACTTCTTTAAATCGGTAGATACGTTCAGCTACTTCGTCAAAGCCTACTCCTCGCTTTGGTGTTACCTTCACATCGATCATAGCGGTAACGCCTTCATGACCGTCAATTTTAGACCAATCCACCATGGTTGTGTAATGAACAAGAACCTTCTCCTTTTCAAGCTTCTTAATAAGCTCATCTGTTTCTTGCAAGCTTAGGCCGATCATTTTAGCTACATCCTCAGATGAAATTCGGGCATCTTTTTCAAGAATTTCTACAACTTCTAGTTCTTTTTCCGAAAGTTTCATATGTTAACATCCTTTTCTGCTTTATCGCTTAAAATAGTTACATTATAACAAAAATGCGTAAAAAATAATTTAATTTTCAAATTTATCATCTCATTTTTTTATGATTGTTTTTGTCATTGATGGGTATTCTATGAAAAAACAAAAGGCCGTTAAAGGAGTGAATACGAATATGAATGACTTGAGCATCACCGGTACGTTCAATATTAACGGAAACGACCTATATTATGAACATTACAAACTTTCTCAATCAGCAGACACGCTATTGCTCATTCATGGTTTTCTCTCATCAACCTTTAGCTTCCGAAGACTGATTCCTCTTCTTCGTGAGGAATTTAATGTCATCGCCATTGATTTCCCGCCTTTCGGCAAAAGCGGGAAGTCGAAGAAGTTTATTTACTCGTATGAAAATATAGCACATTCGATCATTTCCTTTGTGGAGCATCTTCATATAAAAAATGTATCCATTATCGGCCACTCGATGGGGGGACAAATCGCGTTAAAAATATCGCAATTACGGCCTGATCTCGTCAAACGGTCGGTATTATTATGTAGCTCCGGCTATTTAAAACGAATGAAACTTCCTCTTGTTCTATCTAGTTATCTTCCCTTTTTCCACTTGTATGTGAAAAGACATCTAGCTAAGTCAGGGGTAAAGAAAAATCTCGTTAATGTCGTACATGACCATTCGATGATTGATGATGATATGTTGAACGGATATTTGGTCCCATTTTTAAAAGGAGATATTTTCCCCGCCTTAACTCGGATGATACGGCATCGAGAGGACGAGCTGGATGAATCCGACCTAAAAAAAATAGAGACCCCGTGTCTCCTCATTTGGGGCGAGCATGATAGAGTGGTCCCACTCAGAGTTGGAAAACGATTGAAGCAAGATTTAAAGAATTCCGAACTCATTGTATTAAAGGAGACAGGACATCTTGTACCTGAAGAACGACCTGAAATGGTTCACAAGTATATTAAAGAGTTTCTTGTATAAATAAAGCTTCAAGGGAAGTCTCCTCCTTGAAGCTTTTTAAAGCGAGCAAGAGCTCTCGTTTTTAATGGCTAACAATTCTTCGGCCATGCTTGTACATTCAGATAAAGGAATGATTTCTTCAAAAGAAAACTCATATATGCTTTGGATTTTTCGTGCTAGCTCTTTTGCAGATGACATAACATGTACCGCTTGAATCGTATCTGCAATTTCTGGATCATAGCTGTCTTCCCCATATCCGAGTGGATCCCACTCCATTAGACGCTGTAACAAACTTAAATTCATTTCGAGCATTTCCATGTAAAATCACCTTTTATTTTATCTTTTCGTTCACATATCTTATCATATTACATAGATCAAATAAAATGGAAAAAGGGCGAGGTGCTTTATGACTACGTATGATTTTGATAAAGTGATTGACCGGAATAATACTGGATCAGTTAAATGGGGGCTCCTCCATGATGTATTCGGAAGCAGTGATCTTCATCCGATGTGGGTGGCAGATATGGACTTCTCACCACCTGTTGAAGTAACACATGCGATTCGAAAGCGATTAGAACATGAAATTTTTGGCTATACCTTTGTTCCTCCGACTGTCGGAAAAGCGATTCAAGCTTGGGTAAAAACAAGACATAATTGGGAAATCCGTCAAACGTGGATTACATACAGTTCAGGAGTCGTCCCAACGATCAGTACCGCCGTTCGAGCATTTACTTCTGTTGGAGACAAGGTGATGCTTCAATCTCCTGTGTACACTCCTTTCTTTTCCATGGTTGAAAAAAATGATCGAGTGGTCGTAAACTCTTCATTAAAAAATGTAAATAACCGGTATGAAATTGACTTTGAGGATTTTGAAGCTAAGCTGCAAGAAGGCGTCAAGCTATTTATATTATGTAATCCTCACAATCCGAGCGGAAGAGTGTGGAACAAAGAAGAACTCCTTCAAATCGGTGAACTTTGCAAAAAGTACAATTGCTTAATTTTATCAGATGAAATTCATTCCGATCTTGTGTTTGAGGGAAATTCGCATGTCCCGATCGCGAGCTTAGAGGACTTTGCTGACTTTATTGTCACTTGTATTGCTCCTAGTAAAACCTTTAATTTAGCAGGGTTACAGGCTTCAGCAGTTATTACGAGCAATCAGGAACTTCGAGAGCTATTCCAAGCCGAACAGCAGAAGCAAGGATTTCACACCTTAAATACGTTTGGAATCGTTGGAATGGAGTCCGCTTATCTTCACGGGGAAACGTGGTTAACCGAAGCTCTTGCCTATATGGCAGAAAATATTCGCTATGTACAGGAGTTCCTAGAGGCAGAGCTTCCACAAATAAAGATGATGCAGCCGGAAGGTACGTACTTAATCTGGATGGATTGTCGGGAGCTTGGACTTTCAGATGATGACTTAAAAAAAGCACTAATTGAAAAAGGAAAAATAGGACTCGAGCCAGGACCAAAATATGGAGCTGGCGGAGAAGGCTTTGTCCGCATGAATGTCGCGTGTTCAAAGGAACATGTGGAAGAAGGGATGAAGAGACTGAAAGCAGCTTTTGCTTAATAGTGTGGCGGAAGAGTAGAGCTCTTCCGTCTTTTTGTCAGTTGTAAGGCTGCATGGTTGTCGAAATTTATCTAAATGTATGTCGAATGGAAAAAGTTGCAACAAAATAATCGGAAGTTGCAACAAACTTAATAAGACTTGCAACAAATCACAATAAAGTTGCAACAATACTCAAGATTCATAAAAAAAAACGTACACTTTTCAAAAAAAGTGTACGTTATCCTTTGTTTTGTTGCTCACTCATTATTTGATTCTCTAGTTCTTTTGCTTTCGCTTCTTCTTTTCGTGAGATTTTCACAATAAATCGCATCGTGAATATACAGAGAATTAAGAAGATGGTAAAAGAAATAGCAGCTGGGATATATTCAGACTTATCTTCAGGAAAATATAGAAACAATGATAAAAAAAACCCTTCGATCATTACGATCTTCCTTTCTGCAAACAGGCAGTCATTCATGCCTATTATATCAAGGTTCTTACCGATCGTCCAAGGACGATTACTTCAGCACGGTAATCTTCTTGATGACAACATCTTCTTCCGGCTTATCCCCTTCACCTACTGAAGTAGTAGCAATTTTATCAACTACATCCATACCTTCAATTACTTGACCAAACACCGTATGTGCTTGATCCAACCATGGAGTACCACCATCTTCATACTGCTTGATCACTTTTTCGTTATAACCTGCCTGTGTCATTTGGTCTACTAAGCTAGGATCAAGTGTTTTATTTTGAACGATAAAGAACTGACTTCCATTCGTGTCTGCTCCTGAGTTAGCCATCGATAAGGCCCCTCTGAAATTATAAAGCTGATTAGAAAACTCATCTTCAAACGGCTCTCCATAAATGCTTTCTCCACCCATCCCTGTTCCGTCTGGGTCTCCACCTTGAATCATAAAGTCATTGATCACACGGTGGAAAGTCACGCCTTCGTAATATCCCTCTTCACTATGAGTAATAAAGTTTTCTACAGCCTTTGGCGCTTGTTCTGGGAACAGCTTGATTTTGATATTCCCCATAGAGGTTTCCATTTCAACTAGTCTTTCCTTTTCCCCAACCTCTGTGGTTGCCTGTGGAAGTTCAATATTTTCTTGGTTAGCGGTTTCATTATTGCTGGCATTTCCGTTCGAATTTTCCGTACCTTCTTCATTGCTTGTCCCACATCCAGCAACAAGGAAAACAACGAATACCAAACATGCTAGTAATTTCTTCATGTAATCACCCTCCAAAATACTTTGTTTTTCATAATGCTTACGTCATAATTATTATCATATACAGTTCTAGCCCAATTTGAAAGGAGAAACGAAAAATGTCCGACATTCAAATCGGTGACAAGGTCACAGCCATTTATAAAACAGGAAAGTATATTGGAGAAGTAACAAACCTCCGCCCAGAGACCATTCTTGTAAGGATACTCGCTGTTGTTACTCACCCGACACAAGGAGATTTACATAGCCATAAGGATGTAGATGTTCCTCTTTTTCACGAAAGACGAGCGCTTGCCTACCGGGAACAAGCCAATATCCCTGCAAAAATGGTCAAGCCCTATTCAGAAGAAATTCCTGAATACAAAGAGTCACTAAAAGGGGCGGTTCAAAAATTAAGAGACCAGTTATCTGGTGATGACTCTCAGTGGGCAAAAAAGAGTCTTGAAAATATTTCAACACTTGAGAAAGAATATTTTTAACACATAAAAGCCAAATCCAGTATGAGGGATTTGGCTTTTTATGCGAACTTATTAAGTACTTGGGAGAAATCAATGCGGTCACCAATCGTGGTTGGTGCATGTCCTTGAAGGTACTTTTTATCCTTCTCAACTAGACGAAAAATATTGTATGTGGTTAATGCATCATCCAAAGCTTTGTGGTGTTTGCCCGTTCCTTCTTTACCATACTCTTGCACCGCTTTCCATAAGCCCGTTTGATTTTGGTCTCCGAAGAATCGCTTGTACTCCATCGACAAATCGAGTTCTTCGCCTCTTAAAGGAAAAGGCAGACCGGCTTGTTCACAGTTGTTTCGAAGAACCCTCATATCCATATTCCCCCACGTAACGATGGTAAGGTCTAACGATGGAGAACTTAACTGCTCAAACTTTTTCACAAGATCTGCAAAACTAATACCAGAATTGACTTGCTCCTGTGAAATTTTCAAAAATGATTTACAGCGGTCCGATAGCATAGGGAAACGATTAGGAGTGACATACGAAGAAAATTTCTCGCAGATTTGGTCATTTACAACCGACACAATGCCAGCCTCAATGATTTCTGGGTAAAAACCTTTAAACCTCTCAGATCTTTCAGGCATCGTAAACTCAAAATCAATAAATAAATACTGATGCTCCTTCCTCATCTTACGTACCCTCTTTCCTCCTTTGACTATCACTACCATTATATGAAATAACCATTCCAAAAAATGAACATGAATGTTTTTTTATTATATCATGTTTTCTGATAATTTTTTCATTTTTCTGTTTAATTCATTTAAATAAAGTACGAAAAGGAATATCGGCCCTAAAATATGCTATAATTTCCATAATCTGATATTTAGTAAAACGAAATAATGACAATAAGAAGGTGTTTTTGCTTTGTATCAAAAAAGAAATTTACGGATTATGTGGATCGCAAATTTCCTCGTATCAGCAAGTGCAACGATGATTCTTCCTTTTTTATCGTTGTACATTGAAACATTTGGATCTTTTTCACCGGACTATGTTCAAAAATGGGCTGGGTATGTGTTTGGAGTAACCTTCTTAGCCGCTTTCTTTATTTCACCTTTATGGGGACGGTTTGGAGACAAACATGGGTATAAGCCTATTTTGATGATTACCGGATTCGGTATTGGTATCAGTATCTTTTTCATGGGGTTTACCGATTCTGTTATGGAGCTCTTTATCCTGCGTCTTGTTATGGGTGTCGTTACTGGATTTATCCCCACCTCCCTCGCCCTCATATCCTCACAAACTCCAAAAGAGATTGCTGGTAAGGTACTTGGAACGTTACAGATGGGAACCGTCTCTGGTGGCCTGCTCGGTCCGTTATTCGGGGGATTGTTGGCAGACAGTTTTGGTTTTCAATATACGTTTTTTATCACCTCCTTCGTCATCGTTGCTGCTACTCTTTTAGTCTCGTTTGGAATTCATGAAGAAAACGACCGACAAAAGGTGAAGGAGAAGAATTCTTTTACCCGAAAGGATGTGTTCTTTTACATATTCAAAAATCCTGTCCTGCTCTCGATCATGATCCTATCATTATTAATTCAAACCGCTAACTTTAGTGTACAGCCACTATTAGCTCTGTATGTCAATGAGCTTGTCCAAACGACCCATATCGCGTTTCTAGCTGGGATTGCTTTTTCAGCAACCGGATTTGGGAACTTGTTAGCTACTCGGCGTTGGGGGAAGCTTGGTGATGATATCGGGCATGAGCGAGTGATCCTCACTTTATTACTGTCCGCATCCATACTGTTTATTCCGCAGGCACTTGCTACTCAGTTATGGCAGCTTGTATTGTTCCGTTTTATGTTTGGAATGGTGGTTGGGGGAATCATTCCTTGTATGACCGCTTATATCCGACAAGTCGCTCCCCTCTCCATGCAAGGGGAAGTATTAGGCTATAACGTTAGCTTTCGATTTTTAGGAAACGTCATTGGACCTGTAATGGGTGGACTTATTTCGGGGTGGTATAATATCTCAACTGTCTTTTTTGTCACTAGTGCTTTATTCCTTGCTGCTTTTGCCTTATTATGGTGGAGTGTGAGAAAAACAGAAACACTGCTATCTTCATCATAATTTTTTCATAGAAAGGGAATCGGCCATACATGAAAGCAGCAACTGGTTATTTGTTTATTATCCTGCTTCTCCCCGTCTTTTTCCTGCTTGCCTATTTTTCTAGCAAAGAGGTACGCTCTTTTGATACTTTCGATCAAGTGATAGAAAACCAGATCCAGTTAGATAAAACCAATCTATCACAAACAAGCTTGATCAAAGATCGCAAAGGGGAAACGGTATTAGAATGGTATAGCACGGTAAATCGGATCATTTTACCATCTGAGGACATTCCGGAGCTATTGCGTGAGGTATTTGTTCTATCAGAGGATCAGCATTTTTATGAGCATATTGGCTTTGACTTAACAGCCATGGGCCGTGCACTTACCATCAATATTCAGTCAAACGGGATTGAGCAGGGAGCAAGTACGATTACACAGCAACTTGCTCGAAATTTATATTTAACTCATGAGCAATCCTACAACCGAAAGCTTAGTGAAATTCTTTACGCCTACAAGCTAGAGAAAACTTACTCAAAAAAGGAAATCATAGATTTATATATTAATTCTATTTATTTTCAAAATGGGGCCTACGGAATTGAAGCGGCAGCTACGCATTACTTTAGCCGTGGAACGTTAGAACTCACAAAAGCAGAGTTGCTTTTTCTCGCTGCTGTTCCGAACAATCCGACTTATTATGATCCATTAACACATTTCGATCGAACAAAAGCGCGTCAAGAACGTCTCATCGATTTATTAGTGGAAAAAGACAAGCTGACTGCTTCAGAAGCAACAGAAATTAAAAATTCACCTATCAATCTAACTGTACATGAACGAATGGATCAAGCACCAGATTACATCACCTATGTTCAAAATGAATTAACACAGTTAATTGCCCTTTCCGAAGGATTAACCGACGAGGAACAGATTGACAATCGAGTAAAAGAAGTGATTGCTTCCGGAATTAGCATTGAAACTTCGTTGGACCAAAGTCTTCAAAACCGAGCAAAAACAGCGGTTAGTGATAACCTACCATTTATCGATGTGGAAGGTTCTGTAGCTGTCATTGACCATACCAATGCACAGATCCTCGCACTTGTTGGCGGCAAAAACTATCAAAAGGGTGAATTCAATCGGGCGTTCCAAGCTTATCGCCAGCCTGGTTCATCAATTAAACCATTACTTGTTTATGCTCCTTATTTACAAGAGACAAACGCCTCTCTCTCTAAAACAGTTAATGCAGGAGAGCTTTGTATTGGTAACTATTGCCCTGAAAACTATGGTGGAAAAGTATATGGAAATGTAACGCTTGAACGTGCGTTTGCCAACTCATATAATACGCCTGCTGTACGACTGTTAAACGAAATCGGGGTTGAAAAGGGCTTTCAATATCTAACCTCTTTCCCTTTTAAAAAGTTAGTTGCTGAGGATCATGTGTTACCAGCTGCCGTTGGTGGTTTTACGTACGGAATGTCGCCATTAGAGATGACGGGAGCGTACACCTCCTTTTATGATGGAGGGTACCAACACCCACGTGCGATTCGTAAGGTAACCGACTTACAAGGAAACGTTCTTTATGAGTGGAAGGATGAGAAAAAACAAGTCTGGTCTGCTGAAACCGTCAGCAGCATGCGCAGTCTTTTATCTGAAACGATTTCCTCAGGAACCGCTCGAAAAGCCCAATTATCACGAGCCACATACCAAGGCGGAAAAACAGGAACAACAAATAATTACCAAGACTACTGGTTTGTTGGTTTAACAGATACGCTAACAGTGGGGGTCTGGGTCGGAAGAGACATGCCATCCAGCATCGAAAATATTGAGCAGTACTCTCCACATCTTTATATATGGAAAGCGATTATGTCGCAATAAGAACCTTGAATTCACGATATTATTCACCATGCGTTTTTTATTGGTATTTAAAATAGGCGGAAAATTTCCGGTTAAGCTCCAGTATAGAGCTTGGTTCAGAGTAAATAAGCGGAGGTTTTCCGGTTAAGTAATGAAAAATTGCCCATTTTAACGTTTTTCGAGTTAATAGACGGAATCTTTCCGTCTATTTTGGCTATTTTCGGTGCAATTTTCTATTTAAGAGAAAATTCTCCTCTTATTTTTACAAACCCCGCTTTAGCAAAGAAACCCCGGATGAGTTCTTCATCCGGGGTTTCTTTATACTGGTAAACTAGCAACGATGCTGTTGTATACTTTTAACGCAATAAATACGACACCTAACACAAGTGTTGACCAGGTAAGTACCTGAAAGAATATCAGCCCAATAATTCCAGACAGCGAAAGCTTCGAGCTTACCTTATACACAAAAAACACAAAGTAACTAATCGTTGTAATAACAAAAACGAAAGCCAGTATCGTTACATGGGCAGAGCCTAACAATGATAATACTGAGCCTGAAAAATAAATAATCGCTCCAGCACGAACATCCTTTAAACTTTCCCCGTTAAAATCCTTCGAAAAAAAGAGTAAGGAAAGCTCATTAATTGTATCAGCAATTAATTTTAAAGCCGCAAAAACCATAAAAAAAGCAACAAGTAATAAGAGAAGCAACGCAAGTTTAATTCCACTTCTAGAAAAGAATTCTAGCATTCCCACATAAATGCCGGTAGCATTTAAAAATTTAAAAAGATGCACCTCAACTAGCATCGCAAAGGACAAGCTAAATAATAAAATAGACACCAAAGGAAAGTAACTTGTTAAATACGTATTTTTCATAGAATTCTCCACATATTGATTTTCTCTTTCATTATTATGAAAGATAGGAGAACAGATTACAAGTCTTTATGGTCTCTCAATTCTTACATACTCCCTTGCCTTAAACATACGATACCTTTTTTTCTGAATATCTAATCCTGGGTCAGTGGTGTAGATCTCAACCACTTCTCCTTCCTCATCAGGACTATAAAATTCTCGCTTATCTTTTTTATCTAATGTCCATGCCAAAGACACTAAGAGGAGAAAAATGGACAATGACGCTAGTATTTTCTTTTTCATCCTCACACCTCACTTTTAAATTATTTTGAGGATAAAAGTCTGATTTTATTCAAAAAAAATAAAATTTTTTTCACCATTTCTTCTGCGTTTCTACTTATTTATTAGTTTTGCTTCAAGTAAGCGATGTTGTGCGCTTGAAGCATGCAAGGTCTGTTTTTTTACGTTATACTTTTTTATATGGCTGTTTCGGTAAAAGAAAGAGGAAGCATGTTCGGAGAAAAATATGGAAATAGTAATAGGCAGTATTACTTTTAAAAAAACAGTTATTACTTACATATAAAGAGGGGGTTTTGTTTTGTCTTTGCTACACTTGGCCATTGTTTCACCTCTATTGCTCGCGGTCATTATACCTATTTTTGCCAAAAGCATTAGACAAATACATACAGGGTGGTTTGTACTACCACTACCAGTTGTATTATTTAGCTATTTTCTTTCCTTTATTAGTACCACTTCACACCAAGGTACAGTATATGAAAGCTTTGAGTGGATTCCTTCCCTTGGCATTAATTTTGCGGCTAGGATCGATGGACTTGGACTGCTCTTTGCTTTGCTTATATCAGGAATTGGGTCTTTAGTTGTTCTTTATTCTATTTATTATTTAGCAAAGGATAAGGAACAGCTCGGCAACTTCTACGTGTATCTTCTTCTATTTATGGGAGCGATGCTCGGGGTGGTCTTATCCGATAACTTAATCGTTATGTACGGCTTTTGGGAGCTGACTAGTATTTCTTCCTTCTTACTTATCGGCTACTGGTATCATCGAGAAAAGTCAAGATATGGTGCACAAAAGTCTATGTTAATTACCGTTTTCGGTGGTCTTGCAATGCTGGGTGGAATCATCCTGCTCTATATCATGACAGGATCTTTTAGCATTTCTGAAATTGTTGCGCAATCAGACGTTGTGTTAGAACACAACTTACTTATTCCAGCCATACTCTGCTTTTTACTTGGTGCTTTTACGAAATCAGCTCAGTTTCCATTCCATATTTGGCTACCTGATGCAATGGAAGCACCAACACCAGTTAGTGCCTATCTCCATTCGGCAACCATGGTTAAGGCAGGGATTTATCTTGTTGCGAGAATGAGTCCTGTTTTTGCTGAATCACCTGTTTGGCTCTGGCTCGTTGGAGGGTTCGGTATCGTTACCTTGTTCTGGGGTTCTTTTTCAGCTGTCAAACAGACTGACTTAAAGAGCATACTTGCCTTCTCTACCGTTAGCCAATTAGGGCTGATTATGTCTCTCTTAGGTGTTGGCGCTGCTGCCCTACACTATGATGGAATTGACGATAATGTTTTTACTGTGGCAACGACAGCTGCTGTCTTTCACTTAATTAATCATGCTACCTTCAAAGGAAGCTTGTTCATGGTTGTAGGAATTGTTGACCACGAAACAGGAACACGTGATATTCGGAAGCTGGGCGGTTTGATGCATTTCATGCCAATTACCTTTACGTTAGCGATTATCGGTGCGTTTTCTATGGCTGGCTTGCCGCCATTTAACGGATTTTTAAGTAAAGAAATGTTTTTTACCGGAATGGTAAATATTTTAAAATTGGACCTTTTCTCTCTAAGCACTTGGGGATTAGTATTTCCTGTTCTTGCTTGGATCGCCAGTGTATTTACGTTCATATACAGCATGAAGCTTGTGTTTAGAACGTTTACTGGTAAATACAAACCGGAAGAATTAAAGAAGAAGCCACATGAGGCACCGCTTGGCATGCTCATTTCACCAGTTGTACTCGGCTCTTTAGTCATTATTTTTGGATTGTTTCCAAATATCCTTTCCCATAATTTAATATCACCGGCGATGGCTTCGATTTTACCGAGTCTGCTTTCTCCAGGAGATATGTTTGACGTTCATATTTACTTCTGGCACGGTCCAACTCCAGAATTATTTATGACTATAGGGGTCGTGATTCTTGGGATTCTTCTGTATTTGACATTACCTAAATGGGAAAGAACCTATGACTTACTGCCTGAAAAATTAACTTTAAACAAGCTGTATGACAGCGGAATTGAGTCGATTCAGTCTGGATCGTTTAAGCTGACAAGATTTTATATGAATGGCTATATTCGAACCTATTTAGTATACATTTTCTCATTTTTCATTCTGATTTTAGGCTATACGCTTTATAAGAAAGACGCGTTTGTGATCGATACTGCAAATGTATCAAGCATTGGCTTTTATGAGCTGGTTCTTTCCTTGCTTATAGTTGTATCCACCATTACCATTCTGTTTGCAAAATCAAGACTCACCTCCATTATCTTGCTTGGAGCAGTTGGGTATACGGTTGCCCTTTTCTTCGTCGTTTTCCGTGCACCGGATTTAGCACTTACTCAATTGGTAATTGAAACCGTGTCAGTGGCATTGTTTCTACTTTGTTTCTATCATTTACCGAAATTTAAAAAAGAAGAATCCAAAATTCCTTTTAAGCTCACAAATGCTCTTATTTCAATCGGTGTAGGTGCGATTGTTACCGCTATTGCACTTTCTTCTTATAGTACAAAGCTATTTGATTCGATCTCACAATTTTACGTAGACAATACGTATATCCGTGCAGCGGGAAAAAATATGGTTAACGTCATTCTCGTTGACTTCCGTGGCTTTGATACCCTATTTGAAATTTGTGTACTTGCGATTGCATCACTTGGTATTTTTGCGATGATTAAACTACGTCTAACAAGGGGGAAAGAAGGATGAGAACGAATGACCTCATTCTACAAACGGTAACAAAAGTGATTTTGTTCATCATTCTCCTCTTCTCTATTCATCTTTTCTTTGCTGGACATTATTATCCAGGTGGAGGGTTCATTGGAGGGTTGATGACAGCAGGAGCTCTTGTTCTCTTGCTGCTAGCGTTTGATATGAAGACGGTAGCGAATATTTTACCCGTTAATTACCGCATTATGACGGCAATTGGGCTTCTTTTTTCCATTGGAACAGGAGCTGGTGCATTGCTGTTTAATGTTCCATTTTTGACTCATGCATTTAATGATGTTTACTTGCCAATCCTTGGCAAAACATCCTTGCATACAGCAGTGTTATTTGATATCGGTGTGTATCTTGTCGTTATCGGTGTCACAATGACCATTATTCAAACAATAGGGGAGGACGAATAATGGAAATCGTTATGGCGTTTGTCGTTGGTATTATTTTTATGGCAGCCACATATTTAATGCTTTCTAAAAGTTTACTTCGAATTATTATCGGAACGGGACTTTTAAGTCATGGCACACATTTATTGGTTTTAACTATGGGGGGCCTGAAAAATGGCGCTGCTCCCTTACTTGGAGAACATGCTGCCGGGTACAATGATCCATTACCACAGGCATTAATTTTAACAGCTATCGTTATTGCCTTTGGTGTAACTTCCTTTTTTCTAGTATTAGCTTATCGCGCGTACCAGGAGCTTGGAACGGACAACATGGATCGCTTGAGAGGGACGAAAATAAATGAATAATTTGCTTTTATTACCTATACTGATTCCGCTTATAACAGCGGTCATATTAATCTTTTTGAATCGCTTTACGATCGCCTCTAGGTGGGTGTCGGCTCTATCATTATTAACCACCGTATTTGTATCGGTTCTCCTTTTTCAAAAGGTACGAGCAGATGGAATTCAAACATTAAACTTAGGAAGTTGGGAAGCACCTTTTGGGATTACGTTAGTATCTGATATGCTTTCTGCCCTTCTTGTTTTGACAACAAGTGTGATTGCATTCGCTTGCTGTCTCTATTCCTTCCGAGCCATTGGAGAGGAAAGAGAAAAGTTCTACTATTATTCTATTTTGCAATTCCTTATTGTCGGGATTAATGGTGCCTTTACGACAGGAGATATTTTCAACCTTTTCGTCTTCTTTGAAGTGATGCTTATGAGCTCCTACGTGCTATTGGTTCTGGGTGGAACAAAGGCTCAGCTTCGAGAATCGGTAAAATATATTTTAGTGAATATTATTTCTTCTTCGTTGTTTGTTATTACCGTTGCCTACCTTTATTCAGTTGTAGGAACGCTAAATATGGCTCATATCTCCACAAGAATTGCAGAAGTGGGACAGCCTGGAATTTTAACAGTCATTGCCGTGTTATTTTTAATCGTTTTCGGCTTAAAAGGAGCTATTTTTCCACTTTATTTCTGGCTACCTGGGTCGTATTACGCTCCTCCGGCACCTGTTTTGGCGTTGTTCGGTGCGCTTTTAACCAAGGTTGGGGTCTACTCTATCATGAGGACGTATACGCTCTTTTTCCCTCATGACCCTGGTTATACTCATGAGTTATTAGGAGTACTTGCCGTCGTAACAATTATTGTTGGCATTATTGGTGCTTTAGCGTACTGGGATATTAAGAAGATTATTATTTATAACATTATTGTTGCTGTTGGCGTTATTTTGTTTGGGGTATCGGTCAATACAACTGAATCTTTGACAGGTGCAATTTTCTATTTGATTCATGACATGCTTATTAAAGCGGCATTATTCCTGCTTGTTGGAGTAGTCATTGCGATTACAGGAACGAGCAACTTAAAGAAGATCAGTGGATTAATTAAAAATTATCCATTGCTAGGCTGGATGTTCTTACTATCTGCCCTTGCTTTAGCTGGAATTCCCCCACTTAGTGGCTTTGTCGGTAAGCTGTTGATTATCAAGAGTGGTTTTGGGGCAGAAGCCTATTGGGGTGCTGGAATTGTGTTAATGTCGAGTCTCCTTGTTCTTTTTTCTGTTATGAAAATCTTTATTAATGGATTTTGGGGCATTCATCGCACATATGAAAAGGAAGAAAAAGCTCCTGTTAGCTGGTTGCTTATCTCTCCCGCTATTTTAGTGATTATTTCTGTGTTGTATGGAGTTGGAGCGGAGCTTGTTTACCCGTATATTTTAGAAGCTGCGGAAACATTGGCTAATCCTTCCACCTACATCAATGCCGTCATGAAGGAGTGATAACAATGGCATTTCAAATTTTATTAAATGTTTTTCTAGCTTTTGTATGGATGTTTTTAAAGGTCTCAAATGAACCGATCGATTTCTTTATTGGCTACCTTTTCGGGTTATTGCTCGTCTTTACGTTTCGACGTTTTTTCCCTTCTCGCTTTTACTTATTAAGAGTGGTGGCAGTAATCAACCTGATTGCTATCTTTATTAAAGAGCTTCTTTTATCTAATATTGCTGTTTTAAAGGTCATCATTAAACCAAAGCTTGATATCCAGCCAGGAATTTTTGCTCTCCCTACTGAATTAAAAAAAGATTGGGAAATCACTTTGTTATCCAATCTGATTACATTAACACCTGGGACATTAGTGGTTGATATCTCAGATGATAATCAGACTCTTTATATCCATGCGATGGACGCTTCAGATGCGGAGGCAGCCATTTCTAGTATCAAAAGTACATTTGAAAAAGCCATCATGGAGGTGAGCAGGTAATGTTACAGTGGGTCATAACCATTTCTTTAGTATGTATTACCTTATCCATGCTTGCTATGGTGTATCGGGTTATCAAAGGCCCTACCACACCTGACCGAGTGGTTGCACTTGATGCACTTGGAATCTGTTTAGTTGCCATTATCGCGCTTGTTTCAATCATGTTAAAATCAAATGCTTTCCTAGAGGTTATCTTGTTGATTGGAATTTTAGCTTTTATTGGTACAGTTGCCTTCTCCAAGTATTTAGAAAAGGGGGTCATCCTTGAACGTGATCGAAATAGTTAAGATTATTATCGGAATATGCATCGCACTTGGAGCGCTCCTAACCGTTGTTACTGCAGTCGGCCTTATCCGATTACCAGATGTGTATACACGCACACACGCTGCATCTAAAGCCGCTACATTAGGAGTTATGTTTGTTTTAGCAGGTACCTTTCTATACTTCTACCTATTAGAAGGCCATTTGAATTCTCGACTAATCCTTGGAATTGTGTTTATTTTTATGACCTCACCTGTAGCCGGACATCTTATCGCTAGAGCTGCGTACAATACAAATGTAAAGCTTTGGGAAAACAGTGTACAAGACGATTTAGCTGCAGTGAAAAAAGAGCGTGCTAGGGAATAGTAAAAAATCCATGTGTGGACTTCACACATGGATTTTTTATCTTTTTTCAATTACAGCTATTGTACAGCGCGAGACACTAATAAGCTGATCTTGTTCATCTGTTATTTTAATATCCCATACCATAGTGGTTCGACCTTGATGAAGCACTGTTCCAGTAGCGGTTACGATACCGTCTTTTTTTGCTTTAATATGATTAGCATTGATTTCTAATCCAACAACAACTTCCTTTTCCTTATTAACCAATTCGTACGCACCGATTGAAGCAACGCTTTCTGCAAGCGCAACTGATGCACCGCCATGGAGAAGGCCGAACGGTTGACGTGTGCGATCATCGACTGGCATCGTAGCAACGACTCTTCCTTTTTCAATCTGTTTAAATTCAATTCCTAGTGATTGAATTAATGAGTTTCCATTCATAAAGTTGAAGACCTCCTAAGCTTTTTTCCTTTTTTCCGATTGATTAATTTTATTAAAAGAAATGAGCATATAAAAACGATACTTCCCATAAGCAATAATTCTGTTTCATACTGGACGAGGGTCTCCTTCTGATCACCAAACCAATATCCAAGCGCAAAAACGATACTCAGCCAAATAAAAGCCCCACTATAGGCAAACAGGGCAAAAATTTTGTAAGACAGTTTGCTTAGTCCATAAATAAATGGGACAAAGTTTCGTAATCCAGGGATAAAGTAACTAAACAGAAGGGAAAAAGCATGGTATTTTTCAATAGATTGGAAGGAACGGTCAATGGTGCGAGCCATTCGTTTGCTCTTTTGAAAAAATGGAAGGAGTCTAACACCTATGTACTTTCCTGCGAGGTAGCTTGTCGTTAGTGCAGCAACTATTCCGAAATACGTAGATAGAAAGATGTATACTGGATTTAAAGTACCAAGGGATGCCGCTAATCCTACCGTCATAGCGATAATTTCATTAGGTACTGGCATGCCTACAACTCCGAACCAGAGCCAAAGGAACAGCCCGATATATCCATTTTCCTCAATTAAATCAAGTATAAAATCTAACTCCATTGTTTCACCTCCCAAAACCCACTTTTACAACATAAGTAACTAAGTAAATTAATTATAGCAAAATATAGAACCAACTAGGTTATTTTAACATTTTTGTAATGTTATCATTAGACATTCTTTCGGACGCATATATTATGTTGGAAATATACCCTATTTTATCATAAAGGATGTGAAATGGTTGTATTGCTACGATCCTAGAAGCTTTCAATACTATTACGTTCCCTTTCAAACCTATCCACACTTCTCACCATATTACTCCGTAGGCGCACGTCAGTCACCTTACTATTATCAACCCTATGTTTACTTCAGGCCTTTTCAAGACGTAAATCCACAGTTATTTATGACTTCAGCTAAATATATGCAATCACTGATGAAAGATGCAAGTGTGCTTCTTGAAAGAATGGCCGATTCAAAGGAGTTTGCCAAACAGCTTATGAGCAACGCTCAAGAATCGAAGCAGAAGCTTGTCGAGGATCAAATAAAGCATACGGGAATTCAGAACATTCCCGTTGTCAGCTATACACCAGATGGTTTAAAACTAGTCTTCAGCAGAGTTATAGATTCGATGAATTGTTGCAACTTAACTCTTACGGTCAGGTGGATGTAAGGGTGTTTGCACCATAAAAAGGTTGGAATCATTCGTTTTGATTTCAACCTTTTCGTTGTGATTTTTAGTTTTCTAACATAATTTATTTTTAATAGTATGGGTATCCATAACCATAACCATATCCATATACTGGTGGATAGTATGGGTATGGATATGGGTAGAATGGTCTTGGCCGAAAAAACGCTCCACCTAGTAACCCTCCAGCAAAACCACCTAATAGTCCAGCCGCAAATGGTGCGCCAAAGAAGAATCTATCTCCACGATGATGCGGTCCAACGTAATGATGCTGCATTCGTATACCTCCTTTTTGTGTCTGTACTTCCCTACACTACTTCATATGCAACAAACACCTAGTTGGAATAGGCTAACGTCCCACGATGTGGAAAGATAATATAAGGCGGGCTTTTTGTAGTGTTTTGGATTGTGAGGGAGTAGGTGGAGTTTTTGTGCAGTTGGGTGGAGAAAGACCGTTTGTCGTATCGAATGCTGCTCGCTGATTTTGATGATGAAGACTGTTTCTCCTTTGATCCTGGCTCGGTTTGGTCTTCATCCAGGCGATGAAGACCACTTCTCCTTTGGTCCTGGCTTGTTTTGTTCTTCATCCAGGCGATGAAGAACGTTTCCCCTTTGATCCTGTCTAGTTTTGTTCTTCATCAGGGCGATGAAGAACGTTTCTCCTTTGATCCTGTCTTGTTTTGTTCTTCATCAGGGCGATGAAGAACGTTTCCCCTTTGGTCCTGGCTTGTTTTGTTCTTCATCAGGGCGATGAAGAACGTTTCCCCTTTGATCCTGTCTAGTTTTGTTCTTCATCAGGGCGATGAAGAACGTTTCTCCT
>WTKE01000093.1:0-43809 GCA_011524525.1 Bacillus sp. (in: firmicutes) | reverse complement strand
CCTTTGATCCTGTCTAGTTTTGTTCTTCATCAGGGCGATGAAGAACGTTTCTCCTATGATCTTCACCACTTTTGATCTTCATAAGCTCAATGAACGTCGTTTCCTGCTGGATCCTTCACCCATTTTGATCTTCATATCTACTAAAGTCCTCCTCCCCTCTTACTTAAATACAAAAAACGTGAATTCCATAAGAATTCACGCCTGTACCCCTTTACTCTTGACCTAAAACTCCAGCTGTTTGGTCACATGATTGTAGGGCTGAGTTTACTTGTTGCAAAGTTTGCTCGATGCGGTCACGGTTAGATCCCTTTTCCACTGTATTTAAAGCATTTTGTAAGCAATCCTTCGCTTCTGATAAGGCACTTACTGAATCTTGAACATATCCTCTTGCATTTTTCTGCATGAAAAAAACCTCCTTAAATATGGTACGGAGATATTATTTACCTTTTACAGTAGAATATGCTTTTCCAACATACAAAGTAATAACATTTTCTTAAAATAAGGCAGAGGCATATATCCATTTTTCGCACCTTCACTTAATGCCTGTCTATAATATATAGTGATATTTTTCGTACATTACAAAAGGGAGCTGAGATCATTGCACAGCGAACAGCTTGATGATTTATATAGCCAAATTAAATTAACTGGATCAAAAGCAGAGGCTTTAGTAAACGATTGGATAAAAAATCGTGTAAACAAAGAGGACCTTGTCGGACTACTAAGTAGTAGAACCCAATGGTATGGAAAGCTTATTAAGGAGCTTCAAGACGCGGTGGAAACAGCTTCGGTCCCATTAAACATACCTACCAAAAGGGACGTAGCAAGTGTAGCCAAACTGACCATTCAAAACGAAGATCGGCTGGAGGATATTCAGCAAAGATTAGCACAAATAGAAACGACGCTAGAGCGATTAGAAGCTTCAATGGGTACAAAACCTTTATCTACCAACACCACATTAAAAAAAGCAAACAGAAGACCTCTTAATCGTAGTGAAAGAGCACAGCTTGTTCAAGAAAACCTTGCAAGGCTCTCAGAGGCTCTATTAAATCAGTCGAAGCTTGGTGAGTAGTATGGAAGCTGACCGATTATCACTAGAGACAACTCGATGGAGTTCACTGTTCCGTGCGTTGACCGACGGGGCTTCCATCACAGCTTCAACACCTAGACAAGCACTCTGGAAAAGAAACAAAGCCACTTTATGGTACTACCCTGCACCAGTAAAAAAATATAAAACACCGCTTTATTTAGTTTATTCCTTAGTAAATCAACCAACGATACTAGATTTATTGCCCAATACAAGTTTAATCGGGGCTCTTACCAACGCTGGCTATGAGGTGTATTTAATTGACTTCGGAATTCCAAGATACGAAGATCGCGACATGACCATCGACGATTATGTACTCAAATATATTCAACCAGGTGCAAGACACGTATTGGAACACTCCAATAGCAATAGCATGAGTGTCATGGGATTTTGCCTTGGAGGAACACTCGCAGCTATATACACAGCCATAGCCAAGGAACCGATCGAGAATCTCGTTCTCTTTGTTACTCCTGTAGATTTTTCGTATTTTCCGAAGTTTGATCGTCTTTACAAAGCCATAAAGGATGAAACGATCGACCTATCACCTCTTATAGATGGGCTAGGAATTATGCCAGCCTCCTTTATCCATTACGGAGTAAGACTGATTACTTCCCCTATCTATATTTCTCCGTATTTATCACTACTAGAAAAAGGACATAACAAAGAATACGTACACAAATGGTCATTATTCAACCAATGGACAAAAGAGCATATCTCCTTTCCCGGTGCTGCCCTTAAGCAGATCTTAAATGACTTGATGATTCACAATAAGTTAATTAAAGGAAAATTTAAGATTGGAGGAGAACTAGCCCGATTGCAACAAATATTCGCTAACCTTTTAGTAATTGCATCAACAAATGATGACCTGGTACCACTAGAGCAAGCTTTACCTATGATGACATTAGCAGGTAGTAAAGATAAGGAGCTTATAAAGTTGCCAAATGGACATACCGGTATTGCATCCGGAGCTGGATTGCCCGCCGATTTTTTCCACTGGTTAGGAAGACGCTCTCACCCATTACAAATAGAAAGCGAGGAGGTAATCTGAATTGGAAATGGACATATATGATGGAGTTTATGAATATTTAGGGTTTGCTTTTATTGTTTTTCAAATGTTTTTTGAAAGAGGAAGCGATGTGTTTTATTTCGATTTTTTCTACTAAAGAAAAGGCCCCCACATTATGGAGGCCTTTTACTTACTCTATAAAATAAATACAACAAAGATAATTGTGGCAAGAACAATTCGATAAATCGCAAATGGAATTAATTGAACTTTATTAATTAACGCCAAGAAAAAACGAATTGAAATAAGGGCAAATACAAATGCACTAATAAAGCCTGCAATAAAGAATGGGAGTGCATCCATTGTGAAGTATTCCCAGCTATTTAAAAGAGAAATGAAACTTGCACCAGCCATGATTGGAACCGCCATAATGAATGTAAAATCAGCTGCTGCACGGTGGCTTAATCCTAAAATGACTCCACCAGACATTGTCGAGCCCGAACGAGAAAATCCTGGCCATAATGC
Organism: Bacillus sp. (in: firmicutes); assembly: GCA_011524525.1. Classification (GTDB taxonomy): domain Bacteria; phylum Bacillota; class Bacilli; order Bacillales; family Cytobacillaceae; genus Robertmurraya_A. Next base: position 41,197 of record WTKE01000093.1, on the reverse strand, counting down.
AATACATTGGAATAATCCTATGATAATGGCCTGCTTGTACGAAATCTGATCGACTGTCTCCACTTTCGGCTTTTTATCCTTTGGCATTAGATCAGCAATAATCATGAGTATAGCACCAGCAACAAGTCCGATTAATACCGTTTCTGTTGTAAAAAGATGCTCATCAATATAGTCGTCAAATAACACACCAAGAACACCTGCTGGAAGAAGACCGACGATGACTTGAGAGAGTCTTAGTTTTTTTCCACCATACTCTTGTTTTGCTTTTCTTGATGAAAGTCCCAATAACTGCATAAAACGGTCTTTGAACACAATCACAACTGCCAAAATAGAACCAAGCTGAATGACAACCTTGAACGTGTTAGCCACTTCACTGCCAAACAATTCTTTTGATTTAAAAAGCATATCATCTACTATAATCATATGACCCGTTGAGGAAACTGGAGCAAATTCCGTTAACCCTTCTACAAGGCCTAAAATAATCGCAACAAATATATCCCATACATTCATCAATTACATACCTCTGTTTCTATTAATGTGTTCCATGCATGAACGCTTACTTTTTATAAAAAATTCTTCTTCCGAAAAAGAAAAGTACCGCTAAAATTGCAATCGCACCTACGGCATAAATAACATCGGAATACACTTCTGTGTAGCTTAAAATCTGTTTCCAATTTTCTCCAAGTTTTGCGCCAATAACAATCAAAAGCGTATTCCAAATCGCTGTTCCTAAAAGTGTAAAGAGTAGGAACAACGGCATTTTCATATTTGACATCCCGGCAGGTACAGAAATCAAACTTCTTAGTAACGGAACCATCCGACAGAAGAATACCGTCCATATTCCGTAACGGTCAAACCACGCATCCGCTTTGTGTACATCTTCTCTTTTTAGTTGAAGATATTTTCCCCAGCGGTCCACAATTTTTTCCAGACGTTCAACATCGAGAATCGTACCAATATAGTATAGAATCGTCCCACCAACCACTGATCCGGCTGTTGATGCAAAAATCATCATCGCTACGGACAATTCAGTTTTTGTTGTCATAAATCCACTAAAGGGTAAAACTAGTTCAGAAGGGATTGGCGGAAATACATTTTCTATTACAATAATTAGAAATACGCCAAGATACCCATAGTTCTCAATAATATTAAAAATCCATTCTTCCATAATTTCCTCCTTGCCAAACAGCCCTTTTCAAATAATACGTTCCGTCTTCAACTTCATAATTGTAATCATTGAAGCTATGCCCTGTCTACCTTCTTTTTAGAATATGGATCATTTCCCCACTTCTAGTCCCAAGTAAAGCGTTCTTCCTTCCATGGGTTACCATAGTTGTGATAGCCATTTTTCTCCCAAAAACCAGGTTGATCATTTTTGGAAAACTCAATTGCCCGAAGCCATTTGGCACTTTTCCAAAAGTATAAATGTGGAATGACAGCGCGAAGTGGATATCCATGCTCAGGTGTAAGCGGCACTCCATTAAAGCTGTGAGCGAGCAAACTTGTCTCTTTTGCAAAGTCTTCAAAAGGAATATTAGCTGACCAGCCTTCTTCCGCATGAAAAATCACATGTTCTACTCCCTCTGTTAATTCAACCGCATCCAGCACAGCACGTGTACTTATTCCACTCCATGTATTATCAAGCTTCGACCACCCAGTTACACAGTGAATATCATTTTGATATTCTGTTTGTGGTAACTCCATAAGCTCAGAAAAAGTGAAAACTACTTCCTTTTTCACTTCACCAAATAAACGAAGAGTCCATTCATTTAAATTTTTATAATATGGAACATTCCCGTGATGTAACACAGGAAAAGTGGTTGTTACATTTTGATTAGGAGGAACACGGTCGTTTGTCTTCTTGCCTACTTTTCCAAAGTACATACAAGCACTCCCCTATTGTTAATATGTATAAAAGAATCAAAAAATGCAGCCTTCATTAAGAAAGCTGCACTTTCACCTATTATAATACCATAGCCGCGATCCAACCGAAAATGACAAGTGGTATATTGTAATGAATAAAGGTTGGCACACATGTGTCCCAAATATGATTATGCTGACCATCTGCATTCAAGCCTGCTGTAGGCCCTAGCGTACTATCAGAAGCCGGTGATCCTGCATCTCCTAGTGCTGCTGCTGTACCAACTAATGCAATCGTAGCCATTGGACTAAAACCAAGTTCCATACAAAGTGGCACGAAAATGGTAGCAATGATGGGAATCGTAGAGAAAGAAGATCCAATTCCCATAGTAACTAGCAACCCTACTATTAACATCAATAAAGCAGCCAGCCCCTGGTTTCCACCAATCACATTTGCAGATTGTTGAACAAGTTCATCTACTGCCCCAGTTGCCTTTAATACTTCGGCAAATCCAAAGGCCGATAACATTACAAATCCGATAAAGGCCATCATTTTCATTCCATCTGTTAGAAGCTCGTCCGCTTCACGCCATTTCACAGAACCACTCAAGTAGATAATGATAATCCCTGCAAGAGCACCGATGATCATTGAATCGAGGAGAATTTGCACGATTAATGCACCAATGATGGCTAGTATGGCAAAAACGATTGCCAACTTACTTTGTTCTTGCTTTTCTACTTTAATTAAATCGTGTGTGACATAGTTTCTTCCTTTTCGGTATGAAAAGAAAATAGCAATTAATAATCCTACTAAAAGACCCGCTGTCGGAATTAGCATGGCTGTCGGAATATCAGCAGGGTCAATCGTTAATCCACTATCAGCCATATTAGTAGCTAGTATATCGTGAAAGATTTTTCCAAATCCTGCTGGCAAAAGGATATAAGGGGCCGTTAACCCGAATGTTAAAACGGATGCTATTAATCTTCTATCTATTTTCAACTCATTCATCACATTTAATAGTGGTGGAATTAATATAGGAATAAACGCAATATGGATAGGGATCAGGTTTTGTGAGAAGCAAGCCATTAATAAAATCGCAAAAACGATGAGCGCTTTTGAATATATTTTAGCTTTAGAATCACCATTCTTTTGAACCATTTTTAAAACAGCATCGACCAAAACATTTGGTAGCCCTGTTTTTGATATGGCAATAGCGAAGCCACCTAATAAAGCGTAACTTAAGGCAACCTCCGCACTCCCTCCTAATCCTCCAGAGAAGATTTCTATTGTTTTTTCAATCGATAATCCACCGGTTAATCCACCGACGATCGCTCCGATAATGAGGGATAACACGACATTTACTCGAAATAAACTTAATAGTAGCATAACAAGCACGGCAAGGATGACTGCATTCATGTTGTATAAGTGCTCCTTTCTAAAAACAATCCTTTAGTTTGGTAAATTGGTAGAGTAATAAAACACAAGAATTAAAATAGCACAGATTTTCAAAGGCTGTCAAGGAAATAAAAAATCTCTAAGAAACTTTACTTGAAGTTCAAAATTAGATTTAACCTTTCTATTCAAGCGGTCATTCACACTTAAATTAATAGTTTGAAAAATAAAAGGAGAAATTCCGTCTATTTCGGGAAATACCAGCATTTCCCGCAAAATAAGCGGAGTTTTTCCGCTTAGATGAACATAATCTTTAGATTTAGGTATAAATAGAGAAGTTAATCGGAAAATTTCCGCTTATATCTGCTTCTTGAGCCCCCACAATACACATTAACCGGAATTTCTCCGCCTATAAAGCCTTGATATTTTAAAAAAAAATACAGTCCCATTCAGTTACGAATAGGACTGCTAATTTGTTTGCTAGTTAAGTTTATATACTTTTCACCAATTATTTAATTGCTTCAAATCGTTCAACAAAGAGGGCGAGTGTTCTTGTCATAACACCTGTCGCTCCGTCCGGCCCTAAGTCTGACGCTTTAGAAGTGGTAGCTGTGCCAGCAATATCTAAATGTACCCATGGAGTATTTTCGGCAAACTCACCGACAAAGGCTCCACCCATGATCGCGTGACCTTCTCGACCTGGTGAATTATTCAGATCAGCAATTTTACTATTTCTTACTCTTTCTTTATCCTTTTCGAAAAGAGGAAGACGCCACATAGGTTCACCAGCTTCAGATGAGGCTTCAAGTACTTGCTCAAATAATCCTTCATGGTTCGTTAGTGCTCCGGTTGTATCTGTTCCCAGTGCGATAATCACTCCGCCCGTTAGTGTTGCCACGTCAACCAAGTACTGTGCTCCATGAAACTTGGCGTATGTGACAGCATCTGCCAATACTAATCTACCTTCTGCATCCGTGTTTAATACTTCAATCGTTTTCCCACTCATAGACGTTATCACATCGTCTGGCTTAAAGGCTGTCCCACTAATCATGTTATCTGTCGAAGGAATGACAGCAACCACATTTTGCTCTGGACGTAATTCACCGATGATTTCCATCGCTCCAAGCACGGCAGCAGCACCACCCATATCGGTTTTCATTCCAACAATGCCATCCTTTGGCTTGATCGAGTATCCGCCCGTATCAAAGGTAATCCCCTTACCGACTAAACCAATAACATCTGTCCACTCCTCTTTCCCTTGATACTTCAGAACAATCATTTTTGGCGGCTCGGTTGATCCTTGATTGACAGCTAACATTGCCCCCATACCAAGCTTTAGCATATCTTCTTTTTCAAGAATTTCTATTTCAAATTCGTATTTTTCTCCTAGCTGCTTTGCATAATTAGCCATATCGGTAGCTGTGAGCATATTTCCAGGTAAGTTTACTAGTGTACGAGCAGAATTTGTTCCTTTGCCGTATACATATCCTACGGTTAACGCGGCCTGATGGTCTTCCTTTTCTAACTGTTCACTGTATACATGGACATTTTCAATCTTTTTTTCAGGCTCATTCGATTTTTGCTTATAGCCTTTAAACTCATAGGTAGCTAAGGCAAGTGCTTCTCCGACAGCATGGGCTACATCCAACGCGTCTAGTTCTTTCCCTATGAAAGAATCTAAGTGAACAGCCATCTCAACTAACCTTGCAGATTGAATTTGTTTACACACCGCTCCGAATGCTTCACGTATGGAAGCAAAGGTCGCTTGATCCTCTTTTCCAAGACCAACAATATATAAATTTCTAGCTCCAATTTTTCCAAATGTATGTATTTTCGTTATGCTCTTCTTTTTCGCTGACAAGTCACCGCTTTTCACTAATTCTGTTAAATAGCCTTCAAATTGATCATCTAGCTCTTTTAACTCGCCATCGAACTTTACTGGCTTATCATATAATCCAATGACTAATGCGTCCAATTTCACCGATAAATCAATTTTATCATGTACGGAAAACATACCGTCACCTCCATTTGTTATAAAACTATTATATAAAAAAATATTTCGAATATCTAATTATCTTCTTCTAAAAATAAGTAATACTGGGGTAGGCTTGGAAGAGTCCCTACTTTTTCAAAGGGAATTCGATCAATATGTTGTGGTATAATAGTAATACACTGGTAAATAAATGTATGGAGCTTTTCAACATCCAGACCCCAGTACTTGGGACGATACGAATCTAAATATTCATAAGCCACCTTCATCATTGATCGTGCACCAACAACATTACCGTATTCATAATGATAAATAGCTACACTCATTTGTAATAAGCCTTTTAAAAAATAATTTCCTTTATCAGTCATCCACATTTCTTCCAGTAAATCGTGACAAGTATAATAATCACCTTCATTAAAAGAAATAAAAAACTCATAATATTCAGCTGGATAGTGTGACAATGACTCTCCCCCTAAATGTGCTACATTTACCACTATCTTAGCAAAGAGAAATGGGAAAATCATGTAAAACCCTAGAATTTTTCTGGTATTGATTCATGATGGAGAAAAGAGGTATATATTTATGGCATTTTTATTTAACTTCCCATTTATCGCTTCCTTGATCGCAATCTTTTTTGCTCAATTTGTAAAGGTTCCTATTCAGTATCTCGCTACTCGGAAGATTGATTGGTCCTTGCTTACGAGTACAGGAGGCATGCCTAGCTCTCATTCTGCTGCTGTAACCGCATTATCTACCGGCGTGGCTTTCGAAGCAGGAATTGACTCCGCTATATTCGCTGTAGCTGCTGTGTTTGCTATTATAACTATGTTTGATGCTACAGGTGTGAGAAGGCAAGCTGGTGAACAGGCTATTGTATTAAATCAGCTTGTACATGACTTTCATAAATTTCTAGATGAAGCAAAAGGTTGGCCGAATAAACCTGAGCAAGAGAAACGAAAAGAGTTAAAGGAGCTTCTTGGGCACAAACCAATTGAAGTATTCTTCGGAGGAATCACCGGTGTACTCGTTGCGTTCTTCCTTCGGTTTATTACTACATAAAACAAAGATAATATTTCCACTTAACTATTCACGATAATCTGGAAAACTAAAAAGGCAAGTATCTCTCATGAGAAACTCGCCTTTTTCCTACTTACGTTCTGAGCTCGTATATTGCTGACGGAATACTTGTAATGCTTTGTCCTCATTTAAGGCACGAAGCTCTTCTTCAGTTAGCTTTCCATCGCCTTTTTCAACAACATACACTTCTATTGTTTTCTTACCCCAGTTGTTGTACACATCTTCAACGGTTTCATAATAAAGGTCTACTTTATTGCCTTTGATTGCTCCACCCTTATCGGCAACAACTCCGTATCCGTAACCAGGAATAAAGAGAATGGTTCCGATTGGAAAAACATTTAAATCCGCAGCTACTGTTGAAAATAAGTCTCTCGTTACCTTCACACCTGAATATGTAATTCCAAACTCTGGATGCCCAGGGTTCTTTCCAGTTGATTCAACTCCTGCAGTGTAGCCAGTGGCAGTTACGGTTGCTTTCGGGTATTGACCCCAATCAAATGCTTCTTCAAGCTTTGGCGGGGCACCGATTACTTCTTCACTTGATGAGATTAATGTTTCATCACTAGCTATATTATTTAAGAATTTAAAGGCCAATCCAATCTGTTTTACGGTGTGATCAATGACAGAATCCTTACCGTCCACTTCGTCACCATAATTTGTATTTGCCAGTAGAGATTCAGCTTTTACACCTGAGATACTTTGAAATGTTGCACCCAAAGCTCCCAAAAATAACACCATCAACATGACACGCCTTATAAACAATTTCACTATTTTCATCTTTTTTTCACTCCTCCCAAAACTAGTCATTTCCCATTTTCGAGAGAAGTATTCATATTTTAGTGAATTGATAGATTATGGTATATTTTAACAAGTTAGCATATAATACAAAAAAACCTCCACTAAAAGTGAAGGCTAAAACATGCGATATCCTCTGTTTCTTAACATTTTTATCGTTATTCCTGCAAGTATGGCTCCTGCCATTCCGCTGCTTAAAATCAGAATGTCTGCAAGTGCTAGATTCATAAATCGGTTACCCAAGTCTTGAAATGCAGCCGCACTATTTGTAAAATACTCACTGAAGCTAACCACATCAACAATGAGGATAGAAACGATTGGATAAATGATTGCCATAATCCACGACATTCTTAGTAGCATATTTAAGATGAATCCGATTCCAAAAAATAAGACAAAAAACAAAAGCATGGATATTGGTAGAACAAATATCGTCATTGGCATTTAGTTGTTTCCCCCTTCACACATCAACTTTTAGTGTACTAAAAGCAAACGTTTTTCGTCAATAAAATGGCCGGAGGAAAGAAGAACAAAAAAATACTCCGCATCATATACGGAGGAAATTTGGTTATTTTGATTCTTTCTGTTTTCCAGTTCCCCCACAGCTTGGGCATGTTTCTGAACCACCGAGTAAAAGCTGGAAATAGCCCTTGCCTGAGCAATAAAGACATTCCTTTGTTTCTACCTTCACTGCATTCATTTTCCTCAACCTTTCCAAACGACTGAATTTTCAGATAATATATCATGAAAAAACAAAAAAGGAAAGTAAGGAAATCTTCCAAAAACAATTGGTGGTACCGCATACAAATGGTTTTTTCTCTGTTTTTCATACTGTTTCTAAATATTTTAATAATTACAAAAACAACTTGTATGCTGTGTATCCAAACTGCTGTCCTGGATCAATATGATCGACTTTCATTCTCTCTGCAGATGCCATCGCTTCAATCATATATGCGAGCATGATGGAAGCTTTATTTTCATCTAGCAACTGGTCTGGATGGATAAAAGCAGCCTCATACAGCTCATTTTCTTGTATAACAATCCTTTCCTCAAGGACTGTTTGCTGTAGAAGGAACATAATCATATTATCACTAATTTCATGCTTAATGACACCGGTTCGTACGCCAAGCAACTGATCAACACGGCAGGTTAATCCTGTTTCTTCTTTTACCTCTCGAATAACAGCCTCGTCTGCTGTTTCCCCTTCATCTACAAATCCCGCTGGTAAGGACCACTTCCCCTTTAGTCCCCCATACTTCTTTTTTACCACAAGCCACTCACCATGTGTATTTATGACCAAACCAGCCACTGCCAGCCAAACCTTTCCTCTATCCGTTTTCTTCAAATCCCACACCCCATTTATACAATAATTATATCATCGTTACTATCAAAAAAAGAACAAGCTGTTTTAAGCAGCTTGTTCTTTATCGTCTATTATAAAACGTTGAATTTTCCTTTTTTCAGAACTAGTGAAGGTCCACCGATCATATATAGTGCGCGGTTATCAACCATTTTCTTCATGAATGAAGCCGTTCCACCAGTCATCTTCTTACCAAAGGCTACTCCGATTGCATCGTCATGCCCAAGTGAGCAAACTGTTCCTTTGTTATCGAATGTAAAGTGACCTAACTCACCTTTGTCGCGAATAAGGGCAACGAGATTGCTTGCACATAGTTCCCCTTGTTGCATAGCAATTTGAGCAGTTGGTGGGTATGGACGATTTACCTTCTCATCAATGATTAATGAGCAATCACCGATAATGAATACGTTGTCGTGTCCTGGAACACGTAGGTCAGGTTGAACCTTTACGCGACCTCTCATTGCTTCGAAACCAGAGTTTTCAATGATTGAGCTACCGCGAACTCCCGCAGCCCATACCACTGTTGCAGCCTTAATTTCTTCTACTTCGTCTTCGCCTTTTCCAACAACAATTCCATTTTCAGTTGCTTCTTTAATAGCCGTACCGATCATGAATGTTACACCTTTACGCTCTAATTGAGCTGTTGCGTAGCTAACTAGCTCTGGATCAAATCCAGGAAGTACCATTGGAGCTGCCTCTACACAAATTAGTTTCACTTTGCCGAAATCAATATCGTACTCGCGGCAAAGCTCAGGAATACGGTTTGTTAATTCCCCTAAGAATTCAATACCTGTAAATCCTGCACCACCAACCACGATTGCTAATCTCTCATCTTTCTTTTCTTCTTCCATATTGTACGTAGCGAATTGATATTCAATATGCTCACGAAGTTGACGTGCTGCATTGATATTAGCAATCGCAAATGCATGCTCTTTCAATCCTTTAATTCCGAACGTTTCTGGCTCTGCACCTAGTGATATAACAAGGTAATCGTACTCAACTTCCCCTTTATCAAGTACCACTTTCTTTTCTTCATGGTTGATAGAAAGAACCGTTCCTTTGATGAACTCCACTTTGTTTGTGTCAATTACATCTGTTACATTGTAACGTACACGGTCATGATGTAATGTACCAGCTGATGCTTCATGTAACCATGTTGTTTCATAGTGGTAATCATTTTTGTTGATAAGGACGATATCCGCTTCATTTACTCCGACTTGTTTTTGTAATCTTGTTACTGTCATTAATCCACCGTATCCGGCACCTAATACTACGATTTTTGGTTTTCTCAAGACGTTCAAACCCACCTTTTTTATATATAGTTTTTTTGTGTTTTTTTTATCTTCCGCTTCTATAAAGGAATTTATTTTATAATAACAACGAAAAGTTTGTGATGTTTTTCACGAAAGAAGACAAGAAAATGTTGAAAAAAAGACACAAAAAGTTAACAATATGTCTACATATCATCATATTCCTTTTCATTCACTTTTTCAAGCAGAAAATCTACCAAAAATCGATCATATAAATGGTAAACTTTTCTGACAATCCTCTAGCTGTTAGCGACTTATACGGAGGGAGTTTCATTATTTAGTCATAACTTCGAGATATTTTTAATACTTTTGGTAGTATGAAATGGTAAATCCTACACATAGTTAGGGGGATATAGAATGAAAGAGGACCAGATAGTTTACGACATTACCATTATTGGCGGAGGACCTACTGGACTATTTACTGCCTTCTATGGGGGAATGAGACAAGCTACTGTTAAATTGATTGAAAGCTTGCCACAGTTAGGTGGGCAGTTGTCCGCTTTATACCCTGAAAAGTATATATATGATGTTGCTGGATTTCCTAAAGTCCGAGCCCAGCAGTTAGTAAATAACCTGAAGGAACAAATGGCTACATTCAATCAAACGGTTTGCTTAGAACAATCCGTTGAGAAAATTGAGAAACAAACGAATGGAACGTTTAAGTTAACAACGAATAAAGAGGTCCATTTTTCAAAAACAATCATCATCACAGCTGGAAATGGAGCCTTTCAACCCCGCCGATTAGAGTTAGAAAATTCCTCGCACTACGAAGGGAAAAATCTATACTACTTTATTGACGATCTACAACAATTTGCTGGTCAAAAGGTGGTCGTATTTGGCGGTGGAGATTCAGCTGTTGATTGGGCTTTAATGCTCGAACCGATTGCCGATAAAGTAACAATTGTCCACCGTCGTGATAAGTTCCGGGCTCACGAGCACAGTGTACAAAACCTTCAACATTCCAAGGTGGAGGTAAAAACTCCATATATCCCTTCAGATTTACTTTCGAACAGCAACGGAGACATTGCACAAGTCGTGCTAAAGAATGTGAATGATAAAACAAAAGAAACCATTGAAGTAGATGCAGTGATTTGTAACTACGGATTTGTATCTTCCCTCGGTCCTATCAAGGAGTGGGGACTTGAGATTTCAAAAAACTCCATCGTTGTGAATTCAAAAATGGAAACCAGTATTCCCGGCATTTATGCAGCGGGCGATATCTGTACGTATGAAGGAAAAGTAAAGCTTATTGCTTGTGGATTCGGTGAAGCACCAACAGCCGTTAACAACGCAAAAACATTTATTGATCCAAAGGCAAAGGCACAGCCATTGCATAGTTCGTCTATGTTCAAGTAGAAAAGCAAAGCAGCTTGGTCAGGGGCGACAGGCATAAGATGAATCTTGCAAGAAGGCCTGCCTTTTGGAGCGATTTAGCTTATGACCCTAGCCCCTAGCTGCTGGAGCTGGACAGAGAAAAGAAAAAAGTGCAAAGGATGATCCTTGCACTTTTTAGCATTCTTCCGGTGTGCCTTGGTTGGTTGCCGTACGGAAAGAGGAACCACACCCACATGAAGCAATAGCATTAGGATTTTCGATGGTGAATCCGCCACCCATCAGGGAATGCTTATAGTCAATAACGGTTCCCACTAACGCAGGGGCACTTTCTTTATCAATTAAGAACGTAATTTCATGTTGAACAAGCTCCGTGTCGCCTTCTTCTACTTCGTGAGCAAATCCTAGACCATACGATAGGCCACTGCATCCGCCACCTTTAATCGCTACGCGTAAGTACGCATTTTCCTCTTCGTTCTCTTTCATCATATCTTTTATTTGAAGTGCAGCCGCTTCTGTCACCGTAATAACATCTTTCATGATCACTCATTCCTCCTTCGAACATCTTTACTTTTAGTATATACAGCAATGTCTTTATACTCAACTGAACGAACTTATAAAAATGGAATTGTTTTTGCAAAATACACCTTTGTTAATCGAGCTCCCTAACCAAATATTAGAATGTAAAGGTGCTAAATCCCAACTTAGGGCACCAAAATTTAACTTCGTTCCCTCAATCCACTAAATACTGGTAATCCTAGGCGATAAACTGTCTTCTTTTCAAATATTATGTTTTTATAGTTCTTTTATCACAAACAATAAGGTACAATAGTATTATATAAACCGTCGTAAAATAAAAGGGGTGTGTGAGAATATGACTGAACTACAGCCGCTTTATGATAAAAAATGTGAATGTATGATGTGTAAAACCAAGTTTACGACAAAGAAACTTCGCTCACGTTTTGTAGTAGTAAAGTCCTACGATACTGACTTTGCCCCTACATATGAAAATATAGAAAATGATCCTAACCTTTATTTTGTTGCCGTATGTCCCCAATGTGGCTTTTCTTTTACAGATGACTTTGCACCTTACTTTCCCCCAGGCAGCAAGGAAATCATCGATTCTAAAATAGCTCAACAGTGGCTGCCCCGCAGTTTTAGTGAGGTAAGGACGTATGCAGATGCTGCAAAAACCATTAAACTTGCTGCCTATTGTGGAACATTGAAGAAAGAAAAGCATGTATCTATTGCGGGTTTATATATGAGACTCGCTTGGATTTACAGAGCATTGCTAGATCACGAGCAGGAGCAACGATTTATGAAGCTTGCTGTGGGCGAATATATGGAAGCCTATATCACAGATGATTATCGTGGAACACAAATGACCGAGCTACGACTTCTCTATATGATTGCCGAGCTATCTAGACGGACCGGTCAGATGGACCAATCAGTGAAATATTTCTCAAAGGTTATCGAAAAACAAGGAAGTTTTAATGAGGCAAAGATTGTTGAAATGGCAAGAGATCGTTGGCAGGAAATACGTGAAGAGCAAAAAACCAAAATATAACAAGGGTCTACCTATGAGGTGACCCTTTTTTTGTATGTTAAAGGCTATTTTCTTTGTTTTGAAAAAATCCGAAAAGCCGGATTTTTCTCCCCGCATAACGCTGGGTTTAAATGGTCTAGTTGGAGTGTAACTCTTCTCTAATGATGATCTTATTCTGATCGGCTGTTTTTAGAAAAAGCCATGTTAAAACATCGGATTTTCTTCTAAATACTGATAAATATTTTCTACCAGCTCATCAGGCGTATCCCCTGACACCACTTCTCCATTTACTAGTGCATACAGTGTTGATGCGCATTTGCCACAATAGCCAAGGCACCCATATTCAATGATATCTAGGTCATAATCCTTTTCTAGCTGTTCGAGTGCTTTTTGAGCTCCACTTGCTAAATTACTGATACAAAACTCTATAATTGGTTTTATCATTTCTCCCACCTCTACTTAGTAAATGTACCTTGTCCAACCAAAAAGTTCAAGTAGGTTGTTTCCTTTCAAAAATTATAATTGTCAAGAAATTGTACTGAATATGTTGTGGTTTTGTCACAATTTCGTTATACTTTTTATGGTGTTTTGAAACATATATAATGTTTATCATTTTAATATGTCATCATATTGCAAACGTTTTTATAAAAAAAGAAGAGCAACTCAACTGTAGAGATAAAGGGGAAATTGATTATGAAGAATCTCGTTATTCTCGGCGGAGGTTACGGGGGAATGAGAATACTCGCTCGCTTATTACCCTCTCAACTTCCAGACGATGTGACCATCACGCTAGTTGATAAAATTCCTTACCACTGTTTAAAGACAGAATATTATGCTCTTGCAGCTGGTACGATTTCTGATCAGCATGTACGGGTAGCTTTCCCTGAGCATTCTAGACTTACCATCAAATACGGAGAGGTTAAAGATATTAATCTTCAAGAGAAAACCGTTCTCGTGAATAATGATACCATCACTTACAATGATTTAGTTATTGGATTAGGTTGTGAAGACAAATACCACAATGTCCCAGGTGCCGACCGTTATACGTATAGCATTCAATCGATTGAGAAGTCCAGAACAACGTATCAAGCATTGAATAACCTAGCCCCTGGATCTGTTGTTAGCATTGTTGGGGCTGGTTTGAGCGGTGTAGAACTCGCAAGTGAATTAAATGAAAGCAGACCGGATTTAAAGGTAAAGTTATTCGACCGTGGAAATCATATCTTATCTGCCTTCCCTGTTCGTTTAGGAACGTATGTGGAAAATTGGTTTGATAATCATGGAGTAGAGATTGTTAACAATTCACATATCACAAAGGTAGAAGAAAATACTCTATACAATCACGATGAACCACTACACTCGGATGCGATTGTATGGACTGCCGGCATACAGCCAGTAGAAATTATCCGAAATCTTGATGTCGAAAAGGATCATCAAGGTCGAGTCATCCTAACGGTTCATCACAATTTGCCTAATGATGAACATGTGTATGTCGTAGGTGACTGTGCAAGTCTACCACATGCACCTAGCGCTCAATTAGCTGAAGGACAAGCGGAACAGATTGTTCAAATTCTTTTAAAAAGATGGGCAAATGAACCGCTTCCTGAAACCATGCCAGTTATTAAATTAAAAGGAGTTCTCGGCTCTCTAGGTAAAAAGCATGGCTTTGGATTAGTAGCAGAACGCCCTATTACAGGACGAGTGGCAAGACTATTAAAATCAGGTATTCTATGGATGTATAAATATCATAATGGCTAATACAAATAGCTCTCCTACCGTGGTAGGAGAGCTTCTAATCTATTATTGAACAGGTACTTTACTAGAAAAGCTACGAATCACTTCCATAAATTCTTCTCCATACTTGTTCAGCTTATTTTGACCAACACCGTTAACGTTTAAAAATTCTTCCGGTGTTTGAGGCATTTTTGCACACATATCCTTTAAGGTAGCATCCGAGAAAACGACAAACGGTGGAACTTTTTCTTTCTCGGCCAAGCCTCTTCTTTTGGCACGAAGCTCTTCGAACAGAGGGTTGTCCACCTCCGTAATGATACTCGTCTTTAAAGCTTCCTTTCTCAACACTTTCTCATTTCCCACTAATACTTCTCGTCCAGCAGGTGTAACATATATTGTTGGATAAGATCCATGCTCCACACCAATCAGTTCACGAGTAATGAGAAACTCAATTTCCTCGCTAACCTCTTTTGCACTTTTTGTCTTTAAAATTCCATAGGTGCTTAGCTGATCAAAGCGAAAGTCATAGACCTTTTTGTTTTTTGAACCAGTTAGTACTTGAGCTACTAGGTTTTTCCCGTATTTCTGACCCATACGTATGATACAAGACAAAATCATTTGTGCTTCCTTTGTAACATCCACGCTCGTTCTTGTATCCTTACAGTTGCCACATCGGCCACAATCCGTTGCCTCTTCCTCACCAAAGTACTCTAATATATGTGAGTGCAGGCATGCTTCGGTATGGCAATAGTCGATCATTGATTGAAGCTTTTCGAGCTCCTGACTTATGCGGCTTCGATCTGCAGACTGATCAATTAAGAAGCGTTGAATTTGAACATCTTGTGGGGAGTATAAAACGACACATTCACTTTTAAGTCCGTCTCTACCCGCACGTCCTGCTTCCTGATAATAGCTTTCCATATTTTTCGGAAGCTGATAGTGAAGCACATATCGAATATTCGATTTATCGATTCCCATCCCAAACGCGGAGGTTGCAATCATCACATTACTTTCGTCTTTTAAAAATAATTCCTGTTCTGAATTTCGTTCCTCATCACTCATCCCCGCATGGTAACGTGTGACAGAGATTTTTTCTTTCTTTAATCGATCATATAGCTGATCGACCATTTTTCTCGTGGCAGCATAGATAATGCCACTTTCTTTATTGTTTTTCTTTACATAGCTTTTTATATAGGCATTTCGGTCTTGACCTTTGACAACGGAAAAGGTTAAATTCTCACGCTCAAATCCGGTAATCACACTGTTGGCATCGTTAATGTGTAAGGTTTTACATATATCTTCTCTAACTTGTGGTGTCGCAGTCGCTGTTAATGCTAATACGACTGGTTTTTCTTGTAAGCTTCGAATAAACTTTTGAATTTGTAAATAGCTCGGACGAAAATCGTGCCCCCATTGTGAGATACAGTGTGCCTCGTCAATCGCGATAAACGGAATGGTAATCATTTGAAGACTTTGTTGAAACTCACTCGATTCCAGTCGTTCTGGCGCAAGATACAAAAGTTTATATTTTCCTTCCTTTGCTCCGGTCAATCTTTCTTGAATCTCTTTGCTCGTCAATGAACTGTTAATGTAGGTTGCTGAAACACCCGCCTGCAGAAGCGTGTCTACTTGATCCTTCATTAAAGAAATCAATGGAGAAATAACGATCGTTGTTCCTTCAAACAGTAGGGCTGGTATCTGATAGCAAAGTGATTTTCCTCCACCTGTTGGCATAATACAAATTCCATCATTCCCGTTAAGCACTGTTTGAATAATTTGTTCTTGACCCTTTCGAAAGCTTGAATATCCAAAATAAGATTGGAGCAATTGAACTGCTTGATCGATCAAAACATAGGTCTCCTCTCTATTCGCTTGCCTTATACCCATGTCTCTCCATTGCTGCATAGATCGTTTTTAGCTTCGGATTTCCTTCCCCTACCACTTCATCTTCTAGGACAACAACCGGATAAAACATATCTTCCTCAATAACACGTTCAGCAAAGGCTTGCTTTTTTTCATCATTTGGTGGTTGGTAAATATCTACATAAGTTATTTGAAATGGTTGGTTTGGATATTTCCTTCCTATCGCTGCTTCCAACCATTCATAGGTTTCTTTTGATGATGGTAAATTCACACAGCTTGGGCAAAGTACTTCTGCCCCGTATACTACAAGCTCAATCATGTTCCTTCCCCCTTTTACTCACTATGTCTATTTTACATGATAAAAGGAGCAGAACACACTAGTTTGACGATTTTTGGATTTGAGTATTACCAATAGATTTTTTTAATTAAAATGATTATAATAAGGGGTATGAAGGGAGCGATTTAGATGGCAGAGCAAGAAATGTTTGAACAAGTTCAAGAGGTACTAAATAAATTACGTCCATTCCTTCTTCGTGATGGTGGGGACTGTGAATTAGTAGACGTTGAGGATGGCATCGTTAAGCTTCGATTGCTAGGCGCATGCGGTAGCTGCCCAAGCTCAACAATTACTTTAAAAGCTGGAATTGAGCGTGCTCTTTTAGAGGAAGTTCCAGGCGTAGTAGAAGTAGAACAAGTTTTCTAATTCAATTAAAGAAGAAAAGCGATTTCCTGCGAAATCGCTTTTTCTTATTTCTCTAGTCTTGTGACCTTTTTTTGCACACGGCTTCCATCTTTGTCTATTTGCAAAGAGTAAAACGATACATGAGGCAAATACGGCTCCATACGACTAATTACCTCTTGTCCAAGCCCTTTTTCTACAAAACAGATAACACTTGGACCAGCACCGCTTAGCGCAACTCCAAAGGCACCGTATTGAAGCGCTAAGTCTTCAACTTGCTCGAGTTCGGGAACAATTGATTTGCGATAAGGCTGATGAAACAAGTCCTTGCTCATCATTTTACCTGCTAATGTTAAATTCCCTTGTAAAAGAGCTGCCACTAGCACGTTTGATACAGAACTAGCGCGAACAGCTGTAGCATATGAAAGCTCTGAAGGCAAAACACCTCGAGAGGCTTTTGTTAGCAACTCTTCTTTTGGAACGACCATGACAATATCAAAAGCAAGATCTGTATAGGTTAGGAAATCAACCTCTTCACCGATTTGCGTTCCTACAATCAAACCACCGTAAAGAGCTGCACCTGCATTGTCTGGGTGCCCCTCCATAACAGAAGCAATCTTCATTTTCTCTTCATCGGAAAGATTTAGTTCACCTACGTGGTCAGCGAGTTCAATCGCTGCAACAATCGCTGCAGCACTTGAACCAAGACCTCTCGCTAGTGGAATATCACTTTTCATTTTTATCAAACATGGAGATAAACTCTTTCCATATGTCTCAGCAATTTCAATGGCGGTTGAAACAATAAAGTTCGTTTCGTCCTTCGGAAATACTTCAAGCTCCTCTGAAAGCATTTCAACTTGCCATTTCTCTGCTTTTACTACTTCAAGTGATAAATAAAGATTTAGTGCTAACCCGACAGAATCGAAGCCAGGTCCTAAATTGGCCGTACTTGCTGGTACATCGATGATAAGTACAGCTTCTTCACTCATTGATGAACAACCCCTCGAATATGGTTAGCAACAGCTTGTTCATCATTTGGTAACAATACAGGCTTAATCGGGCTACACTCGATCGCTGTATTTGGATCCTTTAATCCATTTCCAGTTAGGATTGCAACAATCTTGCTACCCTTAGCGATGGTGCCATTTTGCAATTGCTTATACACACCAGCGATAGATGCACATGAGGCAGGCTCAGCAAATACACCTTCTCTGGAGGCAAGCTTTTGATAAGCAGCCAGAATTTCTTCATCGCTCACTTCGTCAATTTTCCCTGCTGATTCTTCGACAGCAGCAGAAGCTAAATGCCAGCTTGCTGGATTTCCGATACGAATCGCAGTTGCAATGGTTTCAGGGTTTTCAAACACACGGTTATGAACGATTGCTGCTGCACCTTCCGCTTCGAAACCATGCATCTTTGGTAGCGCAGTGCCCTTTGCCTCATGATATTCCTTAAAGCCTTTCCAGTACGCACTGATATTTCCTGCATTCCCAACAGGGATAGCTAAAATATCTGGTGCTCCACCTAACTGATCGCACACTTCAAACGCGGCTGTCTTTTGCCCTTCAAGTCTATATGGATTCACGGAGTTAACTAATGCAACAGGCTCAGTTTCACTGATTTTACGTACCATTGCTAAAGCTTGGTCAAAGTTTCCTTCAATAGAGATAATCTCTGCTCCGTACATGATTGCTTGCGCTAACTTACCCATGGCAATCTTACCTTCAGGAATGACAACAATACAACGCATCCCAGCTCTTGCTGCGTATGCCGCAGCTGCTGCAGACGTATTTCCTGTAGATGCACAGATAACTGTATCGCTTCCTTCTTCCTTCGCCTTGGCAACTGCCATAACCATTCCACGGTCTTTAAAAGAACCCGTTGGATTTGTTCCCTCTGTCTTAACGTAAAGTTCTACTCCCCACTCTTTTGAAAGATTCTCAAGATAAATTAATGGAGTATTTCCTTCGTTTAATGTTAATTTCGGAGTGTTCTCACTTACAGGAAGAAACTCTTTATATTCTTGAATTAACCCTTGCCACCTCATGTTCTACTTGCTCCCTTCCACTCGATACGAGCTCTTGATTTGCTTTGTTGTTTCTAGGTCTCTTAATTTTACCAAAATATCCTCGTAATCCTGTAAAGAAGCATGATGTGTAACTAACACAATTTCTGCTAATCCTTTTTCCTTCACTGGAAGCTGAAGAATTTTTTCAAAACTAACATGATGCTCTGAGAAAATAGAAGTAATGTTTGCGAATACGCCTACTTCATCTTTCACTAATAAACGCAAGAAGTACTTCGATCTGATTTCATAATCTTCTTTCAGCTTTTTCGGGTATTGTGGAGAGACTGCGCTTGTTCCATTTACACCAAGACGCATGTTTTTCATCACTCCAACTAGATCTGAAACAATAGCAGTCGCTGTTGGAAGGCTACCAGCTCCCGGTCCGTAAAACATTGTTTCTCCTACCGCTTCCCCGTATACATATACCGCATTGTATTCATTATGAACAGATGCTAACGGATGAGACTCTACTAAAAACGTTGGCTGAACACTTACCTCAACTTTATCATCGTCAAGATCCGCAATACCAATCAGCTTCATGGTATATCCAAGCTGCTTTCCGTATTCTAAGTCTTCTTCAGTAATATCGGTAATTCCTTTTACTTTTACATCATCTAAATCAATTTTCATTGAAAAGCCAAGTGTTGAAAGAATGGCCATCTTTCTTGCCGCATCAAGACCTTCTACATCAGCTGTTGGATCGCTTTCAGCAAAACCAAGGTCTTGTGCTTCTTTTAATACCTCTTCATAGGCACTACCATCTTGTGCCATTTTCGTTAAAATGAAGTTGGTTGTTCCATTTACAATTCCCATCATTTTTGTAATACGATCAGAGGCTAATCCATCTACTAGACCTCTTAAAATAGGAATTCCACCTGCTACACTCGCCTCATAAAACAAGTCACAGCCGTTTTCAGAAGCTGCAGTGAGTAACTCCGAACCATAGAGTGCCATTAAATCCTTGTTTGCTGTTACGACGTGTTTTTTATTTTTTAGAGCTGATAGAAGATGTTGTCTTGTTTCCTCCACACCACCCATTACTTCAATAACCACATCGATTTCCGAATCTTCTAGTATATCATTAAGATTTGTTGTTAACATTTCTCTATTTAAACTTACATCTCTTTGTTTGTCGATATCTTTTACTAACACTTTTTTTATTTGAACAGGACAGCCAACTTGGTGCATGAGTTTGTCTTGATGATTTTCAATAATTTTCACTACACCCGTACCGACCGTGCCTAAACCTAATAATCCAATTGAGATAGCTTTCATCCTTTTCCCCTCCTATGTGTATTTCTGGAATGAACAGTTGTTTATATATAGTAGACATTATAGATGGAGGGACTCAATATTACAAGGGTTAATTATGCAGATAATTTAATTGAAAACGCTTTACCCCTTGTATTATTTGATTATTTCGAGAAATATATTTTTTCTTTATTATAGCCAATCCAACTTCGGTATCTTCATTCTGCGGACTGGAACCTCTGCCAATTGATAAAAGGACGATAAAAATTCTTCATGTTCCTTTGTTTGATCGAGACTTTTAACGAATCGATCCTGTAAACTATTTTTTTCCTGCTCCGAGCTGGTGATATAGTAATTCTCGACATTATCAAAGAAATGAAGGGGAAATAGCAATCTTGCGTACAACAGTCTCCATGAGAAAGAGGATAGTGGCATCAAGGTTTGATAATCCTGAAAGAACTGACTTACCTCTGGCTCGTATAGCTTAATATTGGTAAAATATCGGTCTCTTGTCCATTCAGCTAAATCACGACTACAGTGGTCAAACACCCAATCAAATGGATTCTTCATATAAATTTCATTTCCCCATGTATGTTTTGTAAATCGAACATGACAGATCGTACCACTGTCAACTGCCTGTGGATCATCATCAAGCTCCGTATCAACTAAGTATTGAATAGCATTTTCAGCAAGCCCCATATAATAAGGAAATGCTTCTAAGAACAATCGTTCAAATTCATGGTCTGGCTGCTTATAAAGCATATCATTCCATACCCGTTCCATTTGATCTAACCGCTGCTCCCAGTACTGCTTCCATTTTCCAATTCGGTTGATTTTATTTGTTTGGAAACTAACTGTTCTTCCCCTGTAATGAAATTTAGAAAGTTTACGACCTATATGTTGCTGATTTCTATTTGTTGACAGAGGACAAATAAGAACCACATACTTCCCCTGTTGACTCTCAATTACCGATTGTCCCGATTCTTTTTGTAAAAACTGACATGTGTTCCGATCACCTTGATTTAGGACATGTGTAGAAAGTTGTAAGAGCTCAGATAGATCTTCTTCAGGCAGTGAACTTACAGGTACAAGCATATACATTTGATTTTTTATCCTTCCTGACTCATAACGCCCTACCGAAAGTGGTTCTTCTATTTGAAGTTGAAAATGTTCATTTAAAATTTCTCTAAGCATACATACACCCACTTTTATTTATTTTACTACCCATGTATATGTTCAAGGCAAAGAAAACTTGTGTTTTGTAGTATAAGAGATAGGAAAGTGACAAAAGCTTCAAAGGTAGACCGTGCACCCAAAATTGGTTCTGTGCATAATTTTAATGATATAGTTATATATATAGTGAAAATGAGAGAGAAAAGGTGAAGTGAATGGCTGAAGAGAAGAAGATGAGTCTATCAGAAGAAACAGCACGTAAATGGCTACACGAGCGAGGCGTGGAAGTTAAAGACATTGCTGACCTTGTCTATTTTCTACAGGAAAAGTACCATCCAGATCTACAGATGGCAGACTGCATTGAAAATGTAGAGCGAGTGCTTTCAAAAAGGGAAGTTCAAAATGCCATTTTAACCGGAATTCAGTTAGATATTATGGCTGAAAAAAAGTTGATGGAAGAGCCATTGCAGTCCATTATTGAGGTGGATGAAGGTCTTTATGGAGTGGATGAGGTTCTAGCTTTCTCCATCGTTAATGTGTACGGTTCCATCGGTTTTACGAATTACGGATATATCGATAAATTAAAACCTGGGATACTTAAAGACCTCAATGACAAGTCTTCAGGAAAATGCCACACCTTCTTAGATGACATTGTTGGCGCGGTTGCCGCTGCTGCTTCTAGCCGGTTAGCGCATCGTGCTCAGAATACGGAGTGATACTCGAAAAGCTAGACAAAAAGAAAGGGATGAACACGAGTGTTTATCCCTTTCTTTCGCTATACTTCCCACTGATCCAATGAGTCAAGAACATAGGTTGGCTGCTTTTCGTACCCTTGTAAAAGCTCCTTCGTCGTTACTCCTGTGTGAACCAATAATGTATCTAGACCTGCGTTCATTCCAGCCAGAATATCCGTGTCATAATAGTCTCCTACCATGATGGTGTCTTCTTTCCCTGTCCCGAGAACCTCAAGCGCTTGCTCCATAATGATGGCCTCTGGTTTTCCAATAAAAATTGGTTTTGTTGCGGTTGAGACAGCGATCACCGATGTGAGCGATCCATTTCCAGGCAACAAGCCACGCTCCGTTGGAATCGCAATATCTGCATTCGTTGAAATAAAGGTTGCTCCCGCTCGAACCGCTAAACAAGCAGTTGCCAGTTTTTCATATGTAATATCTCGGTCAATTCCACATACTACAAAGTCAACATCTGTCTCTGCTTGCTGAAATCCTTTCTCAGCTAATGCGGTTTTTAGTCCCTCTTCTCCAATACAATACACGGTTGCATCTTGTTTTTCCTTGGCAATATAGTTTGCTGTTGCCATGCTGGTTGTAAATACTTGGTCATCTGTCGTTGGAATGCCGAAATCACGCAGTTTTGTTGCTACCTGACTAGGTGTTCTCGAGGAATTGTTGGTTACAAATAAATACGGTATGTTTTGTTCCTTCAACTTCTTCACGAAATCTGCTGCTTCTTGAATTAATTCAGTTCCTCTATACATCGTCCCATCCAGGTCGATTAGGTATCCTTTATATTTTTTCATTAATTTAGCTCCTGTTTTTTAAAATTTTCAAAAATGAATGTGGGTTTTGAAAAAGCGGGTGGATTTCTTGCAATTTTGAAAATTTTTTTGAGTTCCTCAGAATTTACTTGCGATTTTCGAAACTTATTTGCGATCTTCAGAATTTATTTGCGATTCTCAGATTTTATTTGCGATTCTCAAAATTTATTTGCGATCCTCAAAATTTATTTACGATCCTCGAAATTTCCAACACCCATTCTCGATGCTCATCTTCAGCCCTGGCTTCCTCCCTCATTATTTTGCACAAAACAGATATATAACACAAAAAAGCCTCAACTATAGAGGCTGTGCTTAATTTTTAAATGCGGTGACTGGACCGAGTTCGTTCGTTAAGTACTGTCTTACAGAATCAGAAACAAGCTTAATGGATGGAAGGATCATTGAGAAAGTATTTTTTACATCTTCATGATCAATTCTCGTATAGTTCTGAACAAGTGTTTTGCGGTATTGAACCATCACCTTCAAGTCCTGGCTCATATCAGTCGAAATGACCTTCTCATCTTCAAGAATATCAATAATATCCTCATAGCTACCAGGGTCACGCATGATAAATCCATCGATCATCGCGTTGCCAACATCAAGGATCGATTCAATCATCATTTGTGTAAGGCGCTCAAGTGCAGCCTGTTCAAGGGCCGTATTCCACTCATTCTTTCCTTCAAACTGCTGTATTTGCTTATCTAAAAAAGTTAATCTTTCCTCAATTAATTCTCTATCAACAAAGTACACGTATCGTCAGCTCCTTTCCTAAATAGCACAATTTTTGTTTATACAGATGCTAGTCCATGAATTAACGAAGCTGGCCTAGCAAATAAGTATCCTTGTGCTAAATCCACGCGATTTCTGAATAATACAGAGGCTTCCTCTTCACTTTCAATTCCTTCAGCGACAACGAGGGATCCGGCCTCACGAGCAACAAGGAGAAGTCCCTTTAGCATAGATTCTTTCAACGAGTTTTTGTCAATATCCTGAATGACGGAACGGTCAATTTTAATAATATCAGGCATAATTTCACTAATCGTGTTTAGTGAAGCATATCCCGCACCAGTATCATCCACTGCAATACGGAACCCCAAATTTCTTAGAAGGTTGATATTATAAATAAAGTATTCCAAACCATCTATAGAATCTCTCTCTGTAATTTCTATTATTATTTGAGTCGGTGAGATATTTTTATATTTCCCCATCAACTTCTTTAGATCACGAATGAACCCTTGATTTCCCACCGTAATTGGGGTGAAGTTAATGAAAATATCGTATGTACAACCAGTATCAGCAATTTGTTTCAGTACTTTTTCTAGAACAATTAACTCTAAGTTATATAACATTCCTGTTTGGCGTGCAACCGAAAATAGGTGTAATGGATTTTCGTATTCTGTTCCCTTTGGTCCTCTAGTTAGCATTTCCCAGGCACGAATTTCTTTTGTCGCTACATCAAAAATCGGTTGAGCGAGAAGGAAAATATTCTTTTGCGCGACAATTCTGCTCAGATTATAAAGAAGCTCATTGAACTCAGTTTGCACTCGCTTTTCTGCCATCGCCAACGCTTGCTGCCCAGCTTTTAAGATCGCTTCCTGAATGGAGTATTGCTTTTTTTCAACAAACATATATCCTGATTCAAACTGAATGAATAAACTTGGAAATTGGAAACATAGCTTAGTTTCTGTTTCCCGCAAGACCTTCTTCATCACCTGATCGATTTCAGAAATACAGTGCTGCTCATGATCTACCTTAATAAATAAAGTGACTCCATCACTATTGTAATCATGCAATAAAAGCAGGTCCCCATCCTCAATTTGCTCTTGAATGACCTGCTGAAAATTCATTTTCATTTTTTTAATAAAATCTATATATTGCATCTCACTTAACTGTTCAAAAATATCTTTCATATTAGAAATGTTAAAAACAATAACAGCCACTTCATGGCCTTGATTAAATGCTTTTCCTACCCCTTCAATAATCGGGTCTCTTATGACGAATTGTGGAGGATACATTCGAATGGCCCTTAAAGGCCAGAATACCTTTCTCCATTGTAATAAGTTGTTTAATGACTTCGTGGTCCATGCCATTTCGTCTCAGTCCTCTCAGAAGTTCGCGGTGAAAACTATTTCCATTGTAACATAAATAAGGAAATACGAGAGGCTTTTCCTATTCTAAATTTCTCTCCTGTGCAAGGGCTTACTTGTTCTGTTAAGATGATAATAGCGGTACATTGAGACATAGGGGTGACTAAGATGGGAGATCGTTTCTTTCTATACGATGAATTAGTGAATACAAAAACACGCTTTGTAAGTTTTATGGGTGAAAACACTCGCTTTGACTTAGCCATTATTCAATCAGATAGATATTATGGCAAACAGATTGTTCTAGATATTCAAGGTAGTCGATTTGCGATTATTGGTCCAGATGATTTAAAAGAAGAAGGATATTTAGAGTATGCTTTTCAACTTTCTGAGGAAGATGCGGAAGAATTACGTTCCTTTTTAATGGAATTAGTGTAAGTTTTGAATTCTTTCCTTATCCTCTCACATACTAATGAGAGAGGGGGAAAAACCATGAGTGATGAGAAGTATACAGATTTTTCAAATGTAGAGGTTGGAAGAAGTTATATTCCTCCTCAACAAACACCAGAAGGTCCATATGGCTCTCCTTATAAGGCAGACGAGCCTCTACAAGGCAAACAGGAACTTGCAGGGGCGACGGAACAGCGTTCTTATAGTGCATTCAACTACGAAAACAAAACGCTTCATGAGGGGCTCCCAAGGCAAATGGACGGAGCACATCCAACGCACGATGACCCAACAAGGGATACTCAGACTCCTTATAAGAATAATCCATTCATGGACGAAAAATGACGTGTACCGCTACACGTCATTTTTTATCGTATTGGTATTTTTTACACGCTTCGCTACAAAGTAGGGACACCCAAAATTACAGTATTCATACAGATATTCTGTTAATGTACTGATTTTCGTGTCAAATGTTGCTTTATGATTACTATCCTCAAAGAATCCTCGTAGACGGAGTTGACCGTAACCCCAATCACCCACGATATAATCATACTTTGTTAATATATCGCTGTAACGAGCCTTAAAGGCATCTTCATTGAATCCATTTGATCGTTCTTCTACTACTTCGTAACATATATTCCCGATACAGATCATTTGTCCACCTCACTCACTCATCTATTTTAAATTATAACTGATTCTCCATGAATTACTAAGAGGAAAAAAGAATTATCGTGGTCATTCTATAAAAGAGGGGGTGTAAATCTTGAAAAACTCAATGATAATCCTTGGAATTTGTGCAATAACAACACTTACTGCTTGTCAAAATAATTTAGGGCGTGATGATGTTCAGAACGAACGAAGAAATGCTCTAAGCGTTAATGACCCTACTGGTGATATATACAATCGAGATAAAAATGGTTCTGAAGATTTTGGCTATGTAAGACATAAAAAGGATGAAATGGCTCGTACACAGTCCCAAAATCACTATGCTGCCATTGATCGCGAAAAAGTGGCTGATATCATCGGTGAGTATTGCACAGATGTTCCTAATGTAGACGATATCTCCACATTGGTAACGGATGAGGAAGTTCTCATAGTGTACCATACCGATTCAAGTGATCGCAATTTAACAGCTGACCAAGTAAAGCGTATGGCTATGTCTGTTATACCGAGATGGTACCATGTATATGTTAGTGATAATGAAGCACTTCGTCCAAATGTAGAGAATTTTGCCAACCTTGGTCCGAATAGTGCAAACACGGAAACGGGAATTAATCAACTCATTAAGCAAATGCTAGCTTCTCCTCAAGGGAAAAGCATGAGTACAGGTGAAAATGCGAATGGTGAAGCCCAGGGAGAGCTAAATGAAGACATGGACAAAGATGATATAAGCCAACAGATGAAGAAAATGAACCAATAAGAAAAAGAGGCTTACGAACTTCGTAATGCCTCTTTTCTTATATTATGCTTCCTTCGCTTCTTTTTCACCTAATAATTGCTTGTGCTTAGCTGCTGCATTTACCTGCTCATCTGCATGATAAGAAGAACGTACAAGCGGACCAGCTTCACAGTGGCTAAAGCCTTTGCTAAGGGCAATTTCCTTTAATTCAGCAAATTCTTCAGGGCGGTAGTATTTTTCAACTGACAGATGCTTTTTAGACGGCTGTAGATACTGTCCAATTGTTAAGATATCAACGTTATTTGCTCGTAAATCATCCATAGCTTCAATTAGGTCTTCTTTCGTTTCACCAAGACCAATCATAATAGAAGACTTTGTAGGAATATCGGGCTGCATCTCTTTTGCTCTTCTTAAAAATTCAAGTGAGCGTTCGTATTTTGCACGTGCTCTCACACGATCTGATAAACGTTTCACCGTTTCAATATTATGATTCAGGATGTCGGGGCGCGCATCCATTAGCATACGAAGATTCTCTTCGACTCCACCCATATCTGATGGAAGTACTTCAATACTTGTGAACGGACTCTTTCTACGGATGGCACGAACGGTTTCAGCAAACACAGCTGCCCCACCGTCTTTTAAGTCGTCACGTGCTACTGCTGTAACAACAACATGCTTTAAATTCATTAACACAACAGAATCAGCCACACGTTCTGGTTCTTGAAGGTCAAGTTCTGTCGGAAGACCCGTTTTAACCGCACAGAAACGGCATGCACGAGTACAAATATCACCTAGGATCATAAAAGTAGCGGTACGTCTAACAGCCCAACATTCATGAATATTAGGGCATTTTGCTTCTTCACAAACCGTATGAAGCTTTTTCTCTCTCATCATCTTTTTTAAGCCTGTATAATTTTCGTTCGTATTTAATTTAATTTTCAACCACTCGGGTTTACGTAAATGTTCTTGGTTTTTGCTCAACTTCCCACACCATCCTTATATGATAAGTGTTTTTTTCACACTATGTAGCTATTTCATACTACTCCTGAATCACTTTAACATAATGAAGATTATACGACAAGCAAGAGACTTACTATTACCAGTAATTGATATATATTGTTTTAAATGTTTTAAGACAAACTAAAGCATGTTAATTCTTTTGAAGGAGGATCATCGTGCGGAAACTGTTAAAAGGAATCTTTGTTTATCTTGTTATTATTGCTTTACTACCTTCTGTTCCATATGCACACGCCCAAACCGATCAACAGACCATTTATGCAAAGCGCCTTGAGTTATATAAAGAAGTTGAAGCTGCTACTCAAATTCCTTGGTACTATATGGCCGCTGTTGACCAATATGAAAGAAGTCTCAGGCAGTCTCGACGTGATCTACCAAAAGCGGAGGGTTTAACTGGCATTTACTACAAACCAGAGGAATGGGTTGGACCACTAAACCCAAATCTTGAAGATGAAAATCCGATGTCCATTAAGTATTTTAACGGTTTTGGAGTCGATGGGAACGGGGATGGAAAGGCGAGTTTGAAAGATGACGAAGATGTTCTCTTTTCTTTTGCAAACTTCATCCTATCTTACGGGACGGACCATGACAATATAAAAATTGGTCTCTGGGATTATTATAAACGAGATAAAACAGTTGGGATTATTATCGGAAAGTCCGAAATTTATAAAAAATATGGTCGACTAGATCTTGATAGTCACTCCTTTCCAGTACCTCTTAGATCCGATTATAGCTATCGAAACACATGGGGAGATGCGCGTGGCTGGGGCGGACGACGCATGCATGAAGGAACAGATATTTTTGCCCACTATGGTGTTCCTGTTCGTGCAACCTCATTTGGCATTGTTGAGATGAAAGGCTGGAACCGTTTTGGCGGCTGGCGAATCGGAATACGTGATATTAACAATAACTATCATTATTTTGCACATTTAAGCGGGTTTAGTAAGGAATTAAAGGTAGGACAAATCGTTGAACCTGGAATGGTCATAGGCGGCGTCGGAAGTTCTGGTTATGGACCACCAGGTACGTCAGGTAAATTCCCGCCACATCTTCATTATGGAATGTATCGAGATAATGGATATACTGAATGGAGCTATGATCCGTTTCCACATTTAAAACTTTGGGAGCGTCAAGAACGTGCAAGAAATAGAAAAAAATAAAGGACTAACGGATATTAATCCGCTAGTCCTTCTTTATTTGTTATTAATTTGCCTTTTTCGACTTGGAAACGGCATTAGCAACGCTAGCTGCAAATCCACCCCATAGAATGACCATACCAACAACCATCATAACAATAGCACTCGTTGACATTATTTTGAAACCTCCTTGCCATCAGTTGAAGGTAAATCTAATGCACCCTTTTGCCACTTGAAAGCAGCGAATACAAATCCGACTACAAGCGCAGCTACTGCAACTCCCCAACCTGTATATAATAGGAAGCTTGTTGGATATCCTTCGTAGTTATCTTTTAAGTTATTGATGAAGTTTTGAATCATCATATATCCTAAAACAACTGGTGTAATAAATCCTAAGCAGACTTTCCACCATGCACCTAATAGCATATCTGACATGCTATTAGCATGCTGTTGAAGATTCTTCATTTCACGTAGTACCCATGCCACTAACACTACTTCAGCAAACCCTGCAACAACAATACCAAATTGGTTAATGAAATAATCGGCAGCATCAAGGAAGTATAACCCACCTTGAGTAGCAAATAGAATCGAAATAACTGCAGAGATTCCTCCACCAATTGCTACGGCTTTGTTACGTGAAACTTTAAATTTATCTTGAATACCAGCAACATATGTTTCAATGATTGAAATTAAAGATGTTAAACCTGCTAAAACTAAACATAGGAAGAAAACAGATCCTAATAAACCGTTAAATGCAGGGAATTCACTAATGATTTGTGGGAAAACTACGAAAGCTAACCCTACTCCACCCGCAACTACTTCACTGACAGCTACACCTTGCTGCTGAGCCATAAAACCAAGTGCTGCAAATACACCAATACCTGCTAATAATTCAAAACCAGAGTTAGCAAAAGCTGTGATAAATGCATTATTTGTTAAGTCTGTTTTCTTTGGTAGATAACTAGAATACGTAACCATGATCGCAAAACCAATGGATAAGCTGAAGAAAATTTGGCCGTATGCAGCAACCCAAACCTTAGGTTCTGCAATTAAGCTCCAGTTCGGCTTGAAGAATGCATCCAAACCTTGAGCAGCTCCATCTAATGTTACAGCGCGAACGACGATTACAAGGAATAAAATAACAAGTGCCGGAATAAAGATCTTGTTCGCTGCTTCAATACCCTTTTTAACACCTTTGAAAAGAACACCAAGTGCAATGACCCAAACTAGTACTAATGGAATAAAAACGCTAGGAACGATGCTACCAACCTGACCTGGTGCTTCAGCAAGCTTTAAATAGTCTCCGAATAAGAATGCTCCTGGATCCTTGCCCCATTTTTGTCCGAAAGAGAAGTATGCAAATGACATTGCCCAAGCGATAATAACAGCATAATATGTTGAGATAACAAATGAAATGGCTACCTGCCACCAACCAATCCATTCAGATTTCTTGTTTAAACGTGCGAATGTTAGTGGAGCTGATCCGCGATATTTATGACCTAGTGTAAACTCTAGAACGAGAAGCGGAATACCAGCAGTTAAAAT
Organism: Bacillus sp. (in: firmicutes); assembly: GCA_011524525.1. Taxonomy (GTDB): domain Bacteria; phylum Bacillota; class Bacilli; order Bacillales; family Cytobacillaceae; genus Robertmurraya_A. The sequence goes on along the minus strand of WTKE01000093.1, from coordinate 10,583 downwards.
AGCGAATAAGTACGGTAAAAAGAATGCTCCTCCTCCATTTTCATAAGCTACTGCGGGAAAACGCCAGATGTTTCCTAGTCCTACAGCTGATCCAACTGCTGCCATGATAAAACCTGCACGAGTCCCCCATTGTGGACGATTATCCATAGTAAAAATGACCTCCTACTGAGTCCCAAACCTTTTTCCTTATTTTAGAAAATAATTGGAACTTTTTATATTTTCTGATTATTTGATTTAATCTAAAATTAGTATAGCTAGTTTTTGTCCATCTGTCAAAACATTATTTTTAGAATAATAATATTGTTTAACACGTTAATATAGTAGAAGACGTGAAAAGTGTGAAAAAACTAACATTTCAGAATATTATTCTCACATACTTATTCCTCCTCCTCTCTCCATTTCATCCACCCCTCTCTTCCAACTTTTCTTTAGAAAAAAAGTCAGAAGAACACAGTTATTCTCTGACTTTTTCACTAACTGATTAATTGTCCATAGGTAGGTCAATTGATGCACCTGAATCACCGCCGCCACCGTTATAAAACTGCGGAACTTCACCTTTTATTAGACCTGTTGCAACCGGCACATCCTCTTTAACGGTAATAATTTCCGTAGCAAATGGAATGATAATCTGAACCTTTACTTCCACTTGGACATGAATTTCCACCCATGTATTATTAATTCCCATTTCTTCTTTCACTGTCCTAAAGGTGGACGTTACTGAACCAATGGAATTAAATTTTATTGGTATTTTTGGTCCCAAGTTACCTAATAGGGCATTATTGGTAGCCTGACCTAGCGGAACATAATAAACGATACCGTTTTCCTTTTTATCCGTATTGATTTCAATATCGGTGAACGATTCAAGCTCTGTGAGGTCTCCTTTTTCTGCTTTTTTAATATTGTCTTGTACCAACTCTGTTACTTCTGCTTTAACACGGTTTAGATGTTCTGCGTTTAAGAACACCACATCTCCATTCCCGGTCTCTTCAAATTTTATATCCATAACGTTTGTTATTTTTTTACTAACTGCATTATTTATGACGAGTGAAGCAATTTTTCGAGTTTGTGAGTTTGCATAGCTAACAAGTGTAGGCTTCAGCCCCTCATTTATTATCCAAAGACCAGCTGCTGTTGAGAAGATGAAAAACACAAAGGTAAGTAAAAAAACATATCTGAACGGCAATGGACCTCTCCGCGGCAGACGACCGCGAAATTTACGCAAGACAAATCCCCCCTTTACAAGCTATATGTATGCTGTAAAGGGGGGAACTAGCGCAAAAATATGATTTTTTTTATCTTTTAAAGAGAGTTGTTACGCTTTTTTAGGAAAGGTCGTGTCGCATTCGACAATCATTGTAGTTAAGCTTTTACTTAGGTCAAGTTCGTAAGGAAGAATGCTTTTACCATCTTCTTCAATGATCCTTACAACCGGCCGGTCGCTGACTCCCATGTTTTGTTTGGATACAACTCCTTTACGACCATCATCAAGTATAACCGTAATCCCAACAGGGTATATGGCTACCCCTTTACGAAATGCCTCTATTATTTTGGGATCAAAAAGCGTTCCTGATCCAGCAAACAAAATTTCTAGACCATGGTGAGGCAGCATAGCATCACGATACACACGATTTGAGGTAACCGCGTCAAATACATCAGCTACCGCAATAATTTTCGCAAGCTGATGTATTTCTCCACCTTCGATACCACGTGGATACCCAGTCCCATTAAGCCGTTCATGATGCTGGTACGCGCAATGAGCGACTATAAGGGACATCGCTGGAACATTACGAAGCATTTGGAATCCTTCTTCAGGATGCTTTTTAATTTCATCGTATTCTTGATTTGTTAATTTCCCAGGCTTCTGAAGAATTTCACATGGTACCTTCATTTTCCCCACATCGTGAAGTATGGCTCCCATTCCTAGTATTTCAAGTTCTTTAGGAGGAAGCTTTAACTTCATTCCAATCGCCAGAGAATACATGGTCACATGTAAGGAATGTGTGAAGATGTAGTTATCATAAGTATAGACATCAGCTAACATGGTTAACAAATTTTCATTATTTTTCAACTCAAATAAAAGCTGTCGAATCAGATCCTTAAATCTTTTGGACGCTTTTTCAATAACAAATGTAGAATTAAATTTGCTATCCATTTGAAGCTCTTGAAAGGTCGTTTCAATCGTTTGGACAGCCTTTCTTCGGATCGAATCCGGGAGTACCTCGATATACTCGATCCCTTCTGTTACAGAATCTTTAATATATATGTAGGTGATGCCCAGCAGTTGTAAGCGATTAAGCATTTTTTCGTTTAACTCTACTCCCTCGCTTAGTAAAATCTGACCTTTATCACTTCTAACCGTTTTTCCCAGTATAGTTCCAGATTCTACTTTAGCGGTAGCTACTAGTCTCATTATAGTTCTCCTGTATTAGTCTGACTGACATTGTTCAGCAAGTCCTGACAAATTCCTACTTTATCTTCTAAGATAACTCTATTATCGACTAAATTTCAACATACTTTAGTACCTAATTAAAAAATTAAATAGGCCAAATGACTTTATTTGCTTAAGAATAAGAACAACGCCATTTATATTACCATTATTTCCTAATAAAACTAAAAAAAGGCGCCTATTCAGCACCTTTTTAAATCATTTTTAACATGGCATCTTTTCCAAGCATACCCTTTGAAATCCCTAACTTTTCTGCTTCATACGTAACGGATTCTAAAGGTGCCTCTAAAAGCTGCTCAATGGTTTTAACGCCAACGGCTCTACCAGCTATAACTTTTCTATCCTTAAGCTTTTCATTGAGAAGTGCCACATCAAGAGCACCACACATGATGTATCCTTTATCATTACTCACAACGAGCAAATTTGTTTTTGGGAGTTTTACTGATACACTTAAAAAAGTGTGTCCATTGATTTCAATTGGTGAAAGCTCAATCACTTGCTACACTCTCCTTTCTTCCTTATCAACTTATGTATTAGAAAGAAAAAAGGTGAGTTTCATTTGCCTAGCTATTGCAAGTTTTGAAGCTTCCAACGTAATAAATCACGCATAAACTCTGGGAAGAAGTATACTTTATGTTCCGCTCTTCTAATTTCGGGAAACAACTGACCAAAAGTAAACATGTCTGGTATAGCAACTTGATAGCGAGCTTCTCTATCGATTGGCTTTCCATTTATTAAAATAGAAAGTCCATTTTTCCCACGCGTCACCTCAATACCGTCAAAAATCATTTTCCCCATGAAAGTACCACGAAACCCAAACCCCTTGATCACCATATTTCTCCACTTCTCATCTAATGCAAGACGAATGACTTCTTGATATTCAGTACCTGAAAGGTCGACCACCGTAGGATTTATGGGATGTGGACAAATCGTTAATAAATCGTATTCCGTAACCGTTTCACTTGGTAAATCATGCAATATTAATCCTTCGTTTAAAAAGGCACTATCTACCTTACACCAGCTGCGAAGAGTTTCACAAAGAAGGCGTGCTAACACTTCCCTCGTTCGATAAGGCTCATTTATTCTAGCAACTTCGGTGAAAAGTAAAGCCTTCCCTTCCTCATACAGCCGATTCTCCTCATCCTTTTCGTTTTCTACATAAGGAAGTTGATTTGAGTCATAAGCAATTGCTCGCTTCTTTATCACGTGAAGTGTCTCGCAGTCAATCGTAAGTGTAATATGGCCAACAAACATTCCGTACTTTCCTGCTGCACCAAGCATGACTCCATTTATTTCCTTTCCTTCATGAAACACATGATGGGTATGTGCCCCTAATATCACATCAATTTCAGGAAATTGCTCAGCGATAGCTTCATCATCATGGATGCCTAAATGAGAGAGGAGAATGATAATGTCTGCTTCTTCTTTTATTATGGCTAGCTGGCGCTTTAGTTCTTCTATCGGTTCGGATAATTCCCAGCCCAGCTGTCCATAAAAATGTGAAAAATAGGCAGTCAAACCGATAACAGCCACACGTGCTTTATTTTTCAGCTCATAAATATGATATGGCTCTACCCACTGAGGACGAGTACCTTTAGCTGTAAAAAAATTAGCTACAATCACATCAAATGTTCTCTTTTGAAATAAATTGTCTAAGTCCTCGAAGGAGAGAGTAATTCCTTCATTATTTCCAATCGTTACGGCCGTGTAACCCACTTCATTTAATAACAGGGTGTTACGCTTTCCCCGTGTAGCATCTGTCAGTGGATGCCACCGGTCCATATGATCTCCTATGTCAAAAAGTAGAACGTCTTCGTTTACACTTTGATGAAGGTCTCTTCTTTTCTGCAAGAAGGAGCGGATTCTTGCCCAGTGCTCAAAATGACTATGTAGGTCATTCGTGTGATAAATATGAATGTCTTCTAACGTCATACTGCTTCTCCCCTCACAAAAATACTAAAACAAACCTAGCTGACGAGGAGCTAGGTTTTCATACTCAATTCCGAGCATGTTTATCAACTCAAGCGCGTTATCAGCAGCATCTCCACCAGAATTATTATTAAAAACGATAAAAAGCTGTTCTGTTTCTTTTTCTAACTTTTTTATTTGGTCTACCCATTGTAACAATTCTTTCTGATTATACCGATATAAGTATCTGACTTCACGCCAGTTTTCTGTACGCTTTTGCCAACCATGTACGTTTCTTCCATGAAAGCGAATCAACACCTTATCTTTCCCAAGTGATTCGAGTACGATGGGAACAGATCCCTCTCCTGATTGAGGTTCATCACATATGCTATGAATCCACTCTTCATCCTTCATAAATTGAAGGGTTCGCTCATAATAGGAGGGACGAAACCACGATTGATGACGGAATTCAAGGGCACATGGGATATCACCCATCTGTTTTTTGCACCAACGCAAGTATTCGACATGCTCCCGTTTACAATCAAACCAAGGAGGAAACTGAAATAAGGTCATAGCTAATTTTCCAGCATCTATATAAGGTATAAGAGAATCCTTAAACGCTTGATACATTTGCTCTTTGCTTTCAAAAGGAATTTCTCCTCTTGTATGTCCTGTCATTCCTTGATATGCCTTTACAATAAAGCGAAAAGTTGGCGGGGTATCATCGACCCATCTTTGTGCATTTTTTGTAGGCTGTATCGCGTAGAAAGATGAATCAACTTCTACCGTTGGGAAATATCCAGCATAGTCTTTTAATTTATTTCTAGGTGAGGTATGTGGACCGTACAAACGATCATGGTCACCCCAACCAGTCACACCAATATAAATCATTCCACCCCTCCATCCTAATGACATCATCATATCATATGTATTAAAAAACGTTCACCTACTAGGTGAACGTTTAACTTATATATTATCCAATTGAACCTTCCATCTCGAACTTGATTAGACGGTTCATTTCAACTGCATATTCCATCGGAAGTTCTTTCGTAAATGGTTCAATAAAGCCCATTACGATCATTTCTGTTGCTTCTTCTTCAGAAATACCACGGCTCATTAGATAGAACAATTGCTCCTCAGAAACTTTTGAAACCTTCGCTTCATGCTCTAAAGAGATGTTGTCGTTTAAGATTTCGTTGTAAGGAATTGTATCTGAAGTAGACTGGTTATCCATGATTAGCGTGTCACACTCAATATTCGCACGCGCTCCGTCCGCTTTACGTCCAAAATGAACGATTCCACGGTACGTTACTTTTCCACCTTGCTTCGAAATCGACTTCGAAACGATGGTAGAAGACGTGTTAGGAGCTAAGTGAATCATCTTCGCTCCAGCATCTTGGTGTTGACCTTTACCAGCAAGTGCGATAGATAAGGTCATTCCACGAGCACCTTCGCCCTTCAGGATTACTGCAGGGTATTTCATCGTCAACTTAGAACCGATGTTTCCGTCAATCCATTCCATTGTTGCGTTTGCTTCACAAACCGCACGCTTCGTAACTAGGTTAAACACGTTATTTGCCCAGTTTTGAATCGTTGTATAACGGCAGTAAGCATCTTTCTTGATAATGATTTCAACAACCGCACTATGAAGGGAGTTTGTTGTATAAACAGGTGCTGTACAACCTTCTACATAGTGTACATGTGCTCCTTCATCAACAATGATAAGCGTACGCTCGAACTGCCCCATGTTTTCAGAGTTGATACGGAAATAAGCTTGAAGTGGAGTTTCTACCTTTACACCTTTAGGAACATAGATGAAAGATCCACCTGACCATACAGCAGAGTTTAATGCAGCAAATTTGTTATCCGTTGGAGGAATAACTTTTGCCCAGTGCTCACGGAAGATGTCTTCATTTTCACGAAGCGCAGAATCTGTATCCTTAAACACAATCCCTAGATTTTCAAGATCTTCCTGCATGTTGTGATAGACAACTTCAGACTCGTACTGAGCAGAAACACCTGCTAAGTATTTTTGCTCTGCTTCAGGAATACCAAGCTTATCAAATGTTTGTTTAATTTCTTCAGGAACTTCATCCCAAGAACGTTCTGTCTTTTCAGATGGTTTTACGTAGTACGTAATTTCATCAAAGTTTAATGCCGCTAAATCTCCACCCCATTGTGGCATTGGCATATTATAAAAATGCTCTAGTGATTTTAAACGGAAATCAAGCATCCATTGCGGCTCTTGCTTCATTTTTGAGATTTCTTCCACGATTTCACGTGTTAATCCACGCTTCGAGCGGAAGATAGACACATCTTTATCGGCAAAGCCATATTTGTAATCACCGATTTCAGGCGCTTTTTTAGCCATTGTCGTGTTCCTCCATTCGTAGGAGCATGCTTTTATGCTACCCCTTATTGTTGTTCTTCTTTAATGCCCTTTTCCATTGCTTTCCACGCTAGTGTCGCACACTTAATTCGCGCTGGGAACTTGGAAACGCCTTGTAACGCTTCTATATCACCTAAGTCTAGGCTATCATCGTATTCCTTACCTTGCATCATATGGGAAAATACTTCCGATAACTTTAATGCTTCGTCAAGCTTTTTTCCTTTAATGGCTTGCGTCATCATGGAAGCAGATGACATAGAGATAGAGCAGCCTTCCCCTTCAAATTTTGCATCCTTCACGACACCTTCTTCAAGCTTAAGTGTAAGCTGAATTCGGTCACCACATGTAGGATTATTCATATTGATGGTTAGGCTATCGTTTTCTAGCACCCCTTTATTACGAGGGTTTTTGTAATGATCCATAATTACCTGTCTATATAGGGTATCTAAATGATTAGAAGACATCGCTAAAATACTCCTTTGTTTTGATAAGCCCTTCCACAAGCTTATCAATCTCTTCTTCAGTGTTGTACAGGTAAAAGCTGGCACGAGCCGTTGCAGAAGCCTTTAGCCATTTCATTAGTGGTTGTGCACAATGATGACCAGCACGTACGGCAATTCCTTCTGCATCAAGCACAGTTGCCACATCATGCGGATGAACATCATCGATATTGAAAGTAACCACACCAGCTCGAAGACCTGGATCTTTCGGACCGTAGATCGTCATTCCTTCAATTTGTGATAACTTATCCATCGCATAAGCAGCTAACTTATGCTCGTGTGCTTCTATATTTTCTAAGCCAATTTGCTCTAGGAAGTCAATCGCTGCCCCAAGTCCAACAGCTCCCGCAATAATCGGGGTACCTGCTTCAAACTTCCAAGGAAGCTCTTTCCAAGTAGATTCGTATAAATCGACAAAGTCGATCATTTCTCCACCTGTCTCAACTGGCTCCATTTTTTCTAAATGCTGCTTCTTCCCATAGAGAACGCCAATTCCAGTTGGTCCACACATTTTATGGCCTGAAAAAGCAAGGAAGTCACAGTCTAGATCCTGTACATCAATCTTCATATGGGGTGCTGCTTGAGCACCATCAACCACCATAATTGCACCATTTTCATGTGCGATCTTGGCAATTTCTTTAATCGGGTTCATAACACCTAAAACATTTGAAACCTTCATTACGGACACAATTTTTGTATTCGAGGTAACGGTTGCTCTTACATCTTCTAGACTAATGGTTCCATCCTCTTGAAGGGGAATGTATTTAAGTGTTGCACCGGTTTTCTTAGCTACTTGCTGCCAAGGAATAATATTCGCATGATGCTCCATAAAGGTGATCACAATTTCATCACCTTCACGAAGATTATCTGAACCATAGCTGTGGGCGACCATGTTTAATGCTGTAGTCGCTCCACGAGTGAAGATGATTTCTTCGGTAGATTTTGCATTAATAAACCTTCTAACCTTTTCACGTGCCCCTTCGTAAGCATCGGTTGCTTTCGTACCAAGTGTATGAACACCTCGGTGCACATTTGAATTGTATTCTTTATAATACTTTTCAAGCGTTTCGATAACCGAAACGGGTTTTTGAGAAGTTGCCGCGCTATCAAGATACACTAAAGGTTTGCCGTTCACTTCTTGATGCAGAATCGGAAAGTGACTGCGAATATCCTGGATATTCATTATCTAACTTTCCTTTCGATAACTTCCACTAATTGCTTTTTCACACCTTCGATTGGAAGCTCGTTAACAACAGGAGCTAAGAAACCATGAATAACAAGGCGTTCTGCTTCTGTTTTAGGAATTCCACGGCTCATTAGGTAGTAAAGCTGAAGTGGATCCACACGCCCAACTGAAGCTGCGTGTCCAGCCGTTACATCATCTTCATCAATTAGAAGAATTGGGTTAGCATCTCCACGTGCCTTTTCACTTAGCATCAATACGCGTGATTCTTGCTCCGCATTTGACTTGGTTGCACCGTACTCTATTTTGCCAATTCCGTTAAAGATAGAAGTAGCACGGTCTTTCGTTACACCATGCTTAAGGATTTGGCCATCCGTGTGTTTTCCCCAGTGAACCACACTTGTTGTGAAGTTTTGTGTCTGCTCGCCACGTCCAACGGTTACCATTTTCATGTCGCCAACAGAGCCATCTCCAACAAGATTTGTTACGTTATCAGAAATAGTGTTGCCATCATTCATTAAACCAAGCGCCCACTCAATACGCGAATCACGTCCTGTTACTCCACGACGATTTACGTATGTCGTTACACCCGTAGCTAATGTATCAACTGCACCGTATTGAACCGTTGCGTTTGTCCCTGTAACAACTTCTGTAATGATATTGAAGATTGAATTAGCTTCTTCCACAGTTGAAATATAGTTCTCAACGTATGTGACCGAGCTATTGTCTTCAGCCACTACAAGAACATGGTTGAACACATTTGCTTCTTTGTCATCATGGATAAATACCGATTGAACTGGTGCAGAAACCTCTACATTTTTAGGAACATATAGGAATACTCCACCGTTCATTAATGCCGCATGAAGAGCAGTAAGCTTGTGTTCATCAACCTTTACACCGTCTTTCATGAAGTACTTTTGTAAAAGGTCTCCATGCTCACGAGCAGCTGTAAAGATATCTACAAACACCACGCCTTGATTTTTCAATTCTTCTGAAACAGAAAGAATCGTCGGGCGATTATTGCGTTGAATGTATAAGGTTTTCTCGCCTTCTTCTGTACCAATCAGAGATTTTACTTCGTCAGGAAGATCAGCAAGAGAAGCATAATCTTCACTCTTAACGATATGTTTATCGAATTGAGTAAAGTTCCATTTTGTAATATTTGTTTTATCCGGTCTTGGAAGTGAGAGGTTTTCAGCTGATGCTAACGCATTTACGCGAAGTTCTGTTAACCAAGCTGGCTCACCCATCTCTTTTGAAAAAGAAGTCACATATTCCTTATCGAATGGTAATACGGTTTCTGTAGTCATGTCTGGTCCCCCCAACTTACGCTTCTTGCCCGACAGTTTCGTCCTCAATGCCAAGCTCTTTTTTAATCCAATCATAGCCTTCAGCTTCTAAACGTTGCGCAAGCTCAGGACCACCAGATTTAACGATACGTCCCTGCATCATAACGTGAACTTTGTCTGGTGTAATATAGTTTAATAAACGTTGGTAGTGAGTGATCATTAAGCAACCAAACTCAGAGCTACGCATTTCGTTAATTCCTTTTGAAACAACCTTTAACGCATCGATATCTAATCCAGAGTCGATTTCGTCAAGGATGGCAATCTTTGGCTGAATCATCATTAATTGTAGAATTTCGTTACGCTTCTTTTCTCCACCAGAGAACCCTTCGTTTAAGTAACGTTGAGCCATATCTGGATCCATTTCTAAAAACTCCATGTTTTTGTCCATTTGACGGATGAATTTCATTAAAGAAACTTCGTCTCCCTCTTCACGACGGCTGTTAATAGCTGAACGTAAGAAGTCCGCATTTGTTACCCCGCTAATTTCGCTTGGGTATTGCATCGCTAAAAATAGACCAGCACGAGCACGCTCATCAACTTCCATTTCAAGCACATCTTCTCCATCAAGAGTGATTGAACCAGAAGTTACTTCATATTTAGGATGTCCCATAATCGCAGAAGACAAAGTAGATTTACCTGTACCGTTAGGTCCCATGATCGCGTGGATTTCTCCACCCTTAATTTCAAGAGTTACCCCTTTTAAGATTTCTTTCTCATCAATTGACACATGTAAATCCTTAATGGATAAAGTTGATCCTGACATATCTATTACCTCCATAATTTGAAAGAAAATTAGTTATCTCTTTAC
>WTKE01000008.1 GCA_011524525.1 Bacillus sp. (in: firmicutes) | reverse complement strand
GTCATAATTGAATTGTCAACAATGCTAAAAAAAGAGACACCCTCCCTCCCCAACCCAAACAGAGCGGCCCGTCAAGGATCCAGATGAACGAGGGTTTGATAATTAAGCGGAGAAATTTCTCTTAATTAAAAAATAGCACTGAAAACAGCTTAAATAGACGGATAGATTCCGTCTATTTAGTCAAAAAACGTGAAAATAGGCAATTTTATTCTGCTTAACCGGAAAACTTCCGCTTATATACCCTCAACAGAGCTCTACTCTGCGGACTAACCGGAAAAACTCCGCTTATTTGTTGAACCCTTTACCATAATAAGTTCCTCTCAAAATTTCGAGAAAAAAAGGATGTTTTCTGCTCCAAACGGAAAGTTTACTATTTGGAAATTGACTCGAAAAACCTGTTGAATTAGATTATAGAAATTATCACCATTTATAGATACCAATTGTTTATGATACCATCACTCTCATTTCATCTGCGAGCGTAGTCTTTCTCCTTCTTCTACTATCGCCCTAATATCAATTCGTTCAAACAGTGGCTGAACATTTTCAATTCTCAACGGCAATTTGGTAATTACTTCCCATGAGAAGTTAGAATGATGGAGCATTTTTCTAACTTCCTCACTAGAATGAGGGAGAAAGGGATTTAGTAATTGGGCGAAATTCACTATAAGAAACACGCATGTGGCGATGGTTGCATCCCGTTTCTCTTCTTCCGATTTCCATGGTTGCTGTTCATCAAAATACTTATTCGCAAATCTTATACAATCAAAAATCTCTTCTAACGCTTGCTTTATACTTGCTGCTTCTATGGCTTCCCCTACTTGCTCATAAAGTAATTCAACACGGTTATGAATACTTGTATCAATTACTGATTGAGGAACCTCTCCAGATAATTGATTTTTGACGAACTTTAAAGTGCGGTTCACAAAATTCCCATACGCCCCTAACAGTTCACTGTTATGACTATAAATAAACTCCCGCCAGGAGAAATCTGTGTCACGGTTTTCCGGAGCATTAATGGTTAGAAAGTAGCGTATGGAATCAGGATGATACCTCTCCAATAGATCCGGGATCCAAATAGCCCAATTTTTGCTTGTAGAGATCTTCTTTTTTTCTAATGTTACGTACTCATTTGAGACGATATAATTCGGATATGCCTCCAAGCCTGCCCCCATTTGGATTGCAGGCCAAATGATGGAATGGAAAGGGATATTGTCCTTCCCGTGAACATAATAGCTCCGGGTAGATTCCTTCCAGAAACCTTCTACCTCTTTCCCATTCTCCAAAGACCATTTTTGACTTGCTGAGTAATATCCAGATACCGCTTCAATCCACACATAAATTTTTTTATGTTCAAATCCTTTGATGGGAACCGAAACCCCAATCGGCAAGTCACGAGTCGCAGGTCGATCTTTCAGTCCTTCCTTTAAGTATCTTTCGGTTAATTGCAATGCGTTTTCACGCCATACCCCTGCCCTAATCTTCTTTAAATCTTCTATTTGGCTTTGAAGCTTACTCAATGCTAAGTAATAATGCTCCGTTTTCTTAATAACAGGCGATGAACCACATATTTTACAAATCTTATTATGGAGCTCGACTGGGTCTAATATGGTAGAACAATAATCACACTGATCCCCACGGGCATGTTCTCCACAGGTCGGGCAAATTCCCTCTACATAACGGTCTGGGAGAAACTGATCACAAGTATGGCAATAGACTTGATCATTTTCTTTTGTATAGAGTAAACCATTATGATCAAGTGTTAAAAACAAGTTCTGCACCACACTAGCATGGTGCGAAGAATCTGTGCGTGTATAACAATCATAAGTGAATCCTAGTTTTGTAAAGCATTCGACAAACTCTTGGTGATAACGGTTGGCTATATCACTTACCTCTACACCATCCTGCATGGCTCGAATGGCAATAGGTGTCCCGTTACAATCACTTCCACTCACATATAACACATCTTCCCCTTTTAAACGGTAGTATCTTGCTAGAACATCACCTGGCAGTAAGCTTGATATATGACCAATATGCAGGGAACCATTTGCATATGGCCAAGCACCTCCAATAAATACATACATTCCAGATTCCTCCTTTAAAAATAAAAAAAGCCCTGTCCGTATCTTAATAAAAGATAAGGACAGGGCTTTACTCCCGTGGTACCACCTTAATTCACCAACAGCTCACACTGTTAGCCTCCGCAAGTACGGAGTAGTCAAACGCTCTACTCTTATACCGTGACATTGATAACGGGCGTCAACTCCCGACAACTCCTACTTCTGTCAATGACAGGTTCAGTTCGCAGCTCCGAGGCCATTGTTCAAATGTGTATCCTTACTCCTTTTCAGCAACCGGAGCTCTCTGCAAAGAATCCCTACATTCTACTTTTCCTCTTCTACGCCATTAAAGACATTATAAACAAAATCTGTAAATGTAACAATATACCAATAAATATTTTACACTCTCTTTATACCTAGGCAATAATCCCTAATTTATGTTAATTTTAACCCTTTTTTCTTTTATAACCTTTATAATAATAGAAAGATAATTTTCCGG